>JBLIAG010000001.1:0-203691 GCA_047634375.1 Bacteriovoracaceae bacterium
GCTTTTGAGTAATAGCCTTCTTTGATAGTCGGATAATTCTTGCATTCTGTACTCCTAAAATAACAAACCCCATCTTACCACGGATGGGGCTTTTTATTTAAGTGTCCCAATTAAGGGGTACAGATCAGATTTCCCCAACCTTCTTTTTCATCAATATATTTAACGATATCATTTAATTTTATTTTCTTTTTTTTATAGGCTTCAAGTAGCCTATCTTTAAGGGTTGCTTTATTCCCACCGACCTTTAAATTATGATCTTTAAGAAAATCTTTTATAAAATCTTTATTCAAAGCAAGTAACATATCAATTGCTTTTTCACCATTCACTTTCATTATCTGTTTCCCTCTATGTATAAATTAAAAGTACTCATATTTTGTAAATAAAATTGTAAGAAATCTTTTACTCTTACAATCAGCCAACTAGAACCAAATATTCTCCCGTAAATTGTTTTTCAGGAATTAAAGAAAAACTCACAAGTAGCCTTTAGCCTCTATAGAGGATTAACTACAGTTCCTGAAATCCAAATCTACTACTCAGTACATATCGCCCCCGAAGAACTGTTATCCAGAATATAAAACTTATCTTCAGCATTAACATAACGTTCACGTTGACAAATTAGATGCTTCCCCGCTTTAAGATTATGAAACGTTGTACTATATCCACCACCATGCAAAGCGATGTTAAAGCAATTTATTGACGCTCCTTCATAAAAGTAGTTTATGCTTGAATTTGCTAGGTTTAAACCTTCTGAGTCCATACAGGTTGTTTCGTAGCGTTTGATGTTTGGATCCATCCTGACTTGAACTGTCCCACCACTGACAACCCCGTCGCGGTACTCTTTTGCTATAATATTATTTTCTAAGATTTTTCCATTTTTCATTTTAAATGAAAATTTGAAATTTGCCACCGATGTTGGAATTACAGTACGAACAGGTGTGTAATATAAACCAATAAATTGGGTGGTTTCAGAATAAGTATTTTCGAAAGCAGTAAACTCGCTCATGTGACTTGTCAGTTGGTCGAGTTCAATTTTCTCTGTATATTCTCTATAACGAGTTCCACCACTTGGTATGGCCTCTTTGTAACTATTATCTTCGATCAAAAGATCTGTATCACTAAAGCTTACATTTAATTTAGTAATATCAAATTTATATATATTATTTTCATCAAGACCTAGATTTTTAGCAGAGTATTCTTCAACTAAAACAGTTTCATCAAAGATACTGACACTACCGTCAGGGAGAATTTTTCCTCTTTTGATACCTCGAGGATAGACTGAGATTTTTACTTCATCCACAAGAGACCAGTCTGGCTTTTTTTGCTCACCAGTAGCTTCATTAACAAATGTAATCCAACTTTGAGAGTATGGTACTTGGAAGTAATGAATTCGAATATTATTAGTTTTAACAACTTGAAAGCTGTCTGTACTATCTAAAACTTTTTCTGCAAGTGTATTGAGTTTTTCGTAGAAAATATTTTCCATAGTATCTGTTTTGTTGCCATCTATGATACCGATGAGTTCACTGTTGGTGTATGTCTCCACAAAACCATGAATTGTTGGATCATTTAACAATAAAGTTGGAAGGCTAGAATTTAAGTTAACATTAGTTGGGAGTATCGTTATATTAGGAATGGAGTCTAGAAGCCTACTAATTATATTGTCCTGAACCACAGTATAGTGGTCTGAAATCTCAGCATCCAATCTATTTGCAGCACTTGCAACTTGTAAGTTAGCAAATTTTGTTTCCAACCTTTTTGTTAGTTCTGGATTATTTTTAGATTTTAGTTTTTTGTATATTTCATTCGCGAATAAGTTTCCTTCAGAGTGCGAAACTAGTAAAGTTGGGTTTTTACTTAAAAAAAGTTCAACATCAGATGATGTGCTATCTAAGTCTTCGTATAATTGCTCAGTTACTCTATAACTCTCATATGTAGTAGCCATTAGCGTTGTTATTTGTGCAGGGGTATAACCAATTCTTCGCAAGGTCGCAATGTAGGCTGGATTTGAAAAGAAAAAAGTCGCCACATCAATCCATGAGAACACTTCTCCTTTTGCTTCCATTGCCTCTTTTACTTTTAAGGCTATTGTTTCGACAGCGTCTTCCAAATATCGACTTTGGTTATAAGAATAAGAAACACATAGATCATCCACTTTGAGGTTTGCTAGACCTTGCTTTCGGTTAAGCAATTCTCCTATATGACGTACAGACTTATTAACGTGAGGTTCAATAAAATTATTTACGCCGTTTAGGTATACAAGATTAAGTTCTTTATCTACTGTGCACTTATTAATTGCTTCAATATTCTGAGCATGAGAGCTTATTGTAATTAGCATAGATATAAATATTAAATACTTATTCATTCGAGCTCCTTTTGAGTTAGTTTAAATTCACACGATTTGACGAGGTCGGTTTCAATATACCCAACTTGTCCGGAGAAATTTGAATTTACGATAGTATATACCTTGAGCCTTTCTCTGGTGTTGTAAGTAAGCAAATGATAACTATCTAATCGTTTAGACCATAATTTAAAATTTTTAACTAGATTTGCAAGACAGTTTGATAAATCAAGGGCTTTATGTGTGTATTGGTTAGACTTTTCTTTATCTTTGTGGAACTTAAGTGCCAGTCGATTGTATTTAGCTTTTAATTTTGCTGCTTTTATTTGATCATGGTTTTTATATGTTTTATTGATCCACTTATCAATATCATCCCTAACTCCATTATTATCTTTATCAGGCCCAAGAAGTTTAGCTTCGTCAATCGCATTCGATTCACACGACAGAAAAGCAATAGTAAATAGTAAAAGTAAAAATCTCATAAAGGTCCTTATTTATCACAGTAATTTGAATATGTAGCTTTGTTCGAATCAAGGGTAACAATAGTTCCACTGAAGTGACTCTGATTCCTCGCCCACTTCATTAAGCGCTCTTTTGAATTATGTGTATGTATTCTTAACTGAACTGTAAATTTGTCAACGTCTTCATCGCTCATTTTACTTTTTAAGCAATATTGATAATTAAGCTCTGAAAAAGTATTGCTCACTGATTCTTCTTTGTCACTACCTGAGGTGAGTGAAGCTTGTAACCTTTTGCTAAATTCTTTCAATGAGTTTTTGATTTCATTTGATTTATTTAATGAGGCAATATGTCTTTCAATATCATCCCTAACCCCATCACCGTCAGAATCAATTCCAGCAAGAGTATTATCATTTTCTGGACCTGGGTCTGGTGGTAAAATATCCACTAGAACAGACTTTGTTGCGATTTCTGCCTCTTGACCTTTGTTATCTGTTACGACTAAATCAATTGTCCATGTACCGTCAAAGCTCATACCTGCATTTAAAACACTTGCATTCATGTACTCTGTGGTTTCATTTCTTGGATTAGTTACTGTGAACTTATATGAAACAATTTCATAATCATCACTTGAGTTTGAGGCATCGAGTGAATAAATCCCATTACTATTACTGATCTCAAAGGCTGCAATTGGTGCAAGGTCTTCAATCTCCATCGTAAATACTGATGGGTTAGATACTCCGCCGTCTGAATCAACTGCTGTAAGCTCTAAATTCCATATTCCGGGTTTATTCAGATCTGTGCTAAATGAATCTGTGCTGTATTGAAAAGAACTTATCTCGCCGTCTATATCTGTAGCTTTTAAGTTATAGCTGATGCTTGCGCCGTCTGGATCATTTCCTGAAGCAGAGATGTTAACACCTTTTTTATCTTCTCTTAACTCAACTAAGAAGCTTGCACTCGGTAATTGATTTACAATATTTATTGTTTTGTTTGTTGGAACAGATACTCCGCCGTCATTGTCTGTAACAATTAAGTTTGCGTTCCAAATTCCAGCACTTGATAGTTGAATTTCAAAATTTGAAGAACTCTGATTTGTTAGAACTTCTCCATTAGGACCACTAAAGTTAAAGTTGTATTCAACAAGGTGTCCGTCACTATCAGTTGAGCTTTGAACAACAAAAAAGTATCTATCCGGAGATATTTGAGAGATTTCAAAAGCTGCGATTGGAAGTTTATTTACGACTTCAAATTGCTTTAGGACTTCACTGCTCCACTGTCCATCTTGATCTTGTACAGCAAGAGAAAATAAGTAAGTACCAGCTTCGTCTAGGCTTAGAGGTATACTAGTTCCGATATCCCAAGAAAACTGATCACCACTTGGGGCTGTCATTAAAAGAAGTGCTCTAATAATATATCCATCTACGTCTTGGTAATCTGCTTGCAACTCAAAGTCCCTTTCGTTTTGATTAGTTGTGATGATATTATAGCTTACTGTAGGAAATTGGTTAATCACTTCAATAGATTTTGAGACCGTAACTTCTGCACCATCTGAATCAACTCCTGTTAAGTCTAAATTATAAACTCCAACTTGATTTAAGTATAATGTTAATTCACCTACACCTGTTTCAATTACTTGATCAGCTAAGTTTGGGTGTTTAAGCGTTAGCTTTAAACTTGAAATATATCCATCTGGGTCCGTTGCCTGCATACTTGCGAGATAACTTCTATCTGCTGCATTAGTCAACGCAACATCAAGTGCAAGAACGGGTTCTTTATTAATGATTTTAATTTCTTGATTAAGGTCGGCCTGAAGACCTAGACTTGTAACTCCAAGACAATCTACCTTCCAAAGACCCGCAATCCATAAACTTAACTCTTGCGGTGGATTCCCTATAGCACTATTGGTAAAGCTCTCCCCACTCTCAGGATGAGAAATATTACATGTTACATCTGTAAACTCACCGTAGTTACCTGGTGCTGATCCAATTGAGTTAATTGTAAAAGTTCTTACTTTGCCTTCAACAGGCTCTAAGTTTAACTTTAAAGAAGCCACACCTAAGTCAATATTGAAAGTTTCAGTAATACTAAAAGGAGCTGACTTCGTTCTATCATTTAACTCTAGTTCAATGTCAAATCTATACTCCCCCGATTGTGTTGTCCCAACGAGTGCATGAAGAATACTTTGATCAAAGATATACTCGCTTGATACGTATGTCGTTGTATAGCCTGAAGCGAGATGAGTAAGGGATACATTAAACTGCTTGAAATCCTCTTTAGTAATTTGATTAGAAAAAGCTACAAATAGTTTTCTAGGGTCATTATCATCGAAAAAATGATGTGAATAATTTAAGTGAAGGGTGTCTGGAATATCTTCAGCTAGATAGTTTAGTGGATCAATAGCAAAATTAAAGGTTCCATTACTCGCACCAACAATTGCCATAAGTGAAAATTCACCTCTAGTTTTAATCTGAAACTCGAATTCACCATTTGTGCTAAATTTTTCCTCTAATGTTACCCCGTCTCTAAGAACTCTAACTCCAAAGAAACTAAAGTTTGGAACTCCTTGAGGTAGTATTGAGCCAGCAAAGTCTATCCTAAATGTATCTTTAAAGATGCCATTTTGAGTTAGAGAATAATTAATCTCTGGCGCAATTGCAATAGGAGTGATTTTTTCACTAAGTACTTTTGCGCTATTTCCAATAGAATCAAAGACCTCTAGTTCTATCTGGTAAGCTGTATCAGAATGGGTAAAAACATATCCAAATCGAGTTGAATCACTTACAAGATATTCATTCTCACTTGCAAGTTCATCATTCTCATACAGCCTTGCAATGTACTTAATAATATCACCTTGATCGGAACTTGATCCACCCATATCAATTAAGATTCTGGACTTAAGTTGATCCAACTCAAGTATGTTTAAATCGGCAATGAGTGATGCTGAGTTTTTATTAAAACTAATGTTTGCTTTATGGATGTACTTCTTTAGTTTCTTCTTCTTCTTCTTTTTAGAAGCATGCTCGATATGAACAGTTTTATTTGAAGTAATTCTCAAGAACAAATCGTAATCACCGGCTTGTAAATCATTTATATCTACATCGAATCTAGTCTTCCCCTCAACTTCATAAAGATTGGCTACCAATTTATCTTTTCTGCCTTTGAAATTTAACTCAGGCTCCATTACTTTATAGTTGATAGCAGTAATTTTATACTTATCTTTTGATTTGTTTTTAATGTCAAAAGAATCGAGTTCAAGCGTTAACTTATTTGGATCTTCATTATTTATTTCAACTAAACTATAAGGTGCCTTAAAATGTTTTTTTCCATTCTCATCAATAAACACAATATGAGTGACCTTCTTTTTAAGCTTCCCATTTTTATTGAATTTTCTTTTAATAATCTTTCGCTTTACTATTTCTCCATTCTTCTTGGTAATTGTTGTTTCCTTGCAGATTAAATGATTATGATTCTTCGATTTAGAGGTCTTCTTTACAGTCAAAAGACTTTTAAATGTTGCTGCATCAACTTTTTTAATGGTCGTTAGCTCATGCTTAAAATCTACAGACCTACTGTCTGCAAAGAGAGTACTTGAATGAGCAAATAGAAAAATTGTGGCAAGGATAAATTTCATAAGTGATCTCCGCAAACGTTCAGTCAAATCATTTTTTTTTACTAGAGTAGTTTACGGTACTCCCCCTCGAAAACTTAAGAAAATTCCAAAGAGAATACAGGAACAATCCCCGAATACACCACCTAGACTAAGCATTAAGAAAATATAAATTTTGGCCTAACATATTTTCGATATGAAATAATTAAGAAAATTTTAGAACTATTTCTTGAAAATGCCATTAAGAACTGGCGTTTAATAAAAATTTAATAAATAACCTTTATAGCTAGTAGCTGCTATCAATAGATGGTCTTAATATTGTTATAGTGTATATTTCTTGAAATTAGAAATGAGCATAAAATAATAGAAAAAGAAATACGCTTGGAACCTTAATTAATTACGATACAGATATTATATCTCCAAGATGCTATAAAAGTTCTTAAGGGATCAGTAGGATTAAGCCTTGGTATCTAATGAAAAGAAGTTCTCAATGACTTTCGGACCTTCTCTCATTAGTTAGATCGATAAGTGTTTCAATGGTATTCTTATTTAAGATTTTTTTAAAATACTTTTTTATTTAAAAAGGTCTGATTCATTATTCCTTGACAGAATTTGAACAGACTTCTTAACCCTTCCACACAAAATTTATTCTGGAAATTCACTCCCTAACATTCGATTAATTTTAGCGATCCACTTGAGCCGAATACAAACTATAAAAGAATAAACTTACTACTCCATCATTGATCTCTAACTAAAAAAAACAGAGCGAAGTGCTTTTTCTGCGACAAAAATAGTTATACACCAAAGAAATACTAGAGATTAATCTAAAAATTATATATTCCGATTAGATAATTAAATATTATGGATAAAGGAAGTATAATTATGAAAGCCAGCATAAGAGAGCGATCTGATGAAGAATTCTATATAGAAAGAACCCAAAGAAACCACTTTTTTCTTGGTGGCGAAAAAGGCCAACTTGCAATTAGAAACCTTAAAATTGGAATTGCAGGTCTTGGTGGGATGGGATCCAATATTGCAGAATATTTAGCGCGGGTCGGTGTTGGTGAATTAAGATTAGCTGATCCAGACACCATTGATACTTCAAACATTAATAGACAAGTAATTGCTAATACTAATACTGTCGGAAAAAAAAAGTCTCTCACATCACAAAATGAAATAAGTGTCATTGCTCCTGATGTAAAATTAAAAGTATTTGAGCAAGGGATAACTCAAGAGATAGTTGAAGAATTTATTTCTGGTTGTGATTTCATCGTTGATGAAATTGATATTTTTCCACTTGAAGCACATTATATTTTACACCAAGCATGTAGGAAATATAGCATTCCTGTTTACAGCGCTTACGTCATAGGCCTTGGAGTACACTTTTATAAGTTTCAAGGAAATGAATTCAAATTTGAAGACTTTCTTAGCTTTGACAATAAAATGAGCGATAGTGAGATTCTAGATGAAGTTGCGAACAATGTGGCATCTCCCAACCCTATTTACCTTAAGAATGAGCAATTAAATAATTTTAAAAAGGTGGCCCTAAACAAAGGGGTTCCGATTTTTGGTCCATCTTGTCTAGTCGGACATTCGATTGTCGTGACAAGAATCCTTTGTGATTTCTTAGGATCCGAAATTTTGGGTCAAAAAATACCATCGACACCCATTATGCCTAAATTTGTTAAGATTGATTTTTCCACACTAGAAATAAGCACAGAAACCTTTACAAAAAAATAGTTACACTCGCCTCAATTCCTTGTTTGATATAAAGTAATTATAAGTATATTATAAATAAAATACTTATAGAGGCGCTTATGGAACTATCTAGTGAAGAAAATCTAATCAGAGAAAGAGTATCTGGTATATTTCGTGCTGCACGAAAATTAAGAGGTTTAAAGCAGGCCGAAATGGCCAAGTTAATCAATGTATCCCAAAGTGCAATTTCCAAATTTGAGTCAGGTGCTCTTATGCCTGATACTCATAAATGGTACCAATTCTGCCAATCACTTGGCCTTGATGCTGACCTTACTTATCGATCTGGTTATGTTTTTAGCACTATTCCTAGAGATTCATATAAAAAATCTAACTTTAAATTTGGAAAGAAACCCAGTACTAGTTTAATAAAAGCCAAGGAATGTATACCTTTCATTAACTCCATTACTAAAATGGAGCAAAAATTTTCTTTTGAAGATACAATGAAGAAAAATGGTATTGACATCGATATTTTCAGAATCGTTGACTTTAATATCCCTGTATCAGTTCTAGCTATAATTTTTAAATTTATGAACTCTAATATAGGTCAATACGAAAAAATGGCATCTAAAGCCTTCATTGAAGACTTGGACTACTTCCTACCTTCTTCCAAACTAACAAGAAATCAGTTAAATACTAACTTACCAAAGACTTTACAATCACTAGAAGCTTCTTCTGAAATAGCCCGTTTTAGTAAAAAAGGTAATAAAATCAAAATAGAAATTAATAAAAACTTTGCATACACTGATAGTGACAAAGCATTTATTGAAAAATACTTGAAGTATAAGTCTACACTTACGAAAGATATCTTAAAGAGCTCAAAACAAGTAAAGGACATTAATGTCTCAAAAAAATCGACGACAGAGTATATAATAGAATATGCAGTATAAAGAATCAGGTCGAATTTTTTGGAAAAAAATTGAAAATATTAAATTTATTTTAACTCTAAATGATACCGCTATTGCTAATATGCTCGCGCTAACAGAACCTAAGTATAAAAAATTTAAAAACAATGAACTGCTCCCTGCACTCCCTAACCTAGACAGACTCTGTATTAGACTAGGTCTTAATATGAACCATTTCTCTTTGGGTAAAATCGATTACATGAGCTTAAGAGAAAGATTCTACGGCAATTCATATGCACTCCCCACAAAATATGACTATGGTAAGCTCAGCAAGAGTCGAACAATAATTAACTGCTTAGATTATCTTGAGTTAAAATATAATGAAAATGTAAAGTATGCCGTTCTTTCTCACCTTCAAATAGATCCGCTATTTTTTAAAGAAGATAATAGATCAATGAATATAAATGTTATTTCAGATCTATGTGCCTTACTAAAAAAGACCTTTCACTTTAATAAAGATGATTTTACTGCCCTGGGAAGATGGTCTTATGAGGTTAACAAAAATAAGGAACTAGGTCAGATACTCAGCTCTTTTCAAAACAAGTACGAAATGTTTGAAGCTATCTGCAATGGTCTAAGTAAAGAATTTGAGAAAAACTTTGACTATACTCTTAAATCTAACTCAAATAATAGGATAATAGTTCACTCTACTCCGTCCGAGGAAGCAAAAGATCTTCTTCGGAAAAAATTAATTGGCAACACCACAACTTGCCTCACAAAAATGGGTGTTTTCTCTTCGTTCACTAAGTATCAATTATTACCAACAGCAAATGTAGTTAAAACAAAATGTATTTATCAAGGCGATCAAGTCACAGAGTATCAAATAATTACATAATAAATAACAAAATGAATAAATTCCTCGTCGAATATACCGAGAAGTTAGTCTTTAAGGGAGGAATTATGCTTACTATCGATGATTTACAAGTTGTGGTAATTGAAGATTTAAAAGATTTTTGGAATGATAAAGACATTAGGCAGTTATATTGCGATACAATTGATATAAAACTACAAGGCTACGGTAATGTTTACGGCCACAACGTTATATCTTCCGACAAAATTGACTACTTTGGAACCCATCTAATTGTATGTCAAAAAGGGATCCGTTTAAAACCACTTTTTTCTTATAAGTCTGTTACACTGGACAAGTGCGAAGAATATAAAACAGCTTTTCCCTGCATTTCTTTAGTTGAAGCAGACGGTTCCAAAGAATGTCTGTCCGAGCTAAGTAACATTCTCAATGAATCCAAGAAGTCTAATAATAAAATTTCATTTGATTACTCTTGGGCCCAAGATCCAAACATCAAAAGTCTTAGAACTCCTGAAATGAAGTTACTATTTCAGGATCTAATAATGTTATTAGTGGTAAAGCACCATGAGGATCATGGTATAAATGAGATGATAACTTGTGGATCCGTTAAAGTTAAAACCGATCAATTTTTCCAAAAAATGGGATTTGATCCTATCTCTAGCAACTCAATATTTCCACAGAGTAGTCTAAACGGAGATCTTGCACAAATTTTCCATACAAAGGTATTTTCAAAATACGCACTGGATATTTCAAAAAAGTATGAAGCTCTGTGGGATGCAAGAATTAGTTATAGTTCACAAAATATTCAAGTTCTAAAGAAGGCAGCATAATTGAATCATAGGAAATTCCAACTCCAAAGAATTAAATTGGACAACACTTTAATCTGATCTACTGCTTAGATTAAAGGTAAACAATTATATTATGGTGCATGTAAATATTCATCTGCCAGATTCAATTTAATATTACTGATATCAGTTTTTAGGGTCAATTCATCTTCGATAAGTGAGGAAAGAATTTCCTTGTTTGTTTCCCTATTTCGTATTTTTAAATTTAAAGCAAGGGCCTTGTAACCAATTTTAAGAGCGAGTTTGAAAAAGCCTTCATCCATGAAAATCTCCATTAGTTTTAATTTATTTTGATAAAGTAGTGGATAAAGTTTCAAACTTTTTTGCTCTTTTAAATTCTTAATGAGTACTTTAATCGCTAATAGGGTCTTTCCACGACTTTGTGCCAATGCTGCTTTTTGAGATACCAAATAGGCCTTAGAAATGATTTGATTTCTTTCTTTTGCATTTTCAATTCCCTCTTCTAATAAAATCTCAGCTACTTCTAATTCGTTATTTTCAAAAAGGAGAATACTCTTTTCAAGTAATGCTGTACTGATATTTTCTGAACCAATATCTTTGTAAAGTTCTAATGCTTCGTCTACAATATCGATTCTGGCCTGAGGGTTGCGATTTTTCATTGTCTTAGATAGAAGTATTTTCGCTTCAGCAATATATTTTCTATTTTTATTAGCAAGGGCTGAATTAAGTGCATCTTCAATAGTATCCTCAAGGTGGTCTACAGATTTTGGATCCTTTAAGTATTTTTCATATTGAACCATGGCCATCGTAACTTTAGCTCTTGACGTATTATTTGAAGAGCATTTACATTTAATTGATACATCTAAGGATTCTTTTGAGTATTTTTCTGCCTTTTGGCTGACGACAATATAAACTACCCATCGACGACAACTATAATTACCCATTAATTTGATTCAATCAGTAGACTATTAAAAGCACAGGAGGTGCAGATAATGGTTACGGATAATCAAGTACTGGCCCTTTGGAAAGAGTTTAGAAAATCTAAAGTAATTAAAATAGCTGCGTTAAAGACTGGGATGGATAGAAAGACAGCTTCAAAGTATTTAAAACAAAACGCTCTTCCAAGTGAATCAATTAAGGATCGCCAATGGAGAACAAGACCCGATAATCTTCAAAAGATATGGCCACTTGCTGAAGATTTTCTTGAAGAAAACCCTGACATTGAGGCTAAGTCTTTATTTGAACACCTTATTGAGAAATATCCACAAAGTGCTCATGAAGGCCAATTGCGAACGTTTCAGCGTCGAATGAAGCAGTGGCGAATCAAACATGGCCATAATCAAGAAGTTTACTTTGATCAGCTAACAATTCCAGGAAAGATGGCACAACTTGATTGGCTGGATATGAATAAGTTTGCGATTGAAATCAATGGGCAGTTCTTTAAACACAAGCTAACACACTTTACTCTTAATCATTCAAATATTGAGTCTGCAACAATTTGTAGATCAGAGTCTATTCTTTCAATTAAAAAAGGGCTGCGTGACTTTCTTTACCGTGTTGCTGGTAAAGCTCCAGTTATTCTTCAAGTGGATAATAGCTCTGCTGCAACTCATAGACCATGTAAAGATAAGAAGAAAAGAGTTTTTAATGATGAATATATTCAAATCCTTGACTACTATGGAATTAAGGCCCAGAAAACAAATATCGCAAGTCCTAATGAAAATGGAGTTGTTGAATCATTGAATGGACATCTGAAAAATAAAATCAAGCAGGCCTTAATAATAAGAGGCAGTAAAAACTTTAAGGATGAACCTGAGTATCAAAACTTTATAAATATAGTAATTGATAAAGCGAACCTCAAAAGAAAAGTTAAATTTGAAGAAGAACTACCAAGATTAATAACAATTCCAGAAAGTCCTCTTCCAGAATATCAAGAAGAGTATATTACTGTCAGAAATAGAAGCACAGCCAATATTAAGAAAATTACATATTCTGTACCTTCGAGACTTATTGGATCAAAACTCAAAGCAAGAATCTACGAGCATAAGATTGATCTGTATTCTGGAGTAGATCTCGTTTTCTCCATGCCACGAGTATTGGGTGATCGAGGAATAGTAATTGATTATCGCCACCTTATTCACTCTCTAATCAGAAAGCCTGCTGCATTTGAAAATTATAAATATCGGGATGAACTTTATCCAACTGATAACTTCAAACTTGCATACGATGATTTAATTAAAAAGAGATCCAATCGACAGGCAACACTTGAATATCTTCGAATCTTAAAGTTAGCAGCTGATAATTTTGAAGATGATGTTGATGTTGCAATTGATTTAATTTTATCTGACAGCGATTTAACTTTATCCAGTGAACTTATTGCAGAGCTGGTGCTTGCAGAAAAAGAGTCAATCATTGATTCAATCGAACTAACACCCAATCTAAATATATACGATAGTTTATTTTTAAATAAAGGAGATGAAGATCATGAAAACTGCTACCAATGAATTATTAAAAGAATTAAAACTCTCAACATTTGTTTCAAATTTTGAGGCACTGGAGAAGAAAGCTGATAGAGGTAACTGGAGCTATGAGAGATTTTTAAAAGAGTTAAGTTTTTGTGAGCTTGATCATCGAAAAGAATTAAAGACAGCAAGACTTCTAAAACAATCAAAAATACCTCCTCAATATACCTTTGAGACTCTTGATCAAAAACTACTAACAACAAAAGTTAGAAAAGCCTTCAATTCACTTTTGAAAGGTGAGTTTGTTCATGAAGCCAGCAACGTCTTGGCCTTTGGACTTCCCGGCAGAGGCAAAAGCCATTTGCTGGGAGCACTAGGACGAGAATTAATTCTCAGGTATAATACAAGTATTTATTTTACTCCAACATTCAAGATTGTTGAGAAGCTTCTTATTGCTAAAAAAGATTATGATCTTGAAAATGCTCTCAAACGTCTTGAAAAATTTGATGTAATTATCTTAGATGATATTGGCTATGTTCAACAAAGCCGTGATGAGATGGAAGTATTATTTACTCTGCTTGCTGATCGCTACGAAAGAAGAAGTGTCATGATATCTAGCAATCTTGTTTTTTCTAAATGGGATCAGATCTTTAAAGATCCAATGACAACGATGGCCGCAGTTGATCGTTTGGTACATCACTCAACAATTTTAGAGTTCACAAATGAAAGTATTAGGGCCAAGGAAGCAAGTTCAAGGAAATAAGTAATAATCGCCAGTACTTACTGTTGAAGTACTGGCCACGTTTAAATGTTGCCAAATACTTTACAGGGTAAGTTAAGTCAGGATTGAGTGTTATTTAATAAGTAAAGGCTGGTCAATAATGATCTGTACCCCAAGAAAAAGGACAGGTTAGTAAAGGTCTAAAGAGTAGTCCGAATTAACACCCTTTCATCGAAACCCTATAAGTAATTATCCCTTACTTACTTACTTACTTACTTACTTACTTAATTTAACAAAGCTACTATGAAACATCTGAATTATCTGAAGATTACTCAAAGCCAAATATTATGGTCGAAGCTGCATAACCGAGGTGGGCAAAATCCCCAATGAGTAGACCACTAGAAAGGCCTGTATTCATGGGGCTTCAATAATCAATTTTTAACATGGGCAAAAACACTAGATTTTGCCATACTTAATTAAAACTTGCCCTAAGTCACCTACTTTAACAGGCTTACTTATAAAGTAATCCATTCCGGCTGAAAAACATTTATCCTTATCATCTTGAAAAGCACTGGCAGTCATTGCGACAATCCTTGGCCTGTTATCTCCATATCTTTCAATAATTTTTTTTGTTGCAGTAACCCCATCCATTACTGGCATCTGCATGTCCATAAGAACAACCGTATATTGATTGGCTTCTAGGGCTTCTAGGGATTCTAGGGCTTCTAGGGATTCTAGGCCATTAGATGCTACATCACATGAAAAACCCAGTTTTTTAAGCATCATTTTTGCTACTTTTTGATTTATTGTATTATCATCTACAACAAGTATTTTATGGTTTATGGATTTTAATTCTTCCATAGAATAAAGCTTTTCTTTTTCCTTATAATGAGCCTTGCCTTCTTTTAAAGGAATTGTCACACTGAAGGTGGAACCTTTATCTTCAATGCTTTCCAGTCCAACATGGCCATGCATTAATTTTACGAGTTTTGAAATTATCGCTAATCCTAAACCTGTCCCGCCAAATTTTCTAGTAATTGATGTGTCTGCTTGAACAAATGCACTGAATAATTTTTTTTGATTTTTAATACTAATGCCGATTCCAGAGTCCTTTACCGAGAACTTAACATCATAACAATCACCCTCAGTTTTCGAAACATTATAAACATCTAAAAATACCTCATCACCAATTTTTGAAAATTTAATAGCGTTAGAAAGGTAGTTAATAAGAATTTGCTTAATTCTTGTTGGGTCTCCATTTAAATACTGAGGAAGACTTTTATCGATTTTCTTTTTTATGTTTATTTTTTTCTCTGAAGAGGTTGTAGATAACAAATAGAGAACTTCGTCAATACACTCATTCAAATCAAATGATCGGATTTCCAAGTCTAGATTTCCCGACTCTATCTTAGAAATATCTAAGATGTCATTAAGAATAGTCATTAGCCCATTACCGGAAGACGAAATAGTCCTAACTATATCGTCTTGTTCTGGAGACAAATCAGATTCTTTCAAAAGAGAAACCATGCCAAGCACGCCATTCATTGGAGTTCTAATTTCATGAGACATGTTTGCTAAAAATTCTAACTTTGACTTCTGTAGCTGGCGTTCAGATTCTTCAGCCTTTTTTCTATCAGTTATATCAACCCTTAAGGCTGAGTAACCAATTATTTTTTCATTCTTAAGCATCGGAGACACTGTAGCCTCTACCCAGTAGAGACTTCCATTCTTTGTTTTGTTACAGACTTCACCTTTAAATATTTCACCATTCTTAATTATGCTCCAAAATTTTTCCCAAAATTCCTTTGTATGATTTTTTGAATTCACTATATTATGAGGCTGACCAAGTAATTCATCTTTTGTATAGCCTGAGACTTTACAAAAAGCTTCATTTGCATACGTTATTATTCCTCTTGAATCAGTTTCTGAAACAAGGGCAGCGGTATCGAGTAAGACCTTCTGTCTTTGCAACTCTTCTAATAGTTCATTCTTTTCGTCAAAACCTCTTTTGAATAACAAATAATAAAGTAATGGTGCCACCAGTATAGATAAGAATAATCCATCTAAAAACATTTCGACAATTGGTGATTCAATTTTAAAAAAATGTAGAACAATCATCACTAACAGTTCACAGAAAAATATAACGAGAAGGAGTGTAACCAAATACTTAATTTTAGATTTAAATAATTTTTTCGTATTAATTAGCATATAATAATTAGTATATAGTAGTAGTAGTAGTAGTAGTAGTAATTTTTTATTTTTCGCTTACCCTACTAACTTAATCAATATGAAAATCGGCACCTTCCTCATCATGACAAGATGAATAGATCGTTTTGCTTTCAAAGTAGAGATTATTAAAATGGCCAAATTTAGCTCCTTTAACAATATCCGAGTAAACATCATCTATCTGATCAAGGGTCGCACTCCTATATTCTAAGATCACAACCATTCCACTTCAAAAATAGACTCGCCTTCAACATAATCATCATAGTAACCAATATGAATATACTTACCTAATATACTCTTATGTGCCCATCCAGTTCTAAAACCCTATAAGTAATTATCCCCTACTTAACTAGGCAAAGCTAGTATGAAACAACTGAACTATCTTGATATTACTCGTAAAGAAATTTCAATTAAATCAAAATACATACTTATTAAAGAGTTTTACTCTATTTGAATAACATGATGAGAGGGATGATTTTTTTAGTTGTAATAAGTACCCACACTCCATCATACTGAAATCATATGATATTCATCGTTTTATAATTAATATGGCATCATTTTAGAGATTTTTCGTGGGTAATTATAGTTGTCGTTGAAGTGGAAAAGTAATTGTCGCTGGACAGCCTTTCCTAAGTTTCCTTTAAGTAGTTCTAACCTTGCCAAATATGCTCCACTCTCCGATATTCCTTGCAAGATATCTAATTTTTTTGATAATTTAAAGGTTTTCAATAAAAATTTTTCTCCCTCAAACACTTTCCCAATTTTAATATACAGATGTCCCAGTTCTTGACTAGCGAGCCCCCAAACCATTGGAATGGAAACAACTTCCTTCCCCGTATCTTTATCTATATAGGAACTTAAATAGATTGCCTTTTTAAAAAATTCTTCTGCTAATTTGTATCTGCCAATTTGTGAATAACTCCAACCAACAAAATTCAAGCTCTTTCCAATTTTAAATTTATCTTTGAGTAAACGAGCATTTCTTAGAGCAATAAGTGAAAAACCCACACCTTTCCGATAATCGGAGATCATGTGGTAATACCAAGCTAATTGTGTATAAGAATGCCATATCCTTACTAAATCTTTCTTCTTTAAACTGTTCCTAGCATCGGCTAATAGTTGAACTTCAGCTTCCTTAATTTTACCAGATTCATAAAGTTTCACTCCCTTATTCGAATCTCCTAAAACAGAGTTAGTTAGGCATAAAAAAAACAGTAAAATTATTCCTCTTGTCATATATTAAGATTAGTCTAAAATTAATAAAAAGTGCAAGTTAAAAAAATTGATTCATAAAAATATAATCAAGGAGAATAAGTTATTAAGTTGCTTATTAAATTTTTAATAATTTTGTTATCTTTAAATTTTTCCCTACAAGCAAACACAAATGATTGGCCCCCAGAAAAATCTAAGGTATTTCCAGAAATAGAGTTCCTTGATGTAAACGGAAAAATCAGAAGGATCAGTGAATTCCGTAATCAGATAGTACTCATAAGGTATATTGCATTCACATGCCCTGCTTGTCATGGTTTCTCTGGTGGAAATAAAACAAAAACAAAGTTTCATAATATTTCTCCTCAACCAAACTTACAAACAATGGATGATTATTTCAATACTTACTCAGGATTTAAAGACCATAAAATTGAAAGTGTTGTTAAGGTAATAAATTTAGTTCTTATGAATGAAAAAGAACAACAACCTTCGGTAAAAGATCTTAAGGAGTGGAAAAAGTATTTTTCAGGCCTTACACCAAGTGGTAAAAATGCAGAGTATTTTGTTACAAAAGACGATTACGCTACACCAGGAACAAAATCAATGATACCCGGCGCTGCTTTACTAGACAAAAATGGAATTCTAAAATCTATTTTTGGAAATAGTAATGACGATTTATACACTGTTTTTCTTCCGAAAATAAAACAATTACAGTTTGAAGATGCAGTTAAAAACCAAACTGAAAAAGATATTAGACCAAAATATCAAAGAAAAATTGCTTTACCAAAAAGAGAGAACTCTTTAGAGAAAATTGCATTCTTTAAAAAATTAAAAGAAATGGGTGTTACTAATAATAAAAGAACTACAGATTCACAAACCAATAATATTTCAAAGAAAAGAGTTCAGGAATCCAATAAATTTTATATTCGAGGAAAAGAATACCATAAAAATGGTAATTATATAAAGGCCATTAAAAATTATCAAATTGCGATTAAGCGAAATTATTTAAATTTAAAGGCCCATGAAGATATAGCATCAATCCAGCTTTTTAATACTAATGAACATGAAAAAGGAAAGCTCAAGATCAAGGAACTAATTGAAATAAATCCTTACAATAAAAGACCTTATACGTATTTAGCAAATTTCCACAAAAAAAGTGATAATTTCGTAGAACTTTTAAATGTGTACAAAAATGCGATCAGGAATTTTCCGGAAAACAAGGATTTCATTCATGAACTAGGAATGATCTATAAAACAATGGGAAACATTCCAATGGCAAAAAAAAACTTTTATAAAGCATACAAACTTTCAGTAAGTGAAGAGCATAAATTTTACTACATTCAATTATTAGAGGGTCTTGGGGAAGAAACAGAAACCTTATATAATCAACTTCATCATAATTTACTTAAAAAAAAATATCAGAAATTAGAAGCGCTAATGACTCGCGATTTAGGAAGAAAGCAATATAACCAAGATGGCCAGAACACTTTTATCAAAGAAATAAGCTTTTTGAGCAAACTGAAAGGGGGCCATGAAATGTTAAAAGAGTGGTCCATGAAGATGCCAAACTCAAAATTTGCAAGCGCACTATATGCAGGATCACTAATTACTTGGGCGTATGAGGCTCGCGGAAATGGTTTTTCCCAAGGCACAAACCCCGAAGCTCTAAGTACATACAAAAAAAGAATCAATCTATCTCATCAAATATTATTGAAAGATATCATTAAAAACCCGAAAAATTTAATTAACTACTATTTTCTTTTAGTTATTTCAAAAGATGTAAAAATGTCGGTAATAGAAAGTACTAAGTATTTAAATTTCGCACTTGCAATCGACCCTAAATTATTTTTGATAAAAGTACACTATATGTTCAACTTTAGTTATATATGGCAACGAGACTTAAAAACTTACTTCTCGTTTGCCATTGAAGAATATAAGAAATCAAAAAATCAAACAAGGTCGATGTTATTAATTGTGAATGCTCACGATGGACTAGCAGGCCATAAAGGAATTAAGGATACTTATTTTTTAAATCATAAATTACGAAAAAAAATAAACCAAATTTATAAAGAAGCTATAAACATATTTCCAAACAGTAATCAACTCCTATGCTTCCAGCTTAAATATGCGTATTTAACAAAAGAAAAATCATTAGCAAAAAGAGTTTTCAGAAGAATAAAAAACAAAAGTGAATTACTCGAATTATTCACGACTGACTTCTATAATAAAATAACTACCTATGCATTAAATTAACAATATTTTAATGCAATCTAGAAATAAAAAAAGTTAGGATCTTTGGAAATAAATCTTACAAAGAAAGTTCTTTTGGCTTCCTTAGACCCGATAATGAAATTTCGATAGGTTTGCTTTTTTTACAAAAAAGGTTTTGCCAATATCTGACAATTTATCCTCAAAATAATATTATATATCGAAGCCTTTATGAATTAGTTGCTTATACTAACTCTATTAATCTCTTAAAATACAATTGATCCATTTAGTTAGTTTTAAATCCGGTCATCGGAAAGAAACAATCTTTTTTAACTCAGATCAATACCAATGCCTCTTTAGATACGATAGCCTAAATGGTGTAAATTTTAGTAATTGCAAGAAAATTTCAGGCAATATTTAGCCAACTTTTTACAAATAAACCGAAGTAAGTTTAAGACAAACTTACTTCGATTTCCTCAGGATGAGCATTGTTTGACATATTTGATAGCTACTCCTCGTAGTATAAGCCAGACTCCAAACAAAATGAAATAGTGGAAGAGTCCCTATCAGTGAATATAAAGTAATCATCATCTTGATCTTGCTCGCCTAGTACTGGTGACAATACGAATTCAAACTCGTTGGATAACAACACCTTCACAGTTTTATCAATTATTTTAAAATCTTCAATTTTTTCCCTCTGTAATTCATTAAATATTTCCGAACAATCAAAAGTTCCTATATTTTCACTATTAAGAATAGTTTCTTCCCTCTTATTTAATTCCCAACTGCACATGTATATCCAAAATTGAATTACACCTGTTTCAATATTATCTACAGTTGAACCTTTCATTTTTATCATTGACCCAAGATTCAAGGTTAAAAAACTTCCATGTCCATGTTTTACTGAACAAATCTTTTTACCTATAATCTTTTTCAGCAAACTTTGCTGTAATCTATTATTTTCAGTTACCATTTAAAAACCACCTTTCTTTAACAGGTCAGCTAGATCCTTAATTTGTTGAAATGACTTATTTTTACCACTTATTTCATCATGTATTATTCTTTTCTGTTTTTTATTTAAACCCTTTGTAGCATCTTTAAATTGCTTATTCTGAGCTTGGTTATTTTTCGGAGTTCCATTCTTTTGTTTCGGTCCACAGCTTCTTCCACCACCCTTACCACGGCTAATAGGCCCAAATCCACCACTATTTCCACTAGGTGCCCCCAATCCAGTTGGGCCAGAACCCCCCGTAGGTAATTTTTTAGCTAATCCTTCAGGGTCAAAGTATAAAACGGGGTTCTTTTCTACATATCTATACAGGTTAAAATCTTCCCCACCAAACCCAATTGGATCTTCAGAAATAAATCTTCCAGAATTCGGATTATAATTTCTTGTTCGATAGTAGGTCCAAGGTGAATATGTATTGTTTATGGCAAATAAAGACATGCTAATATTGTCGCAGAATATTATATATTTAAAAGGTAATTTAGAGTGTTTTAAATCGAAAGGTCGTAATAAGGTTTAATTAAGTTGTTGGCTGACTTGCAACCATTCCATTGTCATTTGAAACGTTAGAGATCGGTTTTGTTTCAGAAATACCCTGTTCCTTCTCAATTTTTGTTAAAGGATTAATGACAACACTATAGTCCGAGAATTCGTTTTGACACAAATCTAAAATTTTCACAGAAACCATATCTATTCTTTTAGATAATCTAATTCCTCGAAACTGCGAAGAAACAACTTCAAAACGCAAAATATCGGCTTCTTCTTGGAACAAAGTGACATCTGCACTAAGTTCAGAAGTTTGATTATTAAATAAGTTTAAAATTTGTTCAGCATCCATTTATAAATCCTATAATATGCATCGTAATAATCGTCGTAGTCCATAGGGTCGGCATCTAAGAATTCATACCTTTTATTAGTATCCCACAGAACACTTATCTTAAGCCATAAAGGTAGCATATTCCTATCACTTGTTAGCTTATTGTGTAAAAACTTCACACCTGCGATCCTATGGTTTGATAAAATCAATAAGTTATGAACTCGCGGGTAAACTGAACCTTCTTTTGCAATTAAAGCTTTCATAATAAGTTCTAACCCAAAATGACAATTTTCAACCATTTGTTCATAAAGAGGGTCTGTTCCTTCGCTGTTGTTCAATGCTAATTCAGCCATCTGAAATCGTTCTATAGCCTTTATTCTCAGCACTTCATATTCTGGTAAATCACTTTGGCTCAATTATAACCCACTAAGAATTTGTTAATCTCAACTTTATTATATAGGTAAAAATCAAGTATGTGGCCAATGAATCTTATGAAGTATTGTAAAATTATTCAGTAGTGTCCAACTGACTTAAGACACTCGTTTGCTGTTCAGCTCCTAAAAAATGGTGTTGATTTAAAAGCTCTTCAAGTGATAATGGGCCATGACAATGTTTATGATACTAGAAAGTTATACGGTGAAGTAGCAAGCAAGGAAGTTAACAAAGGAATTGAAAGAAATTTCTAGTCAATATTTAGCCTACTTTACATAAAAATAAAAAAGTATGATAGAAAACTCTAACCTTAAATTTGGTACTACCCTTCTTCTCATTTATTAACAATCTTTCTAAATAATTCAAAAACAAAGACCCCAAGAAACGGAGCCGTAAAAAGTAATTTTAGATAAACATCATGATTGATACTTCCATTTCCGAAAAAAATCAAAACAATTTGTACTACTCCTAGCATTAAAGATATAGACGAGATAAGTAATTCTCGCCTTTTAAAAAATATTTTTAAATTTTCGTCTCGATCAAACTGATAAGTGTAAAAACACCCAACTAAAGTAAAAAACGTATAAATATACAACATCTATTCACCACATACCTTTTTGCATTTGTTAGGAGCAGATCCTGTTCCGTAATTTATCAATGCCCCTGTAACCGCCCCGACAGTTCCACCAACAACAGTAGAAAAACCACTTATACTAAGACCTGTGGTTAAACCAACACTTCCCCCAGCCATCAGAATTGCACCTCCAACGCCACCAAGAAGAATAGCTGATGCTCCGCCTACTGCACCCGAAACAAAAGCACTACCTGCATTACAAAAACCTCCATCAACATATCCTTGGGCCAGTACAGACCCAATACCACCAGCAAGGGCTCCTAGACCAACAGCTCCAAGAACTCCAATTTGTCCAGTAGGATCTTTTTTTAAAATTGGATTGTTTTCTACATACCTAAAAAGGTTAGAATCTTGCCCTCTAAAACCAATCGGATCTTCAGAAAGAAACCTTCCTGTGTTCGGGTTATAATATTTATTCTTCATATTTCTGAAATAATGTTCTGCCATAGAATATAGTTGGAAGATACGCCAAAAAAAGGCTGAATATTAAAATAAAAAAAATAATAAGCCTTCCATATATATTGTAATCAACAAATAATTCCGAAAAAAAACTTCGAAAAAAGAAGTCTAAAGAATTAAATGATATCATCAAAATAATAAAAAATTCCACACCTACTTTAAAGTCAAATGCGATTCGACCTTCACATTCTTTGTGTACTTTGTTTGGATTTAGCTTGAAAAGCATTGAAGGACCAAGAAGCTTCCAGAGAGAAATCACCTCGTTCCCACAATGTGGACATGCTAATATATTATTGACCTTGTTCATATTTCCACCATTCAAAAAAATATCTATTTACATTGATTAGGACAAATGCCAGAACCATGACCAACAGTGCCACTTCCTCCAACAAGACCTGTGTTTGAACCATAACCATAAGTACCTACACCAGCCCCCTTGCCTCCAAAACCGACAGATCCACCAGAGAAGCCTCCATTAGCTCCAAAAGTTACTTCTAAATTAAAACCACCGATGACAATCCCAAGAGCAGAGCCTTCTCCATTAAAATCACTAACATCCCCAGTATTAAAACCTACAGTATAGCCAGCACCTACTGCGCCTCCAGCGATATCGCCAGTTCCGATTTGTCCATAGTTTCCAGTACTAGAATAATTCGAACATTTGTTAGATCCCAAATAAAAACCTCCACTTACAGTGTTAAATCCTGTTCCGGTATCTTGTCCCGCACCAATCCCAGCAGCACCGCCAAAACCAGCATAAACAACTAACAAGCCAGTTGGGTCTGTATAGTTAATAGAGTTATTATTTACGTACCGATATAAGTTTCCATCACCACCCTGGAAACCAATCGGATCTTCTGAAATAAACCTTCCAGATTTCGGATTATAATTCATCTCCCGATAATCGTCTCGCTGAATTTTTCCAAACAAATCTATTGAATTCATATACATAAATTGTAGTTCAAAAAATTCTTCAAATCAAAATTTTGTCTATTTTGTATATTTCACAAATTGTTGCCCACTTTTTGGCAATATGACAAAGGGAACTTCTCCAGTTTAAAAGCATCTCTTCCCCTACTTCTATTTTAATTTCTATATCTGACTCTAAAACTAAACAAATTCCGATGTTGGCTGCTCTTTTCACTAAACTTTTTAACAAGTATGCCGTACACACCATCCAATTAAACAAGGTTGGTCAAGAATGTATTTTTCAGTAAAAGAAGCCTCTCAAATTTTAAGTGTTTCTAAATCTTCCCTCTACAAATTATTTAAAAATGATCCAACATTTCCTGCTGTAAATATTGGTGTAAAAAAGAAGATTGTTATTCACAAAGTAAAACTAAACAAATGGATAAGTGAAAGAAATTATGAAATTGAACTGATTAGATTGCCAAGTAACCGTATAACTTTCATAAGGAGACATAAATGAAAAAGAACACAGTAAGAATTAAAAGGCTTAGGAACAATAAGTATGAAATTGCCTATACAGATCCATTTACAAAAAGACGAATTAGAAAAAGGGCGAATACGCATGAAGATGCAAAGTCTATGGAGAAACAAATTACAAGAATGTTTGATAATACCAAGCTTGAGCACCTACAGCTCCTCACCATTAATGAACTGTTGGAAATGCATTTTGAACACTACCCTAATACAAAGGTAGATAGCAGAAGAATTCCATATGAATCTTTTGTTAAGAACTTTGGACGTATCGAAATTAGAAACATAAGCCCTTCAAACATTAAGATGTGGATGGAAGACTTAAAAGAACAGCATGACTACGCGGAAGTAACCATGGGCCATATAAAGGGGTCTATAAATCACTTTTTTAGATTTTTAGTTGAGGAAGGTATAATAATTAAGTCTCC
Organism: Bacteriovoracaceae bacterium; assembly: GCA_047634375.1. Taxonomy (GTDB): domain Bacteria; phylum Bdellovibrionota; class Bacteriovoracia; order Bacteriovoracales; family Bacteriovoracaceae. The sequence continues at coordinate 24,724 of JBLIAG010000001.1, forward strand.
ACTTGATTACTATAAAATTGATAAATCAGTTCCTCCTAAAAAAGAAAGAATTTTTTATACCCATGATGAAATAAAATTAATTCTTAAAAATGCAAATGAGTATAGTCCAAGGTTTTTATTTCCATTTATAACGTTTTTAGTCCATACGGGAGCTAGAAAAATGGAGGCAGTTGAGCTTACTTGGAAGAATGTTGATTTCGCCCTAAACATAATAAAGATCACTGATGTGAAAAGTGGTTCCAGACGGCCAATGAAGATGTCAGCCTCTCTTAGGAAAGTTATAGAGGGCTTACCTCACACCTCAAAGTATGTTCTTACGAACCCAAAGGGAGAGAAAATTGGTCGAAGCCAGCTTCACAGACACCTACAGTCTCTTCATTGTACATATGAGACGACAAAACCACTTGCCTGCCATGCATTTAGACATAGTTTTGCATATAACTTCTTAAGAAATGGCGGTCAGATGTATGAGTTAATGGCAGTACTCGGACATAAGAATATTGGGCTAACAATCAACCTATATGGACAATTAAAATCTGAAGATGTGGAAGACCCTAGCCCCTATAAATTTTAAAAAAGTGGCAAGATTTTGCGAGACAGACATTCGAGAGAGACTGTATGAGAGCTCTGGTTTTAGATTGAAAAATGGCAATATCTGGCAACTTTTGGCAATGGTTGCCAGATATTTAAAAAGAATGATGTAAGTTTTTTAATTTTAGTAAAATTGAATTGGAGTTCATTCGGTAATTATAATTTCAAAACAATAAGAATTAATAATCGAATTACTCTAATTCCGTAAAAGAAAGACTAACCCCACAAATCCAACAGAAGAAAAAGCTAAAAGCGTCCAAAGAACAATAGATTGTTTTTCATAATCAGTGTATCGTGTCCAAGACATAAAGAACCCAAAAGGTTTAATTACATCATATCCTAGCCTTCTAACCAGCACCAAATAAACAATTGTCACCTTCGTCGCAGAAAAAAGAAAACAGATACTACCAATTAAATACAAAATGTTAATCATACTAATTACACCCACAACTTCCGCCAGATCCCTTTGTCCCTTGTCCTCCGACAAGACCAATCCTTGTCGAAGATCCATACTAATAAAGACTGACTCTGAATGTGTTCCTTTCCAATACTGTAACCATATACTAATTATTCTAACAGGTTATTGAATTTGATCAAAAAGTAATTTTCCAGATTTTCTAAGTTTTCCATTTTTATTTTATAAAGACTGTTGACCGTCAAAGAGCAAGGATCAAAATCGAGTAAGGAACATGACCTGGAAAACGATGAAATTTTCCAGGTTTTATGGCCAAGAAAGGCAAAGTGGCAGGATTCTATTATCTAGATGTAAGATTCTAACTTTTACGCCAAATTTTAAAGTATTTTCTTAAAGTTTGGTACAATGGTTTATTAATAAATTTCCACTGGAAAAAAGTTGCTAAACCAAATCCAAGTGCAATAAGAATTTCAATAAAGTAGTTAGATGTTGAAAGTGAAAAATGGTCAATGCCTAAAGCAACAGCAAAAAACCATATTGTACTTAAAGGAAAAGAGATAATACAAATATATAGTGACAATGAAATCAAATATTCTGAATTCAAAGAGAATCGAACAAATAAATATAATAAAGTAATGCTGATACTGATAAGCATTACTATAATGTCATAACGGGAATTGCTTTTAAAATCCATTCAACGTATCCCCTACAAAATCTTGACAATTATAGCTATTCAGGTTGTAATCTTTAGTCATATTTTGTCTTGCTTTGTCTCTAATCATTTTATCATTACTAGAATCCTTACTCCATTCTCCACAGCTGTCATTTCCAGGGTTTTCACTTTTATTCTGACTAGTAGAATTAAATAGACCTTCTCCGTCAGCAGGCGCAAAAGAATAGTCACTTCCAGAATCAAAATCTATATACTCATGATAGAATGGCCCTGCCATACCAGGCGCACCATTAAGTTTTCTTTTACACGTTCTATATTTTAAACCAGATGGGTCATTATATCTAATAGGATTGTTGCCAACATATCTATACAAATTCGTATCTCCACCGCCAAACCCTATCGGATCAGATGACAGAAACCGACCTAGAGCAGGTACGTAATAACGAGCTCTGTAATAATAAAAACTAGACTCACTATCTATTTCTCGACCAGTATATCCAAAAATATTTTTAAGATTAGTCCCATCCAATGAAACTTCGACTCCGTCTTTATTATAAGAGTGAGTTTCCCCATATTCTCCATAAGCGTATTGGTCTACAATCTGCTGATTCTCATCAACAAGAGCTAATACAGAACCTAAATTATCTGTGTGAATTGAGTAATATTTATTATCTTTTCTCATAGCTAATGGTTTATCTATTTCATCTGAGTGAATATATAACCTTTCCCCGCTAATTCCTTCTGCTATATAAATATTATCGCCCGAATAAATATAATTTTCAACTATGCTTCCATTTATACTTTTTGCAAGCCTTCTTCCGAGTGGTCCATACATATACTCTACTGTTTTTAGAGCTGGACTTGTTTGATCAAGGTGAGTGGAAATTTCAATGAGCTTATTATCTGCATCCCAAAAAAGTCTTGTCACTTCATTAGTTGACTTATTTTGTAATAGAGTTAAGTTTCCATTACTATCATGCTCATATGTATTTTTACTGTCTTCTACAATCCTATTTTGTTTATCAAATACATTTCTAAAGCTATTTCCATTTGTACTAAGCCTGTTACCCAATTCATCAAGTTCATAATCATTTAAACTTCCAGTAAACGGATTAATAGCTTCAATTAGTTGACTCGTCTCATCATAACCAAAGCTATGTATCTTTGTGATTGGAAGGTTATTTTGAAAGTCTCTATATTCAATATTCCCTGCCTTTTCATAACCATAATTTACAGAATAGATGTTTTCACCATTATGCAGTTTAGCATTAAAAACTCGAAGTAATTCGTTATTATTAGAGTAACTATTTTGTCTAAATGTTCCATTTTGAAAGATAAAACCTGTTCTTCTTTGAAGGTCATCATATCCTGTAAAAATTGACTGTCCATTTGGAAGATCAATTTTTTCAATTTGATTTAATTTTGTAAAAGAATATTTAGTTGTATTCCCCCTGGAGTCAGTTACTTCAGAAATTAGATTTTCATCTGTATAGACATAATTAAATTCAAACTCTTCCGCACCTCGAAAAATATCTGTAAGAATTACTTTTTGCAGCCTTCCATTCGAAGCGCCATAGGTATTCTTAACTGTTCCATTTTTATTCGTCGCTTCAATCAAGTTGCCATCGCTTGAATATTTATACTCTACAATATCGTCTGCATGCTCTCTTCTAATAATTTTTCCATCAAGGTTATACCTAAAGCTAATTACATCGCCATTTTTTGTGATCTTTTCAGAAACTCTACCTTCATTGTTATAAACGAAAGCTTCAAAACGACCTGCAGGATCTGTTCTCTTTGTAATTCTACTATCTGAATCAACTTCAAAGATTGTCGTATTTCCCCTAGCGTCTTTTAGAGTTAGTAAATCCCCCTGGTTATTGTAACCAAAAAAGGTTTCATGCCCCTTGGCATCTTCACTCACGGTTACTTTATTCATTAAGTCATAGTTCATTGACGTAGTCTCACCATTTCCATCTGTAATGGATGATGTATTCCCGGCAGCGTCATGAGTATAACTTACAACTTTTCTTTCAGGATCAACTATCTTAACAAGGTTCCCATGTAGTGGACTGTAATACATTTGTGTTACTCCCTTATTAAAGTCTATTAGCTTTATTAATTGTCCTTTACTGTTGTGAATATATCTCGTGTATGTATTGTCCGGCAGAAGTCTTTGAACTAAGTCTCCTTTCTCATTATACTGATAGGCAGTTGAATTTCCTCTTGGGTCTGTACTTAGGATCAAAAGGTTATTTTCATTGTACTCATAAGTACTAATCTCACTAGTTCCTTCAATAGATTCAGTTAGGAGATTACCAGCAGAGTCAAAAACTCTATTAGTTACAGTTCCATCTCCATCAATCTCTTTTATGACATTTCCTTCATCGTCACGTTGAGTTTCATGAACGTGTCCCTCAGCGGAGGTATGAATAGTAGGAAGTCCCAAGTCATCAACTTTATGGGTTTCCACAGCACCATTTCCACGGATAAATTCCATTTTTTCATTTTCTTTTTTTGCAACAGGATCAGCTATAAATGAACCTTTTTTACGAAGATTATTTTGAAAGCTAGAGGTACTAGCAAGGCCAAACTTGCTTAAAAGACTGCTACTCCTTGTCGTTCCGTCTGCTCTTACAGATGACTGAATTAATCCATAACTATCGTACAAATATGAGTTAAGGTTTCCTTCCTTATCTTTCTGAGAAGTCATTAGGCCATTATTTCCATAATTAAACTCTCTGATACTCGAATCAGGATCTATAATAGAAACAAGGTTTCCTTCGTTATCTATACTGAATAATGTCTCCCTTCCCATTGGGTCAGTTACTTTTGAAATTTTATCACCAACGTACTCTAATACGGTCTTTTTACCAGTAGGATCAATAACTTCTGTTAACAAATCTAATGAGTATCTAAAAGATGTTGTATTTCCTTTCATGTCTCTTATCTTTAGAAGTTTCCCTGATAGATCAAAAAAGTACTCTGTTTGATTAACTAATTTTTTGATATAGTGGTCTGAATTCTTTGTAAGTGTCGATTGCTCGCCTCTTGGAGAAATAAATTCATTTATATTATTACTATCAAAAGCATAAAGAGAAGTTTTCCCCTTACCATTTACTAAAAACACATCACCATTACTTTGAAAATGTAATTTTTCAAGTTCTTCAATTCCCCAGCCATTTCCAAATGCAGATTGTCTATGATTGACATGACTAATCTGTCTAGCTGTGTCAATTCCAAATTTTCCAACATCATAAATACTCATTGTATTTATTCTTGTATTATAATAACCGGTTTCTAAATTACTTGCATCAATTTGAAGCCTATTAACAAAATTTTCATCCTGATCTTCACTTAAAGTTTTAGTGTCAGTCAAAGCTTCAAAACCTTGATCTACTCCATTGATATAAACTTTATTTCCAACAAAATTTGGGACTGCATTCGTAATAGGAATTGTTAAATCTAGTGTCACAATTGGCCTTAAGAGCGTTGTTTGTGAATTATAACTAAAAGTTAACGAGCGATCTACATTCATTGTTTTATAACTAACTAGTTCATGCTCCTCATGAAGGGACCCAGTTACAAGGTCAAATCTTGATGCCACCACAGGGCAGCCACAAGCACTATCACATGGTGGAGGTGGAGGTGGAGATCCATCACCTCCAGATACTCCAGCAGAACCAGCTGTATGCCATGTTGCAGCTCTGATACCACCTTCTATAGTTAAAAGCTTAGTTCCATCAGGCGTTACTTGGGCCTTCCCAACAGATTCAAACATTCCTGTATCAATATTTACAGACCAAATATCAACAATGGTTCCAGGGTGAAGGTTATCAACATTTGGGAAAGTGATTGCCACAGGTTCATCAAAGCGAATTCCAGCAGGCTGAATTGTAAGTAAAAGTCCTGGCTGGAGATTTTGTGGCATGGCCACTGGTGCTACTCCCTCTGGAACCTCCGAAATAGATATACTTCCACTAAATGCAGTACCATCTGGATTCGTTACATTTGTAGACACTGGTATCTCTGCAGATACATTAAGGTTAGGATTAGTTACTGTCGTATTTTCGCTAGGATTATATGGTGTAATTGAACTTCCATCAACTCTAGGTAAATAAAATGGACGATTATGAATATTGGCCGCTCCATCAATAAAACTTATTCCCTCTCCAAAGTTAGCATATTTAGAACCGTCTGGTGCATCATTAGCATTACTTGTATCTATATATAAAACCGCTGTGGTTACCGGAATATTATTTAAAGTGAAGTATCCATTACTATCAGTAATTGCACTCACACCTTGACCAACAATTGAAACAGTTGCACCAACAATTGGTACTAAATTTCCACCAATATGCGATGAAGTATCTAAAACCCGACCTTGCATACTTGTTGGAGTTCCAGCTGGTGTCCCCATAACGTTTATACTCAACGATTTTGAGGTACTATAAACACCATCACTTAGAGTGACTGTAAAATTATTAGTACCTACAGAGTCTCTATCAGGACTGAAGGTTACTTCCCCAGTTTTAGCATTTAACATAAATCCCCTTGGATAAGGTTGTGGGGAAATTTGAAAAACGATATCATCACCCTCAGGATCAGTTCCTGCCAAATTAAAACTTAGTTTGTTTCCAATCATTACAGCTTGTGGAGAAATGTCATTTAAAACAGGAGGTGTATTGATCCTTTTGGTGAAATTTATATTGTAATCGTTATTAACAGAAAAGTTTCCATCGGTTACATTAACTCTAACTGTATATATTCCTTCCAAATCACCAATAATAACAGCGTTCGTCTGGATTGCCTGTACACCAACTGGAGCGAGGGATCCACTAGGTCGATTTACAATACTCCATGAATAAGAAAGAATCTCACCGTCTTGATCCGTAGCGCTTGCGCTCAAATTAGCCAATTCTCCTAATTTTTTTGAGGCGTCTCCTATTAGATTTAAAGTTGGCTTAAAATTTGCTTTAAATGTTATCTCTTGAGGAATTGAATTATCAAAACCATCATTTACAGTTAGTTGCACTCTATATGTTCCAGATAAATCAGGTGTAAATGAAATAATAGGATCACTATTGGTTATGTTAAAATTTGATCCCACAGGTTTTTCTAAAACTTTCCAAATAAAGGTTAGATCGTCACCATTAACATCGTTCGAATTGTTCCCAAATAAAGTTCCATTCGTATTTGTTTCAATTAAAGAACTGTTGATTTCAATGCCTGCTGTCGGAGGGGTATTTCTAACTTCAACTTTAAAAATATAAGGTTGCGAATCAACCGTATTATCATTAGCAATTACTTGAAAAACATATATTCCGTTAAAATCAGGAGTAATATGTGTAACTCCTATTTCAGTATTATCAATTTCATTCATGCTTTCATCGGGTGAATGTAAAAGAGTCCATCGATAATTTAGCGAGTCTCCTTCAAGATCAAATGTTTCACTAGCATTAAGTTCTAAAGCATCACCTAGCGTGGATTTAAAATCTAAATTGGCCAAAGCTTTTGGTTCAATATTTAAAGAGCTTAAAATAATTATTTTTTCACGACTGTCATTCGCTCCATCATTAACAACTAGTGAAATTTCATAACGTCCCAGTACATCAGGTGTTAATTCAGTATTTTCACTATTTGGTGAGAGTATAGAAACACTAGACCCTTGTGGTTTGTCTTTTATAGACCAACTATAAGTTAGGTTATCTCCATCATTATCAAACGAATTTTCTCCCAAAAGATTATATGCTACACCAGTACTAATTTTTTGATTTTCATTTGTTATTGCAACCGGCCTAACATTATCAGTTGATACCCAAATGACTTCTTCAATACTGACTTGATTTCCTGAGACTACTTTCAAACCAAACTTGTAAGTTCCCTCTGTATCAATTTCAATTTTTGCCAAAGGCCCTTCAATATTTGTTAATATAGAATTTGACCCATTTGGTTTTTGAATTATTCTCCAGTTATAACTTAATTTTTCTTCGGAAGGGTTAAAGGACTTACTACCATCTAGATTTACTAGAGCACCAACGTTAACCTTTAAATCTTCTGTTACCACCGCTACAGGTAAAATACCAGCTTGAGGAAATTCAGTACCACTTGTCGTTTGATTTCCGGTATCTTTGACATCAGCAATTAAGTCAATTTTCTTAATATCAATTGTACTATTATTATCAATCTTCCCATTATTGTTTAAAAAGATAGAGTTTCGCACAAGTACCCGTCTTGGATTAATATTCGAATTCGAGTTTCGTGCTAGTCCATACCCCTGCTTTTTATTTCCACCTTGTCCATTATTTGAGATAGTTGAACTGAGAATTCGAAGTTTATTTTCTCCGGTTAAAATTCCATTTTTCGTGTTTTGTTCAATGACTACCCCTTCAATTTTATGCTTACCTTGATTATTCTTTTTTATGAATATTCCGTTCCCGCCGTTGTCTTTAATTAAAGAATCTTGAATAAAGACTCTCTTAACAGCGTTATCTATGTTTATACCATCTTTGCCTGCATTTCTAATTTCAACATTTTTAATTTTGATAAAGTTTGCTTGACCACGAATTCGGATACCATCTTTATTTACATTATCTCCATCTACCTTGATACCTTTTACTTTTATACGATCAGAGTAAAGAATATTTATACCTTCAACAGAGGCTTCACAGTTTGATTTAAGCACAAGGTCTTCAAAATTTGATATCTTTACGACCTCAGGAAAATGTCCACTACCTAAAAGAATTCGGTACCGATCTCCTCCATGTATAAGGGAATCAAGATCAAGCCCGATTTTATATTTATCATCGGCTGCATCAAGCGCTCCTTGGATTGTATCAAAATAAGAGATCTCCCCATCAGACCTAACTTTAACTTTAAAATCATTACAATTTTGAGCGAATGCATTAAAACTACTTATAAAAAGGGCTATAGCGATTATGTGTCTCATTTATTTACCTCTGCTTTTTCTATCAATTTTGTGAAAATAATTATGTCTTTCAACGTCATTCATTCTATTTTGAATAAAGTAATCAATTTTTCTGTTATTTAGTTTTTTACGACGGGAAACCGAATTTGCACTAATGGAACTTACATCTTGACCAACCGTAACAGAAATCGTCTCACTAGTACTTGCCCCCCAGTTATCAAATGCTTCAATTGTCACATCGTATGTTCCATTATTTGGAAATCTATATCGATTAAAGCCACGACTTGTAAAAGAATCTCCATTTCCAAGTGATACTTGGTAACAAACTATCCTCCCATCCGAATCGTTGGAATTGCTTAGTTCAAGTGACATTACGTCTGGATCAATTTGGTCGAAGAATATTTCATAGTCAATTATGGGTGCCTGATTGCCTATTGGAGGATCATCTAAATTGACTTGTATCGGAAATCCTTCGATATTAAAATTATTCCCCATGGTTCTTGCTCTAACAATTGGAAAAAACTCACCAGTATTAGAAAAGTTTAAAAGCAAACTTTCCCCACCGTATAACTCATTTCTTCCTCCAAAAAACCATTCAACATTTGTAAAGGGGTCGATTACATCCTGGACGATACTTAACGCTGTAGAAAAAGGAGCTTTCCCTACACATTGACCAAGGTTATAATTTAGTATTGGAACATTAGATTCACTGGCACCAACTCTTACTTGTTTCACAGTGGAAAATCCAGACGATAGAGTTACAACAACCTCAGTATCTTTAGTTCCGGCCGTTATGTGAGTGTATTGAAAAGAATTATCTGAATTAGAATCCCCTTTATGAAAATTACCCTCTGCAAATAGCCATGTAATATCAACTAAGCCTATATAGTTTTGATTTTGAATTAGATAAGTGTTATCAAAAGGAACTACAAAAGCATATTCTGTGGATACTAAGTCCATATTTGGTAAAAAGCTTGTGTCTTCTACAATAAGAGTTTTCGTTTTACTTAAAACAGTACCATTTGCAAGCTCACCTGTTATTTTCACATGATATGTACCAGCGCTACCATACAAATGATTAAAATATGTCGCCCGACCGAGAAATTCTTTGGAACCGTCTCCCCAGTCGATAGAAATACCTCTTTCTGAAATAGGTGTGTGGTTTAAAAATGGATAGATTGTTCCTGTAACTTCCAATCCAACCTTATCAACAAAGATAAAATCGAAGTCATTAAAATGAGGGTTATCTACAAAGATAGTTTTGTACTCTACTGCTTCATTTCCTGCGCCATCTATTACTTTTAGTTCAATATTATAAGTACCAGGTGTATTAAAGGTATGGGTAAATGCACTTCCCTCTCCATAACTTTGAACTGATTCTATATCCCTCATATTCCACTTGTAAGTTAAGCCTGTGTTCACTCCAAAAGCATCAATAGACTCGCTTGCATTAAAATTAACTGTTAAGGGAGATGAACCAGATATAAGATCAGAGTTTAAAACAATTTGGGGTAGTAAACTTCCAACAGGTTCATCGACATATATAGTTATTGTTCTTGGACTTCTTCTCACTCCACCATCAATTACGTCTAAATAAACCTCATAAGTACCCGCTGTAGTAAATGTCTTTGTTACTTGGGACAAATTTTCACCATCTTGAATATCCCCCGCTAAATCCCAAAAATAATAGAGATTCAAAGCATCTGTTTCACCGTGATCATGAGAAGAACTTCCATCAAAAGTAACTGTTAGAGGCGCACTACCACTGTAGGTACTAGGTATAATTTTAGCAACTGGCCTCATATCAGAAGTAATATTTATTGTTTGTGAGAAAAATTTAATTGCACCTAGTGAATCATGAATTTCAACACTGACATCGTACTCTCCAGCATTTTCGTAAAAATGAATATTATAACCGTTAGCATCTTGTCCATCTGCATCGAAATCTAATTCTCTTGAATTCCCATCACCAAAATGCCAAACAATCTTTTGAACACCATTATTATCAGTTGGTATTTCGCTTAAGAACATTTCCATTTGAATAGGAGAAAAATCATTACGAGCAATAGTATCTATAAGGCCATTAAATACAGGTGGATTATTGCCATTTTCTTCGATTTCAAAGTTATACGTTATAACTAAAACGCCATTAGGATTTGCATTATCTCTAAATTCAACAACAAATGAGTCATTTCCAAAAAAATCTTGATTAGGGCTATAAATATAATCAAAGTCATTTATAGCTTGTAGTGATCCATTCGACGGGTTTTGTAAAATAGTTGATATCAGTTCTTGAGATAAGTCAGGATCAATTGCTCTAATTTCTAATTGTTGGATAGTATTCTCTTGAATCGTAAAATTAGTAGAACCTAAGACTTGAGGTAAATTATTTGGAAAGACTTCAACAACAATCACTTTTTTCGATTCAAGATTGAACGAACCATTATCAATTACAGAAATCTCAAAACTGTCTGTTCCCGTAAAACCGGAATTGGATAAATATGTTACCAGATTAGTTGTTGTATCAAATATAACGATACCATTACTAGGGTTTCTTGAAATACTTTTTGTTAAGGTTTGTGCCGGATCATCTAATACTGTAAGCATTTGACTCACAGTTTCTGTATTAGAACTCATATTCTCAGCAAGAATAATCGGAGCTTGGTTATTAGTTATTTGAAAGTTAAGCTTAAATATACTCTCTTTACTTGGAACCCCGTTGTCTCTAACCGAAATAATGACTTCATCTACACGCATATTGAATGCTCTCGCGGTATACTTAAATTGCCCTTGATTAGTTAGATCATATGTTCCATAAAGGGGTTTTTGTAGAACATGGTATGAAATCTCATCTCCATCTGAATCTTCACCATCCAATTGGAGGATTACTTCGCTTCCTAAAGTAGCAATACTTATCATGTCACTAGCAGTTGGTGCGTTTAAATTAGTATCCACTGGTAAGTTTTGTTTCGATATTGTAACTGTATAATCACCAGCTATATTACTGGCTATCATATCAGCAGAGATATTATTACTTATCTGTAGACCGATCTCCTTAACAAATTTATCATTACCACCTGCATGATCAAAAAAATGAACTACTTGTTCATCATTTACATTAAGAATACCTCTATCAATATTATTGGAATCAATTTGAAGAGAGTAAGAATCATCTGGTGTTGGTATACTAAACTGAAAGGTATCAGTGTCACATCCAAAAATTCTAAAGGTGAGCTTACACAAAAAATTAACACTTCTAGTTTCAGGCCCATAAATAACTTCACCAGAAGAATTCTTTGTGTACAAAGAAAAGTATTTTTCAAGTTCAGACCCATCTTCACTTATTGCTCTAATTTTAAAAGTGTAAATACCTTCACGATCACTAGTAAATGATATTTTATCTTCATCCTCTATCATAATCTGTGACTGAGAAGAGCTTGGACTACTTATAAGCTCCCACTCAAATCTAATTCTTAATCCATTACTATCAGTACTAGAGCTGGCATCTACTTCAATTTTTTCTCCAGTTAAGACATAATTTGAATACTGTAAATTAATAGTAGGCGTGGCAAAAACAGTACTTGTAAAAAAACTTAATAACAAAAATAAATAGTTCATATAATCCTTAATTTTAATCATGTATAGGTAAGTTGCTTGGTACTCTTAAAGGGATAATATTTCTCATATCTAGACATCTTTCATCTGTAAGAGAATATAAAAACTTAATAACAAGATCGACTTCATGGTTTGATATTTTAATCTCTTTGATATCTGCGCTTTCAGCAATGGCATTCATAGTTTCAGAATCTTTTAGAACTAAATTATCTTTTGCATCTTTCAGCTTTGGTAATAAAGCTTTTTTGATTGAATAATTGTGAAGGGACTTTTTAGGATTTAAATGATGATTAATTATCTCTTTTAGGTTGTTATAGGCACCGTTATGTCCCCACGGTCCAGTAACTACAACATTTCTTAGACTTGGTGTTCTAAATTTGTATCGATCTTTAACTTCACCAGTTACCAATTCCCTACCGTAATCGTCTTGAGACTTAAAACCAACTCCCTTTCCAGGTCCGATTGGGGGAATCGCAATGGAATGAAAAAGGTTATCTGTCATAAGTGAACCACTGTGGCATTTAGAACACTGCCCTTTTGAGTAAAAAATTTTCATTCCTTTGACTTGATCATTATTTAAAGCTGATCTATCACCAAGAATATAACGATCAAATGGTGCATCGTTCGCCGTAAAAGCTTTTTCTTCAAAATGTGCAATCGCGTTTGCTATATGCCTTGGTCCTACATTTTGAACTGAACTTACATCAGAAAATGCATCCTTAAATAAATTCATATACTCAGGAATACTTGTAACCCTAACCACAAGCTCATTCCAAATGGATTTTATGTCTCCATTTGCAGCAAATCTTCCAATGATATTTTCATTTGGCTGTCCGGCCATTTCGACGTCTGAAGTTACTGGGAATAACGCCTGAACAGCAAGAATAGAATCAAGCCCTTCTGGTAAATCAAAACCCGCTGGTGATTTTACTCCACTGGGGTACTTAGAATTTTTCTCAATTCTTCCATCATGAAAATAGTTTATAAAAGAAGTATTTCCAGCATTAAATAAAGCAGGACTATTTCTAGGAACTCTATGATGAATTTTATCATTTGGTACCCTTGAAACGGCTAATCCACTTGCACCTTCTCCCAGACCTAAACTTAAGTTATCACTAGAGAATCCACTTAGAGGATGATGACAGGTAGCACAGCTTATATTCTTATTTCCTGATAGAATTTTATCAAAAAATAAAAGCCTTCCAAGTTCATATTTGTTATCAACTGCAAAAATTTGCGTAGAAATACCGACTACTAAAAAAGTAGTGAAGATCTTAAAGTAATTCATTAGAAGTCCTTTAGTGGTTTATAATTTTGTTAAATCTTATTTTCTAAGTTGCAAGATTGTCAATTATTACTTCAAGAATATATTACAAATAGAATAAGTTAAGTTTTCTTAATTCATATTGTTATAATGTAACTCTCTTTATTTAGATAAAATTGATAGAAAAGACCAAGATCGAACTAATCTTACTCAGAGGATTTTATATTTTTTAAACTAAAGTATAATTTTTTAATTTTTTTAATCTAGTCACCCTTGTTGATAAGTTCTGGGAAGGCTGTATAAAGTTACTTACAGCTCGAAACATATCATTTCGAACAAAAAAATTAAGAAAGTAAGGACCCGACCTTTTACGGTACTCATTCACTATTAATGCACAATTACCATATTCCTTAAACTACACAAACAGCTTATGTATCGAATAATCACATTTCATTAATGAAAAACAATAACTCCTTTAGCCACTTTAAATTGAATCACCACGTAGTAGCTAGTAAGGATAATATTTGAGGTAAATATGAACGATGAAGAGAAAAGAATTAGGCTATTAGCATACGAAGAACATGGCTACTTGATGAGTTTGATTGAAGCTGAAGAACTGCTTGGTTTAATTAGGATAATCAGCGAAATTCAAAACATCAATATTGAATAGTATTTCTGCCGTTGAATGATGCGTTTCTACGGCAGAAATAATAAATAATTAACGGTTTTACTATTGTTAAGTAACCCAGCTAATCATTTTAGATAGAAACCAAAAAAGATAAACCTTACCAACGATAGCAACATATCTTCCAGACTTAAATATTACCCATAGTAAAAGTATTTTAATAAGCTCTACTGAGGCAACTAGGATTATACTTTCTTTCATTTATTGACCTCCTACTTAATTAAAAGTTTCTTAACATCCCATAAATAGCTCTAAGCTTTTCATTGTCTAGTTTTTCAATAATATTTATACAATCCAACCTAAGATCATAAATTGTAACTTTTCCATTTAGAAAATCTCTCCAGTCAGACATTTCATATCCGAGAGTTCGTACAAATGTTCTAATGTACTCATCAGAAATATATTCAACTCTCCCATTCTCTCTATCACTAATAGATGACTCGTGAATGTTCATGGCCTTCGCTAATTTTCTAAGGCTAACAGCCTTAGAATTACGCATTCTCTTTAATGCTTTTGTCTTTGGTGTTTCAATTTTTTGATAACTTCGTTTCATAAATAGCACTCCATTTGTTTAAAAAATGAATGCTCTATGACATTTAGGCCACGCATGCATGGCCTTTGATTTCGTAGAGTTAACCTACAAATTCTTTAATATGATTAACGGAAAATCCCGAACAAGCACAACCATCAAAACGAGTGATAATTTTTTGTATCAAGCACACATCAAGCACAGATAAAGCCAATGAGTGAAAGCTTGGGGAAGTTCAAGACAGTTTGAAGCAGCTTCTATTAAGTAACTAATTGAAACTTAGTTTAATAATTTCATGTTTGTATGTATTTTGGATGAAAATCGGACCTAAAAATGGAGGAGAAGATCGGATTTGAACCGACGGCCTTACGGTTTTCCAAACCTTTCCCTTGGACCATTCAGATACATGGATGAGGCCGTGGAGTAAATATCAATTTACAACAAAGGCCATATGCATTATATTGGCTAAAAACTTGCTTATTTATATCAAAAAAAGTCCCGAAAAAGTCCCGTTGATTTCGAAAAAGTCCCGAAAAACCAACGTTTCCCGGTAAAACTAGATGTAAATAGATAACAACAAACAACAACGTCAAACAGTCCGAAACAACCTATTAGAGGTACTTTCAAAATGTAACACGTAGTAATTTAAGGTTCAAAATGAGTAAAGATCTAAGCCGCTGCACTTTCGCTATCATCTCCCATCCCGATGCTGGTAAGACAACAGTAACTGAAAAGCTAATTTGGTTTGGTGGAGTTGTTCGTGAAGCAGGTATGGTAAAGGCCAAATCAGGTGAAGCAGCTAAGTCTGACTGGATGCAACTTGAACAGGACCGTGGGATCTCAATTACTTCCTCTGTAATGTCATACCACTATAACAATAGGTATATTCACCTACTCGATACTCCAGGACATAAGGATTTCTCAGAAGATACTTACCGAACTCTAACAGCTGTTGAATCGGTTCTCATGATGATTGACTCTGCAAAAGGTGTTGAGGAACAAACACAAAAGTTGATGGAAGTTTGTCGTTTACGTGACACCCCTATCGTTACTTTTATGAACAAATTTGACCGTGAATCTCTAGATCCTTTCGAGCTAGTCGATAATGTTGAAAAAGAACTATCAATTCAATGTGTACCAATGACATGGCCAATTGGAACAGGTGTAGACTTCAAAGGTGTTTACGATTTACTAACTAAAAAAATTCGTGTTTTCGGTGATAAAAAAGATCCCCTTAATCCAACTATAATTGATGGTACTGACCTACAAAACCCAGAACTTATTAAATACATAGGTGAAGAACTTAGAGAAAAGCTAGAAGAAGACTTAATGATGGTTGAAGAATTAATTCCACCATTTGATATGGAAGAATACCTTGCAGGAATCCAAACTCCAGTATTTTTTGGATCTGCATTGTATAACTTCGGAGTAAAAGAAGTTCTAGATATGGTGACTAATAACGCTCCTGGACCAGGTGCCCGAAAAGCGAAGTTACCTCCATTCGATCATACTTCAGATGAAGTTATACTTGATCCAAAAACTGAAAAAGGTTTTTCTGGGTTTGTTTTTAAAATTCAGGCAAATATGGATAAAAAGCACAGAGACAGAATTGCATTTCTAAGAGTTTGTACTGGAAGGTTTGAGAGAAATCAAAAACTTCACCATGTTCGAACTGGAAAGGACATAAAGATAACCGCACCACAAATCTTCCAAGCAAGAGACAGAGAGATGGCGGAGGAAGCTTATCCAGGTGACATAATTGGTTTACATGATTCAGGAAAATTACAAATTGGTGATACCTTTACTGAAGGTAAAAAAATCATGTATTCCGGAATACCTTCATTTGCGCCGGAGCTATTTAAAAAAGTTGCTTTAAAAGATCCACTTAAGGCAAAACATCTAGATAAGGGTCTACGTCAGCTATCTGAAGAAGGAGCCACTCAGCTCTTCGTAAGGTCTGCTACAGGTGAAAAAATGTTAGGTGCAGTAGGGGCCCTCCAATTTGAAGTTGTTAAATACAGACTTGAAGATGAGTACAACGTAAACGCTGATTATGAGGGAACTCCATTTAGCGGAGTAAGATGGTTAAAGTTTGACGATAAGAAGCTGGAAGAAAAGTTTAAATCTGATTACGGTGGAAACATCTTAATCGATGGCAAAGACCGTATGTGCTATGGTGTTAAGTCACCATGGGATCTAAAGCTTTGTATTGAGAAAAATCCGGGTGTTAAGTTCTTTAAAAACTCGGATTATATCGAAAACCACCACTAATAAATTCAAATAGTTAGGGTGTATTGCCACAATAAAATGCACCCTCAAAACTTAAGAATTAAGTTAACAGTACCTTAACAATCCACCTAAACACCTGAATTCACACAACATTTTCTGGTTCATATCTTGAAAAAATTAAGTTTCTCTCTTATAATTAATCATCGGTAATAACAAATTGCTTATTGCCCAGTTGAACGTTGGCGGGAAATGATTATGGTTAAGACGGATTTAAGAGAATCTACCAATATTAAAGAGCTATCAAAAATTGTAAAAGGTATAATCCACAAAAAAATGGGTTTTACTATTTGGCAAAATAACGATGGTGAAAAGTCTGTAATTCCAGGGCTAATTAGCTCCCAATTTCTAAGCTCGACGAATTTAACCTTAGAGTTTAAGATTAACGGATCGACTCCAGTTTCTTCCAAATTAAAAGTATTCATGTTATCACCCGACTCTTCAGTCCTTATTAAGGGGCGAGTAAAGTTTATTTCTAAAAATAGAATGAAAGTTTTAGTTGATAGAAAGTTCTACCTTAAAGAAAAGAGAGATAACTCTAGAATCGATTTACTTAAAAAAGATATTTACGCATCCATCTATAGAAAGATTGATTTAAAAGACACAACGAAAGTAGAAAATGTAAAAATGAAAGACTTAAGTGATGGTGGCTGTGGTTTTTATATTACTTCAAATAGGGCCGTACTTTTTCAACCTAATTCAAATATTACTCTAGAGGCCTTAGAAGACGTTGAGTTTAATCATCCAATCAAAGGTAGAATAACTCATGTTACTCCTGTAGAGGCCGATAATAGCATAAATAATACACTCCTCCTTGTCGGTGTTAAATTTGATGACTACTACCCAAACATTGATACAATTGTTCAACAAGTCGAAGTTAACCTCGTAGACTAAAATAATTAAAAAAATTCGAATCAGGGGCATACATGAATAAAAACTTCCGGCTAACAAACAAATTAGATGAGTTAGCAGACATAGTATTGGCCATAAAAAATCAAAATATAGAATTTACTATTTGGCAAAACCTTGATGGGGTAAAAAAAATTGTTCCAGGTGTACTACGTAACTATATTCATAAAAATGATAAATTATTTATCGACTTCGAAATTACTGATTCGAGTTCAATAACTACTGATGAAAAATTATTTATGTTTTGCCCTAAATTTAACATACTCATTAAAGGAAAAATAAAACATCTTTCAAAAACACAACTTCAAATTAAAATCGATAAGAAATTTTATCTCAATGAGCAAAGAGAACTCTTCAGAATGGATGTTGAGGAAAAAAGTATCGATTTATTTATTAAAAGAAGAATTGCCCAACAAGATAAAGATAAAAACGAGACCGTAAAACTGAAAGATTTAAGCAATGGAGGTTGTGGTTTTCTTGTAACATCGGGAAGGGCCGTACAATTTCAAAGGGGAAATTCAATAAGTATTGAGAAAGTGGGTAAAATTAATCTCGATGAACCTATTAAAGGTGAAGTCGCACATATTACTCCTGTAGAGGGAGATACCGGACTTAATAATAAATTATTTCTGGTTGGAATCAAATTCGAAGAGATCTTCCCAAATATTGACCACCTTCTACAAATGGTTGAGTTTGGAATGAGTAAAATAGAGTCTTAAACTTCCCAAGTATTTCCCGAGCGCAGAAGATCTTTCATTGATCCCTTGCCCTTAGAATCTACAACGTCTTGTATCTGAGCATTAAAATCTTCATCGTATGAATTAGTTTCGATTCTTCTAATGACACCAAGTGGGATCGGTCCATTCGTTCCATTTAGATTTGTCAGAATTTGAGATAGGTTTTCATCGGTAGGATCATGAATAAAAAGGTTATCCTCATTACCAGCGACAGGCACTTCCTTAAAGCCAAAACCATCTTGAACAAGACCTTTATCTTTATCCTTACCAAAGATCATTGTTTTTCCCTCTTCAAGCCTTACAGTAAAGTCATCTCGAGTGAGTCTATTTGTATAATCATCATGTACTTTATCATTAAAGATAATACAGTTCTGGTAAATTTCAATTAAGCTAGTTCCCTTATGAGCGTTGGCCTGCTGAAATACTTCTATCATATGTTTTGGATCTGTATCAATAGTTCTTGCAAAAAAAGTAGCACCAGCCCCCATTGCAAACTTTGCGGGTGTAAAACTTCTATCAAGAGAGCCATATGGTGTTGATTTCGTTTTTAACCCAGGCTGGGAAGTTGGAGAATACTGACCTTTTGTCAGACCATAAATTTCATTATTAAAAAGTAAAATATTAACGTCTAAATTACGTCTCAGAATATGAGCTAAATGATTCCCACCTATAGAGAGACCATCGCCATCACCTGTAACGATCCAAACAGATAGATCGGGGTTTTGAAGCTTCACACCACTTGCAACTGCCGGAGCACGTCCGTGAATTGAGTGCATACCAAAAGAATTTACATAGTATGGAAATCTTGAAGAACAACCAATTCCAGAGATCACACAAACTTGGTGTGGTGGAACACCAATTTTACTCATTGCGAGTTGAGCTGCTGACAAGATGGCGTAGTCACCACAACCAGGGCACCACTTAACTTCTTGATCACTCATAAAGTCTTTTTTAGTTAATTTCGGATTTTCAGTCATATCTTTTTCCATTTTATAGTTTTGTTTCTAATACTTGTACAAGTTCCCTAACCATAAACGGTTTCCCCTGTACTTTATTATAACCTTCAATACCTAAAGAGAATTTACTATTTAAATAATCTCTTAACTGACCTCTATTCAACTCACATACAATTATTTTTTTATAGGTTTTCAAAATAGATTCGACATTTTTTGGTAACGGGTTAATATATTGTATGTGGACATGAGCAATACTCTTTCCACTTTCATTAATATTATTTACAGCTTGATGAACAGAACCATATGTCCCTCCCCAAGAGATAACAAGAGTTTCAGAGTCAGTTTTACCCTCTACTACTTGCTCAGGAATGAAGTTTGCAACTTTTGCTACTTTTTCTTCCCTTATACCAACCATAAGTTCATGGTTATGCCCATCATAAGAAACATTTCCTGTCTCATCTTCTTTTTCAAGACCACCAAGCCTATGCATAAAACCTTCCATTCCTGGAACGGCCCATTTTCTAGAAAGTTTATGATCATTTCTTTTGTACGGACGATATCCACCCTCAAGATCATCTTTAGATACAAACTGAGTTTGTATTTTTGGAAATTCTTTATCTAGGTCAGGTATTTTCCACGGAGTTGACCCGTTAGCGATATAGCCATCAGTAAGGAGTATAACTGGAGTCATGTGTTCAAGAGATAACCTACAAGCTTCGAATGCCATATTAAAACAATCACTCGGTGATTTAGCAGCAAGTACAATTACCGGTGAATCACCGTTTCTACCAAACATTGCCATATTTAAATCTGACTGTTCAGTTTTAGTTGGAAGTCCCGTTGAAGGGCCACCACGTTGGACATCGACAACAACAAGTGGAATCTCCAACATAATTGCCAGGTTTAAGGCTTCACTCTTAAGAGCGATCCCAGGACCTGAAGAAGTTGTTAAGCTAATAGCTCCAGCATAACTTGCTCCAATCGAAGAACAAATTGCTGCAATTTCATCTTCAGCTTGAAAAGTTTTTACTCCAAAATTTTTATGTTTTGAAAGTTCATGTAAGATATCTGAAGCCGGAGTAATTGGGTAAGAGCCTAAGAAGAGATCAAGGCCTGCATTTTCTGCTGCATAAATGAATCCCCATGCTAGTGCCATATTTCCAGAGATTTGACGGTAAGTTCCTTTTTCAATATTTGCAGAGGCAGATACTGTATAAGATTCACCAGTGGCGTGAATAGTGTCCCCAAAATGATACCCGGCTTTTAATGCTAAAGTGTTGGCCTCCTGAAGGACTTCACTACTAGCAAATTTTTCTTTTATCCATTCGATAGTTGGTTGTAGGTCTCTATTATACATAAAGTAAGTAAGGCCTAGAGCATAAAAGTTTTTACACCGTGCTTTTCCTTTCCCATCTAATTCAACATCTTTTAACGCTTCTTTTGTTTGAGTCGTTATTTTCGCTTTAATTATTTTATAATCACTTAAAGATGGAATAGGATCTTCGACATACCCTGCTTTTTTAAAACCTAATTCTGTAAAAGCATCTTCATTTACAATAAGTGTTCCACCAAGTCTTAAGTCATCGACATTTGCTTTTAATGCAGCTGGATTCATGGCAATTAGAACATCAGGTTCATCTCCAGGTGTATGAATATCAATAGAACCAAAATGAACTTGGAAACCTGATACACCAGCAACAGTTCCTTGAGGTGCACGAATTTCAGCTGGAAAATCGGGGAATGTTGCAAGGTCATTTCCCATTTGTGCTGAAGTATTTGAAAACTGAGTTCCTGTTAATTGCATTCCGTCACCGGAGTCGCCAGAAAATCTAATTACAACTTGATCTATGTCTTTCATCTTTCTAATCCTCTAAAATTATGAGGAAATCGTAACATTTTAGATCTTTGCTGTATAGAAAAGGTTGGGGATTTTAACTACTGATCACTCTTTAATTCTCTTAGGTAAGTCTCAAAAACAGGTAAAACTTCACGGATTGGCTTGATATCCTCACTGCGTGCATACTCTTGCATATATTTAATAATTTCTTCAAGTTTATAGCATTTATAACTCGCAGCGACACCTAATTGAGCATGACAAAAATCCCTAATTTTTTCAAAATTTTCATCAGCGACATATGCCTTGAGCTTTGCAAAAGCTTCAATTCTATGCTGAATAAAAACTTCCATGTAGGTCGCAATTTTGGGATGAAGGTTTTTATAATCATCTTCTTTTTTAAAACTAAAGCTCATGCTAATCTCTCTTGTAAAATTTTTTAGCGTAATCAATCTTTTGTAGCTGTCGATTAATTATTTTCTCAGCTAATTGAAAGGAAATCTTCTTAACTTCTCCTAAATCAAAGGCATCATCAGAATCTTTCTGAGGAACATCAATTCTGTAAAGTATTTGAAGAAGTCTATCTAGGTCTGTTCGTATTAAAAATTCTAGTCGTTCTGAAAGTATGAGTTGTAATCTCTTCAAGTACTGACTTTCAGAGTCAAGCTCTGATTCTTTTATAGTAAGACCAAAATTATTAATAAGAATGTCTGTAATTTCTTTTTTATCCATTATTCATGTGCACAGTTAGTTGATTAAACGGAATAGTATAATTATTTTCATTACACACTTTCACACATTCAGCTTGAAAACTTCTCTCCAAGCTTAGTTTCATGTGAGCCACATCTCCAGAACACTTCATGAAGAACTTTAGGTCAAGAGAACTAGCATTTGCCCTTAAAAAATCAATTTGTGTTTCAAGAACCTTACCTTGGAGTTCAGGGTGTTTTTGAAAAAGAACCTTTTGAATATTCTCTCTAAACTTAGGAATAACTTCTTCGAATAAATTTTGTTGTAAATTATAATCAAGGCCTATAACGAAGTCTATGGCAAAACCTAGTGAATAATTCTGCGGAGTTATTTGATAGTATTCCTTTGCTGGATAGTATCGAGTCTCCCCACCGGCAAGCTTTAAGACAACCTGTTCAGGTGATTGTAAAGTTACTTGTCCGTAGCTCTCACCAATTAAAACCCAATCTCCTTCCCTAGTTGGAAACCATGGTTCATTTTCATCAGCTCTTCTTGAGTGTGAATTTATTAATTCTTTTGTATTTACCCTTAAGCTTCCTCCCGATAAAAATGGATTACTCAGTTTACAATAGTAACCAAGACTATCTATTTTCCATGGGAGTCCATTATAAATAACACGTTCTCCTTCCCTAACTGATCCTAAGTTTAAAACAATTTTACTTTGCTCCAAAAAAATCGGAAGGTATTGTTTTGAACTCCAAATCAGTGCCGCAAAGGTAATAAGTATTAAGGTCACTAAGACCCAGTCATTCAAGACATATAAAGTTAAAATCGATAAGAAGAAGGAGACAAAGGTTGTTAGAACGTTGTAGATAACTCGTGTTGGCCTAATAATCCAATTATAAACTTCCTTGGAATTTGAACGACTAACTCTAAATAAAACAATATCAATAAATTTTGCCTGACCAATTTTAAATAACCAGAAAAATGTAAGAAAAACAATCAGAGAAAGAATAAGATTCTTCCCCTTAGTTTTAATAAATTCGAATATTATTGCAGAAAAAGTTGTTACAATAGATTCTTCATTCTCTTCGATCTTTACAATTTTGTATTGTAAATCTTCAAGCTTAACTTTTAAAGATTTAATGAGCTCTTCAGTCGTTTTGATAGATTCTTTGAGCTTCCACTTGAGACTTTTATTAGTGTTTTCTTTTAGGAATAAGTCCAGTTTCACTTTTGCTTCTTGAGCATTAGCATAACGTTCTTGTAAGGATTCCATTTCCTCACTTAGTTCTTGAATTTGCCTCGGTTTTTCTGAAATTCTTTTAAATGTGTTAAGTGCTGGGTCTAAAATTTGCTTTATATCATCGGAGAAGGTTGTCTTTTGCTTCTTCCTTCTATCATGACCTAAATTAATATTTGTTATGGTCTCAATAAAAAGATTTTTCTTTTTCTCATATTCGAGTTCTAAATTATTGAGTTTTGCCTCGTTTTGAATTCGAGACATCATACCAATATCACCCTTGAGTTCTTTATTGATGCCCTTTATTTCTGAGTTTAATTGAACAAGCTCTCTTCTAATTCTTTTTAGTCTTTGTGTTTTTACAAGTTCAAAATCATCTTGCGTGTATTCTTCAACTGATTTAACCTCTTTAATTTTTTCACCGACTTCATCAGCGAGGCTAAGAGAAAAGTTAAATAAAAGACAATTTAAAAGGATAAAATATTTCATACCTTTATTGTATGCTTAATAGATTAAAAAGTTAAATGAATGTTATTAGAGTAAAGGACTCAACTTCTTTCCAAATAAATTTTTTCGAGTACAATGATTATAAAGGAAGCTAAATGATAAAAACCAAAGAATTGACTCAAACTTTAAATAAATATCTAAATATTTATGACTATAAAGACTATGGACCTAATGGCCTACAAATTCAAGGTAGAGCTGAAGTTAAAAAATTGGCTTTCGCAGTATCTGCAACAAAGTACTCTGTAGAAAAAGCAGTTGAAATTGGTGCTGATGCCTTAATTGTTCATCATGGCCTATTTTGGAAATTTCATGGACCTAAAACTTTAACTGGGGCTTTTTATAATAGAGTTGCTCCCCTTATAAAAAATGATATCAACCTCATAGGTTATCATCTTCCCCTAGATGCTCACTTAGAAGTCGGTAATGCCGCAAGCATTGCACAACTTCTCGACCTTAGTGATATTTCCCCATTCGGAGATCACAAAGGAATGCCAACTGGGATTAAAGGGAAATTTAAAAAGGCCCTGGCCCCTCTAGAATTAAATAAAAAATTAAAAGATGTTTTAAACCACGATATCATCCATAGTTCGCCTAATGATGAGCCTATTAAATCTATAGGGATTATTACAGGTGGTGCAAATTCGGACTGGCGGTATTGTATCAATAATAATCTAGACGCATATCTCACTGGAGAAATTAGCGAACACGACTGGCACGAAGCAAAAGAAGAAAATATTCACTTCTTTGCCGGCGGACATAATGCAACAGAACAATTTGGAGTTCAGGCATTAATGAAGTACCTACATGATTTGTACTCAGATAAAGATTTAGAGTTTTTTTACATACCAAGTGAAAACCCGGCATAAAGAAAATTTCCTGCGGATCAAAGAACCCGCAGGATATGTTTTATTTTAAATAACCACGTTTTTCTTGGTCTCTTTCAATTGAACGAAATAAAGCACCAAAGTTACCTTCACCAAATGCATGATGATTTTTTCTTTGAATAATTTCAAAGAAAATTGGACCAATTATATTTTTAGTAAAGATTTGAAGTAAGTAACCTTCCTTATCTCCATCCACTAGAATTTGAAGGTCTTTAAGTTTTTGCTGATCTTCAGAAACGTTAGGAACTCTTTCAAAAACTTCTTTATAGTATTCATCATCAATATCAAGTGTTTCAACGTTATCGTTTAAACTTGAAACAGAGTTAATAATATCGGAAGTGTGTAAGGCAATATGTTGAACACCAGGTCCCTTGTACTCTTCAAGATACTCATTGATTTGAGATTGAGCATCTGTACCTTCATTTATCGGAATACAAAAACTACCATCTGGTGATCTTAGAGCATAAGAAGTTAACCCTGTTTTTGCTCCTCGAATGTCAAAGTATCTAATTTCAAAGAACCCAAAAACATCTTTATAAAAGTCAGACCATTTCTTCATTGTCCCTTGCTCAACATTATTTGTTAAGTGATCTATAAATTCAAATCCAAGGCTTGGTACCATATCTGGATTCTCTAATTTTTCAAATCCCATTTCCGTATAAACAGAGTCTGTATCGTACTTATCAATAAAGTAAATATTTGAATCTCCAATTCCTAAAAGTGTTGGAATCTCTTTATTTCCTCTAGTGTAATCTTGCTTTTTAGATGCAGTTGCACCTCTTTCAACAGCAGTTTTAAGAGCGAATTCAGCATCATCTACTCTCCACCCCATTGAACTTACACAGGGACCATGCTTTTTGTAAAAGTCACTACCAAAGGTTTCGGCTTCGTAGTTGATTAAAAATGTAATCTGATTCTGACGGTAAAGATCAATCTTATTTTCTTTATGTCTCATTATTCTCGAAAAACCAAAGGCTAAAAATAACTCGTGTAATGCTTTTGGATCTGCTGAACTGAATTCAGTAAATTCAATTCCTCTTAAATTTAAATGATTTGTAGCTTCCATCTGTTTTCCTTATTTTAAAATTAAAAAATATTGTTCACCAAGCCCATAGACATAGTTGGCAGCAAGTTCCGCTTTATCTCCGTAACCAAAGTAGAGATCACTTCGAGCATTACCTTTTATTGCACCACCTGTATCTTGATTTAAAAAGAATCGGCTGTATGTTTTTTGATTAACTTGATCATTAACAATTACTGGCTTTGTCGCCCTAACAAAATTTATGATTCCGTACTCTTTTAAACGACGATAATCTGTCGCAAGTGAACGGTTTTCAGTTAGTGACATATTATGAACCCCCAGTGGCTCATCTTTTGTTATCTTAAAAAATATAAAACTCGGGCAAGTTTTTAAAATAGCCCTTTGATCTTTGGGATTATTAACGAAGTACTCCCTTTGTTTAGCAATCGTTGCTTCGCCTTTTTTAAGCATGCCTTGAGCTATCATGTATTCATAAAGCATCTTGAAGCTCTGCCCATTCGCACCATCATAACTTAAGTAATGATACTTAAATGTACCATCAGCTTGCTTTACTCTCGCACGGCCGCCGCCTTCAACATGAAGAAGCCATATATCGTATAAAGATTTCTTTACATAAATTAACTCATACCCTTTTAATTTATTTTGAAAATTGACCGCATCACTTGACACCTTTTGTAATTTTACCGAGGGCGGTTTCATATAAATGGGATTTTTAAATTCTTTTGTTTTTGTAAAAGATGCCTCAAAGTCTGGTGAATAATAAGCTGTAAAAAAGGTTTTTTTCTCTTTATAACCCTTTTCCCAAGCAAGAGGCATTGGTTTGTAGACCTCAAAATCTTGATTCATTTTATTACTAAATTCGGTATTACAAACTTTTTCTGGATATAACTGAAAACAATTGAGTGCCTGAGTGACATATTTTTTAAAAGTGAGTAATGATTTTTTCAGATGACCTCTAGTAATCATCCTAGAACCAAATTTAATTTTTTCACTCAAACTTCTTGATTGAAAATACTTCTCTTGTCTAACAATAGCTTTGAGCATGTGCTCAAAGTTCATATCATCAATATAGTTAAATGTTTGATTCACTTTTTTTAAATTAGGAACTAAGTCGGCCTTGACTCCCAAACTGAAAAATGACGATATTAAAATCATCGTTAACACAACTCTACGCATCAGATCTCCTTATCTCAATGACTAAACATATGAAATTGTTATATTAATGTCAAGAAGCTGAAGGCCAATCTAAGATTTCAGGTGCTTACCCATAAACAATAGTGGCGAATCTTTATATTCATTTTTTTGTTGAAAATCAAAACCACATTTTTCATAAAAAGAAACGTTTTTTGCCGTGGGGTTAGTAATTATGTGAACACCTTTTTGACCAGATTTTTCAATCGCTTTTACAAATTCATTTATTAAGAGTTGCCCATGGCCCCTACCTCGAGACTCAGCAGACATATTGATATGTAAATGTGCGGAAAACTCCTTATAGAGTTCTTTAAAAGCATGTAGATGAGGAGAAAGCTCAAAAAGTTTTTTAACTTTTAAAAGTTCAGGGACACCACAGATATATCCAAGCGGCTTATCATCACATAAAACAAAAAAGAAACGGGGATAATATATTTTATAGAAATCAAGATACTTATATTGAAAATCTTCTCGGTCCTTAATATTTTTAAAGTGAGAAACTGTGGAGCTTTCAAAAAATATTTGATTAACAAAATCAATTTCATAATCATCTAATTCAACAAAACTTTTAACTATCAAAATACTTCACTAACCTTTTATAAAGTTGGACAAACCTCTTTTGAGCATTTTCAACTTCACTAATATCAACCGGAATAGAGTTTAATTGATGAAACTCTTGAAAGTCAAAATCAATTACTTCTAAATCGTATAGATAACTATAGTACTTTTCATCTAAATTCTTTACCTGTTTGATTGTATTCAAGAGATTATTTTCTTCATCAAACCTCTCAAGTTCCTCAACACTCATTTTTTTCAATGAATTAAATTCGAGAGGAAAACAAAGAAATTCTATTTTTAAAGAGTAATCAAACATCTCAAAGATTAAATCTCTTAGCTCAGGTTCAATAAATAATAAACCGGACAAATGTTTTTTTATATCCAGTACATTCTCTTCAATTTCTTCCAAGAAATCTCGAAAGATCGATTCAATAGGATCGACAAGGCATTCTACCAAATCAAGAATAAAACTTACTGGTTTTCCAGTCTTCAGCGCTTCTTGTCTAAGGTAATGAGAAGAAAAGACTTCTGTCCCCAACTCTGACATGGCCACAAGTATTTCTTGATCAATTGTAAATCCAAGGTTTCGAGAAAATCGTAAGGCCCTCAGATAACGTACAGGATCTTGAAAAAAATCTGGAGAACAAGGACGAAGTAATTTCTCTCCAAGATCTTTTTGACCAAGACATGGGTCTATAAACTCCCAGTGCCCATTAAATTCATACATCATTGCATTGATGGTGAAATCTCGTCTTTTTGCGGATTCCGCATAATCAAGATTATTGGAAAAAACTGCTTCAAAATTTGAATGGTTGAATTCATTATTAAAAAGTTCAACTCGAGGCATAGAAAGTTCACAGGTAAAAAACTTATGTTCTAACCGTAATATTTCATAAGGGAGCTTCGTTACCTTTATATCTTTATCGAATTGTAATTGTGAAAAAGATTTTTGAATATCTCCGTCAAGATTAATTAAGCGAAGTTCACAATCGTAATCCAGGCTTTTCTTTTTCTCAAGGAAGAAATCCCTAACAGTCCCACCAATGACTCCAACCTTAAAGCCTTGATTATGGATTTGTTCTACTAAAGTTATAAATTCAGGAAGAAGATATTGCTCAAAGTTCATTTTCAAACATTCAAATTATTAACTTCTTTATGAAGAAAATTAAATAGAGTACTAACCTTAAGACTTTCTTTTACTTCACTATGATAAATGAAATCAAATTCAGTATTATTATACTCAAAATCTGCACCAAAGGTTTTAACTTTATCTTTAAAGAATGATCTATCAAGAACATGAGTTGGGATAACTGCAATTCCAAGCCCTTCATGAACAGCTTGTAACATTTGCCCAAAAGAGTTTATTACCAATCTTGGTTTTATATTCCTTGGAAGGGATCCAAATTTAAATTTACACCACTGGTAAAATAATGGATCTCTATCTTCAAAAAATATTACTGGGTGCTCTATTAATTCTTTCAGAGTCGTCTCGTGATTTATTTTAAATTTATCATTATTTGGAACCACTAGAGTTACAGTCTCACTATGAAGTAATTTTGCTTCACAGTGTGTTGGAGTTAATTTTCGTGGAAGGATAAGACAATCAAAATCTCGAGCTTCAAAAGCTGCGATCAAACGGTCTGGATAATCCATTTCAACTTTAACAGATAAATCTGGAAAATGTGAACTAAACTCAACCATTCTATAGGCAATCCAAGATTTACCAATGCCGAAAAGAGTTCCAACGCTCACTCCACCTAAGATTTGGTTGTTATCTTGTTGAATCTCAGTAATTGTATCATCAAATCTCTTTGAATAAGCTTTTCCAAGTTTTGCAATTTTTTTTCCACCAGGAGTTAGAACAAGCTTCTTTCCTTGCCTCGTAACAATTGCAAAACCAACTTTTGCTTCTAGGTTTTTAATATGCTGAGAAACAGCTGATTGAGTAATGCTTAAAAGTTCTGCCGCTTGAGATAGACTATCAGAGTTATTCAACGCCATTAATACTTGTAATTGGCTATTTTCGATCATAATTCTTCCTTTGACACATATAATCATCTAAACAAAGATTTGTCTACTTAATATAAGTAAAACTTATACATCTGTAAATGTATCACCGTGAATTAAAAAAAAGGCCCGGATAAATCCAGGCCTTCTTGTATAAAAAAATTTATTTTTGTTCTACTCTTCTTCCCACAGCTTCTGGGTCGAAATTAGCTATGCGTAAAAAATCCTTACGGTTTTTCTACTCCGGGGTCAGAATAGGCATGAGCCTATTCTTCCTTCGCTAACTTCTCCTCACGTGCTTTAATAACACTTGCTTGGATATTAGAAGGACATTCTTTGTACTCAGCAAATTCCATTGAGTAAGATGCTTTACCAGCTGAACCCGATCTAAGATCTGTTGAATAACCGAACATTTCCGAAAGTGGAACTTGTGCGTTAATTACAGTCTCACCACCAGCATTAGTTTCTGAACCTTGAATTAAACCTCTTCTTGAAGAAAGGTCACCAATTACAAAACCTTGAAATTCATCTGGAGTTTCAACTTGAACTTGCATAAATGGCTCAAGGATAACAGCTGATGCTTTACCAATTGCTTGTCTCATTGCTTGTCTTGAAGCAATTCTAAAGGCCATATCTGATGAATCGACATCATGGTATTTACCATCATTTAAGTCTACTTCAACATTGATAAGTGGGAATGCCGCTAATGGACCTTTGTCCATAACGTCTTCAAAACCTTTCTCACATGCACCAATAAATTCAGAAGGAATTGATCCACCCTTAATATTATTTTTGAATGAAAAGTTAGTATCTTCTCTTTCTTTTCTTTCGTCAGTAAGTGGTCTAATAACCCCAACAACCTGACCGAATTGACCAGAACCACCAGTTTGCTTCTTATGAGTATAATCAAAATCAGCTTCTGTTCTAATTGTCTCTCTATAGTTAACTTGTGGAGCACCAACTTCAACGTCAGCTTTATATTCTCTTTTAAGTCTTTCTACATAAATTTCAAGGTGAAGTTCACCCATACCAGCAATTCTTGTCTCACCTGATTCATCATCAGTAAAAACGTGGAATGTAGGATCTTCTTTTCTAAATCTTGCAAGACCTTTAGACATTTTTGCTTGTTGGTCCTTATCTTTTGCTCTAATAGAAAGTTCGATAACTGGAATAGGAATATGCATCCCTTCACAAGATACATTTAATAGATCATCGTTATCCACAAAAGTATCACCCGAGGCACAATCAATACCAACCATTGCGATAATATCCCCAGCTCCGGCGCTATCAATATTCTCTCTATCATTTGAGTTCATTCTAACCATTCTACCAAGACGAACTTTCTTTTTAGTTCTTGTATTATAGATAGTTTCACCTTTTTTAAGAGTACCTTGGTAAACTCTTGTATACGTTAGCTGTCCAAATTGTTCATCAGTTATTTTAAAGGCCATACAAACTAGATCTTTATCGAAGTCAGGCTCAAGAGTAATTTTTGTATCTCCATCTTTCCCTTCTACAATTCCAGTTGGTTTTGCACAAGAAAGTGGTGAAGGTAAATATCTTGCAACAGCATTTAGAAGTGTTTGAACACCTTTATTCTTAAATGCTGATCCCATGTATACTGGAGTTAACTCTAAAGAGTTAACACCCGCTCTAATACATTTATGCAATTCTTCCTCAGTTGGCTCGTTACCTTCTAAGTATTTTTCCATTATTTCGTCGTCAAAAGCACAAACTTCATCAATCATTGTTGCTCTACGCTCTTCCATCAACTCAACTAAATCAGCTGGACATTCTTCAATTCTAACTGTCTCACCGTTAGCACCGTCAAAATAAACTGCTTGTTTAGTGATTAAATCAACAACACCGTTGAAGTTTTCCTCTGCTCCAATAGGAATTTGCATAAGAACTGCGTTGTGATTAAGCTTTTCTCTTAACTCTGCAGCACCTTTATCAGCACCAGCGCCCATTCTGTCCATCTTGTTTAAGAAGGCAAGTCTAGGAACATTATATCTTTTCATTTGTCTATCGACTGTAATTGACTGAGCTTGAACACCAGATACAGAACAAAGAACAAGTACAGCACCATCAAGAACTCTTAGAGATCTCTCAACTTCAACTGTAAAGTCAACGTGACCTGGAGTATCAATAATATTGATTTTAATTTCTTTTCCGTCACCTTCTGCGAAAGTAATACCTTTCTTATCATACCCAGTCCAAGTAACTGTTGTAGCTGCAGAGGTAATTGTAATACCTTTTTCTTTCTCTAACTCCATGTGATCCATAGTAGCACCGGCACCACCACCACGAACATCTTCGATTTTGTGGATCATGTCACAGTAAAATAGGATTCTTTCTGTAAGTGTTGTTTTTCCTGAGTCAATATGGGCAGAGATCCCAATATTTCTCGTCTTAGGTAGGTTTTTCATTTTAACTCCAACGATTCTATTATCTAGTTTAGACTATCAATAATTTTATGCTGAATATTATGGAAAAAAGTCATAAGAGTCAATTT
Organism: Bacteriovoracaceae bacterium; assembly: GCA_047634375.1. Lineage (GTDB taxonomy): Bacteria > Bdellovibrionota > Bacteriovoracia > Bacteriovoracales > Bacteriovoracaceae. Next base: position 56,783 of record JBLIAG010000001.1, read on the forward strand.
TTAGTTGCTAAATATTAGCGATTTTATTATAAAAGCCGGATGGCACAAAAAGATTTAGCGAAAGATGTACTGTACGAAGGGGTAAAAACCCTAGTTGAAGCGCAAGTTAGACATATTCACCTTCCTCAGCAGAAGCTGTACACCCTTTATTCATTGGCGTTTAACTACTTTTTGTATATGTCAGGAAAAGATCCAGGCCATTACATCATTAGAATCGAAGATAGCTATCTTCTTGAGAAACTTATAAGGAAGGCTAAAGATGATGCTTCGAGAAAGTTTTTACAAAAAATGGCACTTCCAAGAAAATTGAAATATGGAAGATCAACTTTTCATGTAGACTTTTTCAACTTCTCAACTTGGTCAAATACTAACGAGCTTCCAAAAGATAAAATAAAAGGTGCCCTTATCGTTAAAAATGCGCATAAGTCGCCAATCGGTCACGATTTTACAGATACCGAAGATGAAGTTCTACTTGAAACACTCAAGTCTCTACCAGAAAATTATTTCTTGTACTCGTTAACCGAATTTGTTCCTAAGACAATTACCATTGCATTTGAAGAAGAGCTAAATGGCACAGATCAAATCAAATTTCCATTTATCAAGGAAGAAGAGTCAAGTAAGACAGTTAAAGGCGTTAGCATTGCTTCAGACATCAACATCGATGACATTGACTATTAAATAAATACTTCAATTGTTTGTTAGGAAACAGTTGGGAGTTCTAAAAAGTGCTTTAGCATATCAATCAATTCGTTATGACCCCATGGCTTATTTATAGACTGACTATTTTTACACTCTCTAAATCCTGGCATATCTAAAATATCTGATTCGCTGTCCGCACTTAATAAGATAAAAGGATAATCCTTATTGGCCTTATTGTGATTGTAAACATCCACCCCCCTAAGTCTAGGCATATTCATGTCACAAATAATCAAGTCATAGACAACATCACTGTCTAACTTCTCAATTCCTTCAAAACCATTCGATGCTTGGTGTATTTCAACATCAAATTCGACTTCAATTAGCATTTCAAGAACTTCACGGATATCGTGCTCATCATCAATAATTAGGATTTTCTTCATTCACTTATTCTATTTTACTTAAGAAGTTGAAGCAAGAAATTTAGCCTTAACAGTCCTTAAGTTATGGATAATGTGCTCAACTTCTTCTGGTAAATGGAAACAAAGCCCACATGATGGAGAGAGGTAGAAATTTAGTTCCTGATTGGTCTTAAAATCACTTGTGGTGTGTTCCGAACTAAGTTTTCCTAGATTTAATCCAATAAAGTTTGTTTCACTCATAGAGCGAATCTCGGCTTTTGTGTACAAGGAATAGTCTAAATTTAGCAATATCCCCTTAAACTCAGAAATTTCCATTAGCTTCAGTTTTGAGCAGACATGTATTCCAATTGAGACTCCCCTTATCTCCTCTAGTTCTCTCAAGAAATACCTTAGAAACTTTCTGTCTTCAGTAGTTGATTTTGCCAAGGCAGGTTCATCTAAAATAAACAATGAAAGACCGTCTGCGCAAAGCGATAAAATTAAGTCTTGATATTTTTTTAAAAGAAAATTTCCAACTTCTTCTAAAGAAGCTTTCGAGTTTCCTATAAGTTTAAAAAATGTGATCGGACCGATAAGTTGAAACTTAAATTCAGTTTTATTTTCTTGTTTCATTCTTTCTAAAAAGGCATCTCTGTATGGCGGATATAAACTTTTGGAAGAGTCTTGAAAGTCATCATTCAGTTGTATTTTATGCTCGGCTGTATAATCCCCAATCTCCAGTTGATAAACAATATCCTTACCCATGAATTGTCTCTTATCTAAATTAGGCAAGCTAAAAAGAACAGGAAGATCGAATTTAAAAGTGAAATCTAATGCTGTTTTAATATCCACATATGGTAATGAGCCAACGTGGGTTAGACTTAGTTTTTTCATATTTTTTCAATGACAATTTTTAAAGATTTTAAAAGATTCTCTTCCTCTCCTAAACTATTAAATCCTATTGAGAGGCGGATATTATTTGCAGCTTTTTCATTTTTTCCCATAGCAAGTAATGTAGAACTTGGTTCAACACTCCCTGCAGAGCAGGCAGAACCTGAACTAACATCGAGACCGGCCATATCAAAATGGACTAACATAATATCCGCTTTCATGGATTCATGAAGAATACAGATTGTATTTGAACTTTGGTTTGTTATAACTTCAAGTTTCTCATTCTTTGCCAATTCTAAAATAATTTTATCTTTTAACTTTTTAAGTTGTTTATATTCTTCATCAAGATCACGATCTTTTAGTGATGCATAAATTGATTGAATACCATGAGTATTTACAGTTCCAGACCTCAGTCCCCCCTGTTGGCCGCCACCTAATAAAAGGGGGAATACTTTGGTTTGAGTTTTATAAAAGCTAAATCCGATTCCTTTTAATGCTCCAAACTTATGGCCTGAAAAAGTATAAGCATCTACAGACCGATCAAGATGTGTTCCTTGAAAAACCTTACCTACGACTTGAACAGCATCTACATGGATTTTGACGTCAGATTGAGACTTCAATTTACTAGCGAGGGACAGGTCCCAATGAACTCCTGTCTCATTATGCATATATGTGAAATTCAGCCACACATTTTTCTTAGTTAAACTTAAAGTTTTAATTTTTTCCAAGACCGAGTCGTAATCAAATTGTCCATCATTTTTGATGTCCAATTGTTCAACATGTACTCCTCTACTCTTTAAATGTTTTCCAACAGAATGAACACAGGGGTGATCACTTACAAAGTATAAAAGAGCGTCATTTTCTGTTAGATGAAAAAATGTATTTATAGCTTCAGTAGCACCTGAGTGATAAAAAAGTTTAAACTCTTTCTTGGGTAAATGAAAAAAATCTAAAAGGAAGTCAGTTGTCTGATTGACCATTTTATTTGCTTTTTTTCCTCTACCGTGCTGCGATGAAGGGTTAGCAAATAAAAAATCCCCACTAACTAATAACCTTTTCACATTATTAGTCAGTGGGGATGTTGCATTATAATCTAAATATATTCTGCTATCATTTGTAATCATAAGGTTATTCTACAATGTAAAATCCATTATGACACGACCAAAAGATTCATTAGAACTTTTGGGAGAAACTCAACCTATTGGTTAATTTCACCAAGAGATGGTCTGATAACTGAAGAAATTTCATTATTCGCAGTTGAATGAGCTTCACCTGTAACAGCTGCAGTTGCAATTGTTTCGATGTTAGCTGTAGCTTCACTAGCATTAATGTTCATTTCTCTAGATTTTCTAGATAAGTCACCTAATGTTGTAGTTGAAAGGTATTCTTGCATTAAGATACCAAGGTTTTCAAAGAAGCCTCTAGTTAATTGAAATTCAGTTGTATTAACTTTTGTAGTAATACCTTCATTTGTTTTAACTTCAACGCCTGAACTTGGAAGTCCTGAAATGTCTTTTGCTGGGTTAATGTTTTCACCAACACATTCTAAAACGTCTTTGATTGAAATTTCGTCCATACTTCTAGCAAGAACGTAACCACCACCTGGTCCTCTAACAGACTTAACAACTCTTCCAGTTCTTAACTTTCTGAATAGTTGCTCTAGGTAATGTAGTGAAATTGCTTGTCTTGAAGAGATTTCTTGTAGTCTTACTGGGTTTCCACTTGAGTGGAATGTAAGATCAAGCATAGCTCTAACTGCGTAACGGCCTTTTGATGTAAGTCTCATTTGTCATCCTCCATAATCTGATTAAACAAGTTATATTGTATTTTTGTTGGGAATTTTCCTTCCTTTGATCCCCGAAGATAACTGACGCAATTGCTTGGCCAAACTATCCCTGATAAAAGTATGGCTTGTTTTAGTTGTTGACGTCAACTGTTTATTACTAAAGATTCCTTAAAAAGTTCTTACATTAAATAAGGTACTTAACTATTTGATATTAAAGGTTTTTTTGGAGTGAGTGTGAGATAATATTTTTGTGCAAAGTGAGGTAAATTTTTCCGAGTAATAAGTTCGGGTACTAAATTAATCTTCTTTTACCTCAAAAAGAACAAAATTTCGTGATTGAGGGCCATCTTTACCGGTCATTTCATTGATGGAAACCTCCAATAGGTAGTATGCAAAGTCCTCTGGGAGTTCTTTGGTAATGCTACTAAAGTGTTTTTTTCCCCATTCTACTAAGAAATATTTTTTATCTTCTAGATAAAGCGGAAGTTCTAAATGAATGATCTCTTCTCGATCTTTGATTCGATAAAAATCTCCGTGAAGAACATTTATTGTATCTGATAAAACAGAGTAACTTGGACTAAAAGTCTCATCCCCATCTATAAATACTTTAGAAAAAGTAGTCTTTCCCCCACCTAGTGGACCTTCCAAAATAATCAAAGCTGGCTCTTGAACTATTTCTTTTAGTTCATAAGCAATGTAAGTAAGGTCGGACTCGAAAACTTTTTTCCAAGATCGTATTTCTTTTTGAATCATGGGCTATTTAACCCTTCTTACTTGATCGAGATCTGCCTCTAGAACATCAAATGCTTTTGGTAATGAATCAATTAATGATTGTGCACTCATTGCACGAACACCGTAATCTTCTGCAGCAAATTTACCTGCTAATGAATGAAGGTAAATACTAACAGCGACTGTTCTGTTTATTGCCTCATACCTCTGAACTAAAGGTACTTTTCCCTTAACTCCAGGATCTTGACCTAAAAGTCCTCCTAGAATACCAGCAAGAACATCACCAGCACCACCAGTCGCCATTCCATCATTCGGATAGTAATTAAAGTAAACATTTCCATCAGTACAACCTAAGTACGTACAAGGACCTTTTAAAACGACTGTACAGTTAATACTGTCAACTAACTCTTTTAAATATTCAACGGGCTTCTGAACAAGGTCTTCATGCTTTATACCTGCAAATTTTGCAAATTCCCCAAAGTGTGGAGTTAGGATTGTTGGTGCATTTCTCATTGTGAAAGCTTTCTTATCTTCATCGTATTTAAGAACATTAATAGCATCTGCATCAATTATAACCGGTCCATCAAAGTTATTAAGAACTTCTAATACCAGTCTTCTCGCTCTACTTGATCTGGCGAGACCTGGCCCAATAACAACAGAGGAGTATTTATTTAGATCTTGGATAATTCTATCCCAACTATCAATATCTAGAGGGACATATCCAGTCATAATTTCTGGAATTAGTCTTGCTATCATTTCTTGATATTGTGGCTCCCAAGTGGCAGCAGTAACTAGCCCAGAGCCAACACGTAACGAAGCTTGTGCTGCCAATGCAGGAGCACCAGTAAGTCCATGGGACCCGCCTAATACCAGAGAATGTCCAAAGACTTTCTTATCTGCAAATTTATCTCTTCGATTTACTAGATCAACCATATGTTCGGGTCTTAATAAAAATTTATCACCTTCATGATTCAAATTTTTAGGAAAGCCTACGTCTAAAACATAAACTTCGCCTGACTGCCTTGAACCACTAGCAACATAATGCCCTAATTTAGGAAAACCAATCGCTAAGGTCGCATTTGCTTTTATTGCGTTACCTTGCATAAATCCAGTGTCACCTTCAATTCCGGAACAAATATCTACCGCAAAAATATACTCTGCATTATCATTTACGAAATCTATAATTTCGTACATAAAATTACTTAATGGTAATTGAACACCTGTTCCAAACAAGGAATCGACAACAACACATGACCCCATTTGATCAAAGTAGCTTGATAGCTGAAATGCTGAATCAATATAGTTAATTGAAACACCAAAAGACTTACTCATCTTTTTTTGATGTAATAACTCAGGCTGACATTCGGTTTCTGGAAACAAAATAAATGCTCGGCATCTATAGCCAAGGTTTGACAGGTGTCTCGCCATTGCTAGTCCGTCGGACCCATTATTTCCTTTTCCTATGAGAAAGACTAACTCAGATTCAATTGAGTTTTCGTTAAGTATTTTAATAATTGCTCGTGCACCCTGTCCACCAACATTCTCTATAATAAGACGTTCATCAAAGTGGTATTCATCACGTGTGAGATTTTCAATTTGGGCCATTTCACTGGTAGATACAATTCTCATTACAAACCTTTATTTAAAATTTGATTCAATTTTTTTACAGTATTTGATAATCCACCAAAAACGCTCTGGCAAATAATCCAATGTCCTATATTGTATTCTACAAATAACCCTTGTTCCACTAAAGGCTGCAAACTTTTATCAGATAAGCCATGCCCTGCATGAAAACCTATACCGGCCTTTGTCATTTGATTATGGGCTTTTTCATATAATGCTAGATGTTTTGAGATATCATTGCCTTCGTTAAAGTCAATAGCGTAGTCCCCTGTATGGATTTCAACAGCATCAACTTTCAGCTCAATACACTTTTCAAGTGTATCTTCGTTTGCCTCAACAAAAAGTGAAATTTTTACGTCAGGTATTTCTGACTTTAATTTTTCACATGTTTCTTTAATTCTTTTAAAAGGTATTTTATCTACTAGATTTAAACCACCTTCGGTAGTCTTTTCTTCTCGTTTTTCTGGAACAAGACAAATCCACTTTGGCTTAATTTCAATAGCGATCCCAATAATCTCGGAGCTCGCTCCCATTTCAAAATTCAGAGGTACTCCAAAATTATCTGTAACAAGTTTTACAGCTGGAACATCATAATCTTGAATATGCCTTCTATCTTCTCTTAAATGAATTGTAATTTGATCAGCACCAGCTTCCAAAGAAACTCTTGCAGCCTCAACTAAACTTGGATAGTTTTCACCACGGGCTTCTCTTAAAGTGGCCACGTGATCTATGTTTACTCCTAACCTTGCTTTTGACATGTTTTAAACTCCAATTTCTTTTCTTAGTACGTCGGCTAAAGCTTCACATGTTTCTTTAACAAGATCTTTATCTTCACCCTCAACCATTACTCGCGCCAAATTTTCAGTTCCCGAATACCTCAACAAGACTCTTCCCGTATCTTTTAATTTTGCTTCAACTTCTGAAAGAACTATCTGAAGTTTCGCGATTTCAGAAAAATCTTTTTTCTCTGTAACCTTTATATTGATAAGTAATTGAGGGTATAGTTTAACATCACTTGCTAGTTCCATTAAAGTTTTTCCATAGTACTTAACACACTCAATCACTTTTAAAGCGGCCAGAATACCATCACCCGTTGTGGAGTAGTTCTTAAAAATAATATGTCCACTTGGTTCGCCACCAAAGACAGATTTTTCTCTCAACATTCTTTCCACAATATATCTGTCACCAACATCAGTTCTCACAAATGAACCACCCAATTTTTCTATATATTTTTCCAAGCCTAAATTACTCATGACAGTTCCAACGACTTCTTTATTTGGCCCCAATTGATCAGTATCAAGCATAAACTTGGCCATGATACCAATTAGAATATCACCTTCAACGATGTTTCCCTTGCCATCAACAATAACGATACGATCTGCATCACCATCTAAACAAACTCCCATATCGGCTCTAAAGGTTTTTACTTTTTCAACACATGTCTGCGGATGCAAGGCTCCAACATCTGCATTTATATTTCGACCGTTAGGAGTATTACCAATAGCAATAACTTCTGCTCCGAGTTCCTCAAATGCCATTGGTGCAACTTTATAACCTGCCCCATTAGCACCATCAACCACAATTCTCATTCCATCAAGGCTATACTCATCAGATAAAGCTTGCTTAACCTTTACGATATATCTACCAACAACTTCATCTAAACGTTTAGCACTACCCAATTGATCATCTAATTTTGTTGGAATGAGCTCTGGATTCAAAACCATCTTTTCTAACTCAAGTTCAACATCGTCTGGAAGTTTATGACCGGTTTTATCAAATATCTTTATACCATTGTCGTAATAGGTATTATGAGAAGCACTAATCATGATTCCCGCATCCGCTCTCATTGATTGCGTCACAAAGGCAACACCAGGAGTTGGAAGTGGTCCAGTCAATATGGCCCTTCCTCCCTGTGAACAAACTCCAGCAGAAAACGCTTGTTCCAGCATATAACAGCTTAGTCTTGTGTCTTTGCCTATAATAACTATTGGATTTTTATTTTTACTAAATTTTTGGAAATGTGCGGTTACTGCACGACCTAATGCAAAAGCAACTTCTCCCACCATTGGGTATACATTTGCTCTACCTCGTATACCATCAGTTCCAAATAATTTTCTTTTACTCATTTCTTCACTCCAAATCTACTGTTACCTTTTTTGGGGAAAGCTCTAAAGCTTTTATCCCATCAGGCAATTCAGTTGTTAACTCGATTTCAACTTGGTTCGCTGCGTCCTTAGGAACATAGCCAATAACTTGTATTGAATCTTTATTTAATTTTTTGATTTTTGATTCATCGCCGAAAACCTTAACCGTAATTAATTTTGGGTTAACATTTTTAATTAATTTCACACTTTGAAATATAATAGGTACTTGCGTGAATGTAAATTCAATATTTTTAGATTGCAGCGTGTAAGAAATTTCAACAGCTTTTTCATGTAATAAAATTCTTGAGTCTGTTCTAGGAATAGTAACAAAAAAACTACTCGTATCATTAGATTTTAAATCTTCAATCGTTTTAGTTTCTACTATATTTATTCCCTTAACTAAACTCCTGGGCCCAGAGATTTTAATTTTATCTGGGAAGACCTTGATTTCCTTGATATTATATTGATCAAGAATCTTTTGAGAAAATACTGGTTTTACTTTAACTAATTTCTCTCGTGTTCTTTCAAGGTTTAATTGAAGTATCCGTGGCTCCATGCTCATAAGCTCAACACCAATAGGTAGTTTAAACTTAAATTGCTCCAACCTAATATTATATTTAGTGATACCTTTTTTATAAAACCTATTTTTTTTAACATCTATTGTTAAATCTTTTTCTAAGTACTTTCTAACAAATAACCCAGGTCCTCTAAATCTAAAAGTAACCTCTTTAGTCATTTCATTTTTAATAGACATCCCATCAGGAAGTTCAATTTTAACCGGAACTAATTTTGTTATTTCAATTTCAGCAGAACTCACTACATACATCCAAATAAAAAGACTGGCCATTAGTGAGAATATTTTCAAAAAGAATTTACGACTAAAATATTTTTTTATCATGAGCGCCGCTCTTTATTACTATTCAAACCGGTGAAGCCACTATTTGAATACAGATTTAATCTCAATTGTTTCCTAAGTTCCTTCTCATCATCACATTCAATAAAGTTACCATTAAAACAGATACTCATTCCCCCCGACTCTTCACTCACAATAACAACAAGTGCATCCGACACTTCAGAAACACCAAGAGCTGCTCTATGCCTTGTTCCAAGATGACGATCTAATTCAATATTTTTTGATAAAGGCAGAAAACAACCAGCTGCTTGGATTCGATCTTGATAAAAAATAACCGCCCCATCATGTAATGGTGAGGTAGTTTGAAAAATGGAATAAATAATATCTGAATGTATTCGACAATCTAGTTTTGTTCCAGTTGTAGAGTAATTTAAAAGACCATGATATCTTTCAAATACAATGAGACCACCAGTCTTTTCACGACTTAAAGCAGAACATGCACTTACAACCTCTTCAATTTGATTATTATAAAGGTCTTGCTTTTTTCGTCCTAAAAATCTTGCCTGTCCAAACATTGCAAGAGCTGCACGAATTTGTTCTTGAAATAAAATGATAAGAATAATAAAGAAGTAATCAAAGAAATGTTTCAACAACCAGTTTAAAGAATATAATTCAAAGGATAAACTAAACCAATAGAGTGTTGCAATAGTTGCAGTTCCAACTAAGACTTGTACTGAACGCGTACCCTGAATGATAAAGAAAAATCGATACAAGATAAAAGCGACAACAAAAATATCGACTAGATCTGTGATATTGAAGTTCTCAAATAAACCAATTATATTATCCACAAATGAATCCTTATATGTCTATATTATCGGAATCATGGAGTAAAAAATGAAAAAAAAAACCCGCTTTAAGCGAGTTTTTCTTTAGTATAAATGTATTTGTTTTAAGCTACTTTTAATTCAGGCTTCTTAGTTAGGCCGGTGATAATATCATCACTTTGAAGAAGCTTTTTCCTTAAGGCCTCTCTTGAAATACCCATTTCTTTCGCTGCTTTTGACTTATTCCCTTTATTCCTTCTGATTTCAGCTAAAATCATTTCCCTCTCGACAAGAGAAACTCTATCTTTTAACGGCAAATCAAAATCTCTAGCATGAGGGATATTGTCAAGACCATGCATACTTGATTGTGATAAATCTATTACTGGTGTTGCACCAGTTTTATTTAGTTTATTTATTACGTGAGCTTTTGGATTATACAATACTGCTTTTTGAACAGCTTGTTGTAATTCAATAATATTTCCAGACCAATCATATTGCTTCAACTGATCAAGGACATCTTTTGAAAATTCTTTAAGGAGCAGACCTTGCTTTCGACATTCTTTTCTTAAAAAGTACGATGTTAAGGATTCTACATCCTCTGGTCTCTTTCTTAGTGGATCAACGACAAGAATTGACTCTTGTAAGTAGTTATATAATTCAAAATTAAAATCTCCATCAGTCTGGGCCATCTTTTTAAGGTCCTGACTTGAAGTAAATATTGCCCTGATATCTAGAGTGATATTACTACTTTCCCCAACTTTTCTATTTTTTAAAATACTAAATACTTTCTCTTGCTGAGCTAAGGTCAGAAAACCAATTTCATCAAAGACAACTGTTCCACCTTTACACTCTTCCAGGACACTTTTCTTGTCTCCATTTCCAAATAACTTAAGTTCAATATCTTCATTACTCACTCCTTTACAAGGAATAATAATAAATTTATTAAGGCCACGCTTCCCTTCATTATGAATAATTCTTCCTAATAATTTTTTCCCTACACCAAACTCACCATTAATTAAAAGTGGTGAATCAATATCTTTTAGTTTTACAATTGATCTTCTAATCTCATTGGTACTTGCTGACTTTCCAATGTACGCGAATTCCCTATCGTAAGGAGTAGAAAATCTCCTAATAAGTGATTTCTCAGAAATTGGATTGTAGTTATGAAAGACTGAAGAAAAGATCAGAGCTAAGACTTTCATCGTCTTTTCATCTTCTTCAGTAAAGCGGTCTTGGTTTCTTCGATTTAAAACCTCAATAACCCCAATAACTTTATCATCCCGGTTAGATATAGGGTTACAGAGAATTGATTTAGTTTCAAAACCTGTTTTCTTATCCATATCATGGGAGAATCTTACTTTATCTGTTTGTGCATCAATATTTAAGGGTACTCCTGTTGTAAAAACAGAACCTGCAATCCCTTTTCTATAATCAAATTTTAGATGTTCTTTATCTATACCTAACGCAGCCACTGCTTCTAACTCATTCGACTGAGGATTGATCAAAAAGATGGACGCTCTCTGAGCATTCAATATTCTCGATATTTCCTCAAGCATACTTTTCAAGAAAGTCTCTTGAGAACCAAACGCTGTAATATCCTTAAACAACGATAACATTAGCGAGAAAATCTCAAACCCTTCGGTTGCTTTTTTATATCGTTCTGAAATGGCCATTGTTGTAATACAATCTCTTGCCCTATCAGGACTAAACCCTAGGACGTACTGCTCAATAAACCTTTTCATTTGAGGATAATCCTCTTCGTCTAATTCAACCCCATAAATCATAGTCTCATTAGTCTGGTCTGGCTGATACCCAAAAGACCTAACAATATGTCCCTCTATATCAATTCTCAACCTTTTGTATTGAATTGAAACACGTATATTGTTATCAACACTGATTCTCTGTTTAGTTATAAAACCTAACCCTGTAATGGATACATCTTCAAGTTTAGCATCCATGATGCTTTTAAACTTCCCCATTTCATCTTCGTACTCAAACATACACCTTACATCGTCTTTAGATTCCAAAGGGATTCTGAATGATTGGAAAAATTTGAATTCTTTAAAACTAGTTAGCATATAAACTCCTAATAGGCTGTACCTAGTACTTTATCGGTGGCAATAAAAATAAGTTAAATAAATTTGACATAAATATGTGGCAAAACTCAAAAGAATGACCGGCAAAAACACTCAACTATCTAAAAAAAAGTACGATTATAAAAGACAAACTTAAACTCCCTCCTATATAATAAGGCATGAACAAAATGCTTATAATTCTTATGACTTACTTAATAATGACAGCGTGTACTAATATCTCTCCGATCAACCCAGAACAGGCCACGATCACCCCGAGTAGCCAAGAAAGTTCACCTTCTCAAAAACCTGATCAAATAAAAGAGACAGTACAAAAAGTTCCCTCTAATAAAGATATTCATCAAGAAAATCACGAGAAATCATTACCCATTCAAACTTTAACATTTAAAAATACAGACAAAGTTATCAAGTACTGTAGTAAATTAGATACTTATTTTAAAAAATATAAATGGGGAAATTCTGATTGTACTGATTACTCTTGGCATCACGTAAGAAACTCTCATTGGGGCAATCCAATAATCTGGTTTACATATGGTGATGAGAAGAAGCACGAAGAACAACCTAAAAATACAACGATGATTTTCTGTGGGGTCCACGGGGATGAAATAACTCCCATCAAGTTTTGCTTCGATATATTGAAAGACCTTAAAAATCACCCTGAAATAATTAAAGACAATCTTGTTATTATTGCCCCCTTAGTAACACCAGACTCCTTTTTAAGAAAATATCCGACTAGATATAATGGTCGCGGCATTGATGTTAATCGTAACTTTCCAACAAAAGACTGGAGAAAGTCGGCTAAAAAGCTTTGGAAAAGTCGCTACGGAAAAGATAAGCGTAGATATCCTGGTGAGAACCCATTAAGTGAACAAGATACTATTTTCCAAGTTAACCTTATCAAAAGATATAATCCTAATAAAATAATTTCTGTTCATGCCCCTCTAACTCTTATCGATTACGATGGACCAACCTCTCCGCATAAACACGGTGATTTGGCCCACGAGCTCTTAATCCAAATGAGTGACAAAGCAGGAAAGTACAAGATTAATAATTATCCATTCTTTACAGGAAGCCTAGGCAACTGGGCCGGAAATGAGAGAAATATTCCAACTTATACACTGGAACTTCCCAACACTGATTGGACAAAAACACGTAAATTCTTTAATACATTTAGAACTGCCATTCATCATGCAATCACTCATGAACTTGTGACTATTGATGAGAACAAAGAAATTACAACTCTTAATAAAGCATCAGAACCTAAAGGTAATGATAAAGTTCTTTAATTATCTTATTTATTCCAATATCTTCATTTCCCTTTGCGCTTGCGCTTTATACTTTCTATTTGAGTTAAAGGGAAATTACAATTTCACTATCTCTTCCGTCTTACTCGTTTTCACAGGAACCTATATTGGTTACCATTTACTTCGCTATATTCCTTATAAGAAGGGTTTATTTGTGGAGAATGAATTTATAACTTTTTATGAAACATATCCTGTCTCAAATTCTATAAGTTTTCTGTTGGCATTAATAACCCTTACTTTGACAGCATTAGATCTCAGCCTCCATAATTTTTTAATTTTAGGAATTTGTTTCTTACTAGTTCTTAGTTATGAGAAAGTATTATTCTCAAAATTTGATTTTAGAAGTGTGCCTTATTTAAAATCATTTTTCATTTCTCTAGTTTGGACTCTTGTAGCAACCTGCCTTAATGGACTTCCGGAAATAATAGATTTCTTAGACTGCTATATTTTCATTTTACTTCTTTGTATTCCTTTTGATCTAAAGGATTTAGAATCAGATAAGGCTCAAGGAATACGAACTCTTCCCACAATTTTGAAAGAGAAGACACCCTATATTATCAGTGCCCTCTTTATATTATATTCCATATACTTTTATCATTTAACCAGCGAACGGTTCTTCATCTTTGCACCTTTTCTCTTCTCTATTTTTATTTTTTTAAAAGAAAGAAGACCGTTTTTATTCTACTTAGGGTTAGACGGAATCATTATCATTAGACTCTTGTTTTACCTGAACCAAAATTAAAATAGGTATAATAATAAAAACAGCACCTATAACATAAGGGTAAACCGAGCCTACTCTCCAATAAATTAAACTCGCTAGAACTGGACCAATTACTCTTCCCAGAGAACCAAGAGATCTAAATATACCAATACTTCTTCCTTGTTCATTAGAAGGTGTAAAGAGCGATACTAAAGACGTTAAAGTCGGTATAGCTAGAGCCGAACCTACTGCAAGAAATGCTAAACCTAAATAAAGGCCAAAACCTGATGTTGTATACGCGATTATCAATAGTCCTGGAATAACAGTAATAAGTCCTGCTAAAGCAAGTTTCTTTTCACCAACCAAATGAGCCTTACGCCTCACATATCCACCTTGTACAAAAGCAATAATAAAACCAATAAAGATAAACATATATGCATTATCCATAGAGGTATAGGCCAGTCTTTCTACCGCAAGAAATGTTAATGTAAATTCCATTCCACTGAATGCTGAAATAAATAAGAAATAAGAATAATTTGTCAGGTTAACATTTTTATAAGGCAGAGGAGCGAGAAGTTTAAAGACATTAATTGTTCTTTTACTTTCATGCTTATTTTCAGGACTTAATGTTTCCTCAAATTTCATAAATATAAATACAAGATTTACTAAACTAAGAATCGCAGCTAATAATGCAGGATACGAGAACGGGTTAACTCCCCAACTTGCTAAACCCGGAAAATGATCAAGAGGATTTACTGCTGTTAGAACTCCCCCTAGAGCTGGACCAAAAATAAAACCTAGAGCAAAAGCAATACCGACAAATGCCATTCCTTTTGAGCGATTTGATTTATCAGTAACGTCTGCAACAGCTGCTGTCGCAGTTGAGAGATTACCTCCCATAATTCCACCAATAATTCTTGCCATAATAAGGACTGTGAATGAACCTGCGAAAATCCACATAACATAACTAGCAAAGAGTCCAAATATAGAAACAATTAAAATTGGTTTTCTTCCAAACTTATCCGATAAACCACCCCAAATTGGTGCTGCAAAAAATTGTAGAATTGAATAAAGTGCACCTAAGGCACCACCAAAAAGAACTATAGAGCTCATGCTCGTTCCACCGACTTCGGTTAAGCTTACAATTGAACCAAAGATAAGTTGTAAAAAATAATTATCAGGGTCAACAGTTAAGTAATGTTTGGCCAATGCTGGAAACATAGGAAAAATGATAGAGAAACCAATTAAATCTAAAAACAAAGTTAGAAATACAAGTTTGATCGTTTTCTTAGCTTTTGGACTTAATGGATTTGAATTTGTTTTTAATTCTGGCATATTTTGACTCACATCACTGGGAACGGGCTTATAAAATAAATCTTTTAACTTACTATCATCTTTTTCACAGAATGTTTGAATAAACTCAGCATAGGAATTAACCCAATCCTGACTATTATTTAGACAAGGAATGAAAACAAGTTCTCCGCCCTCTGCTTCAATATCATGGGCCAACTCATTCCCAATTTCATCAGTCGTCTCTAAACAATCCACAACAAAGCTTGGGCAATAAACACCTATGGACTTAGAGCCTTGCTTGGTCAGCTTAACGGTAAACTGATCTGTATAAGGGTTGAGCCATTCTTCAGAGCCAAGACGACTTTGAAAACTCATATGGATTTTATCTTTTGGAAAATTAACTTTTTCTTTAATTAATGTGAAAGTTTCACAACAGTGCAGGTAATAAGGATCATTTTTTTCAAGAACATACCTAATTGGTATTCCATGAAAAGAAATAACTAAGTCTTCAATAGGATACTTTTTAATATGAGCTTCAATCTGCTTGACTGAGAGATCTATAAATCCCTTTAACGTATGAAACTGTTCAACAACCTGAATATTTTTCTTCTTCTTAAAATTTGGGTCAACTTTTTCAAGATTATCAAAACAACAAGAAGTTGTTGTATGAGAAAACTGGGGAAATTGGGGTAAAATTAAGTAGTCTTCACTATCTTTTAAACTTGATAGTTCATTCAGCCGTGGTGCCGATAATAAGAACCTCGACTCTACATGATAGTTATCAGGTAATTTAGCGCTCAGCTCTCGAGCGAAGCCCTTTGTAAGCTCTACCAAAGGAAATAGCCCGCAGAACTCAATCCTCTTATATGCTTGGGCGCTAATCTTAGGCCTAAACGGCAAAATGAATAGATTAAGGATGAAGAACCAAAGGTACCTAGGAGTATCAATAACCCTAGGGTCGCTTAAGAACTCGCGAAGGTAAACCCTGACGTCTTTTACAGCAGTAGACCTTGGAGATCCAACCTGACAAAGTATAATATTTTTCTTTTTATCCATGTATTCCACTAAGTTAATGGTTTTCTAATTAAAGAATCTATACTAAAACACCGAAAACATGATGTTAAAGGAAATTTATGACACTACGCAAGTCAAAAACGAAAGAAAGATCAAATTCTGAACTCAAGGGTGTTTCACTCTTAGGTAACACAGAAACTACCTATCCGACACAATATAGTCCGGAGACATTAGAGGTTTTTCCTAACAAAAATCCAAAATCAGAGGCATGGACCACATTTGTGTGTACTGAGTTTACTTCGCTTTGCCCAAAAACAGGGCAACCCGACTTTGCCAGGATTTACATTAACTATATCGCAGATAAAAAGATGGTTGAAAGTAAGTCTTTAAAGATTTACCTTTTTAGCTTTAGGAATCATGGTGACTTTCACGAAGACTGTGTACAAAAAATATGTAATGATTTGTATAAAATCATGAAGCCTAAATATATAGAGGTTGTTGGCGAGTTTACCCCTAGAGGTGGAATAACAATCTATCCTTTCGCAAGTAGTTCAAATACGACCCCCAAATATAAAAAGTTAAAAGATCATAGGTTTATGAATTACTCACCAGGTAAATATACAATGGATTTAAGTAGAATATATTAATAATTTCACAAGAGGATATATATGTTTGGATTAGGAACAACAGAGTTAGTAGTTATTGCATTTGTAATTGTTCTTCTATTTGGTGGAAAGAAATTACCTCAGTTAGGACGTTCAATGGGTAGTGCCATTACCAATTTCAAAAAAGGATTAACTGATCCCACAAAAGATGAAAATGATAAAGAGGACAAACAAGAAAAAAGCTAATTCGAATTAATTAAGCCTTATTCTTCAAAAAATAAGGCTTATGTAAATTATGGATTATCACTAGATATTTTCTTATATTCCTTCACTACTAAATAAACAATAGACTGTGAAGGAGCGTTAAGATTCTCAAAAATTAAATCCACGACTTTTTCCTCCAAAACAATAATACCTTCCCTTTCTAATAAATTAATAATATAGCGCTTTGCCCTATCAATAAGTTTAAAATTACTTGGACGAACATAGGTCATCATATTCCCTTCAAATCTCCCAAGTAATCCCATAACAAGAGTTGAATGAATATTCATTATCATTTTAAGCATCATATGGGTTTTAAACAAAGATGCATCAATAACTTGGTGTGAATGCTTAATGCCATCAATTTGAAATAACAACCTTTCTTCGAAGTAATCCACATCAAAAACTAGATGTTTATTCTTGGAAGATCTTCGAATAATAGATTGTGGAGAGATGTCAAAACCGTTTAAAAAGCGCTCAGAAATATCTCGATCCAAATCTTTCCAATTAAGACACCTTGGTTTTCTTTTAAGTAATAATTCCCAGGCCTTCTCAACACTCGCCGCCTCTTTTAGAGTTAGGTAAGAGAGGCTTAATGTTTCATCAGAGGAATTCTCGAAACTAAACAGGCTAAAAGTTGGAGATCGTTCAGTTGTATCCGTCAAAAGTGTAATCGCTATATCTTCATGAGAGCGATAGGTAATAATTCCATCTTCTTTATAGTGCTTTGATTCCTTTTCTATAAAGTTCTCGAGAAAGTCTAAGTTCATCTCTTGCAATGAATTTATAAAGGATTCAAATTCCTCATTGAATAAACTTTCACTTTCATGAGAGTAAAGAAGTGCAAAGCCAACGGCAATCATTTGAACAGTGGTTGCCTGCATTCGAGTACTTCCTGAAATTCCCATCGCTCCAACACATAAATTAATTTTATTATACTTATTACTCGATATTATATTTTGAGATCTCTCGATCTGAGAAAGTTCTTCATCTGGATTACAGTAAATAAAGTATGGTTTTTCTTTTGAAGTGACGTTTGCCTGTTCCGCAGTTCCAATTACAAAACTAGTTTCGCCCCCTTCAGTAATACTTAGAAGCAAATCTTTTTTTCCGAAGCCAAGCTCTAATAGCTGTCTTTTACCATAAGAAAAATTATCTTCAAAACTTTCAACTGAACGTATTAATGCGAAATCGCCACCGGCCATGAAACCAACAACTTGATTGGAATTAAATTTTTGTCTAAAAATTGTTTCTAGAGAGAGTGCCAGTCTACCAGTAGCACCACAACCACTTAGATAAACTTTATCTCCACGTGCTAGTACCAACTGAACTGACTTCTGAAGCTGGTAAATTTCTTTAGACTTTTTTTTCAAAATATTAAGAGCGTCAGAGTCAATTTCTTTTAAACATTGAATGGCTTCTAAAATATTTTTATTAACCATAGTTGAAAGATTAAGGGATTTTTTATGAAGAGACTCAGTCGTAAGTTCACCTAGTCTGAATTGGTCTTGGTATTTTAAATATTCTTTTTTAGTAAGGGTCATCATTCTTTAGCCTTAAAAGATTTTTAATAAATCTAGTCGTAATTACCCAGTAATTATATTTTATTAATTTGAAAGTTAAAGAATTATTGATTGGGAAAAGGGATAAAAAAAGGGGGCCTCCTGCTTGACCCCCCTCTTCTCTTCGGCATCCTTGCCTGTCTCGGACAACATCCTGTCATCCACTATAATTATTATAACCAGACATTGAGTTTAAAAAAAGTATTATTTTTATTAGGTAAAGATTTCCTTTGTTTTGGTTGATACAGAGACTCAACGATTCATACAAAATGTATTTAATGTAAGAATATGTAATCAAATTAGTACTTTACAATGACATAATCTTAAAATTTTTGGTAAAATAAACAGATAGTTAATTAGGTTAACCCGGGAGTACTTGAGTGTTGAAGTCATTGTTTGATAATAAAAAAATCTATTTTAAGAAGAAAACTTTCACTTTTTATGTTCCTTCTCCTCCATTAAGAAGAAGTGGCTACCAAGAAAAAGAATTTGATAATGTTACAGATTATATAGTCTCCCTTGGTTTTGACCTCTTAGACTTTAAACTACAGTCTCACTCTGGAAGTGATAAAAGTGGTATGTGGATTTTATGCATCCTAGGTGCACCTACTGAAGATATTTATAATAAGAAAATTAATATTGAAGAATCCCTACCAAATGTAAGTTCAGCGCAAGCTAGTTCACAGGAAATACTCCTAGACCCAAGTATTGTTCATGATGCTTAGGTATTTTTCATTCACCTTTCTTCTTTTGATTTTATCATCATGTTCTTTGTTCATTCAAAATTTTGAAGGTGATATTCTTGAGTCCAATAATGTGAAACCATTAAGCCTATCGAGCAAAACAATTTGTGACGTCGTAGATGAAGATATAATTATTTCAGAAAATAAGTCTGCACAAAAATCCTTCAATAAGTTTTTGCTAAAAGTAAAATCTAGAGGTGCTTTAAAATTTGTCGACAAAGCCGTTCTTTGGTCCTTGCTACAAATGAATTTAAGACCAGACCTAAGCTCCCCAACTTCAAAACTACAACTCATGATCAAAATAAATAATAAGTTTGAATATATTAACTCATACTCTGAAGAAACTCAGCGTTACCCCTATTTAAGCGGTCTTTCTCACCTGCTAAAAAAATATAAAAGTAATTATTCTTTAAACCAATTGGCAAGAAAACTAGACATCTATTTTAATGATACCCTTTTTGTTTCTAAAGAATTTCAATTATTCTTGGCCCAACATAAAGAGGAGATCACCTTAAATAAAAAGCTTAAATCTAAATTTATTAGAGGTGATGAAACTTTAAGGGAAAATGAGAGGATACCAAAACTTAATTATTCTAATATTGTGAATCTCTTAAGCAGGAGAAATTCATCAGGTAGAGTAAATAATTTTCTTTTTACCTACAAAAACCAATCTCAGTTAACACCTAAATGCAATTTTGATATGAGTCTATACAATGATTCCCTATTCCTTATAAATGACTCTCCTGTGAAGTCCCATATTTTTGGATTTAAAAGTGGTAAAAATACATTTATGGCCGTTAGCTCTCAAAAACTAAATGGCTTTAAAACTATTGGAAACACCATTCTTCTCCAAGGTGAGTCAAATATTAGATCAGCTTCTATCTGTTCATTTGAAGACAGTATCCCTCAACAAAATTCCTTATGGCTGATTTCAACTGACAGTAGGGACCCTGGGCAACACTTATTTCACCTTATGCAGTATGGGCTGGATAACATAAAGAGTGTTAACGAACTCAACTCCATGCTCATGTTCTCTAGACATCAATTCTTAAAGAACCCAGTTCGCTTAATTATTGAATCAAGAAGAAGTTCAACAACTCAATTAAATGAACTTTTAAAACTCAATATTCCAATTTACAATTCAAAAAAACTTGGAAAAATCTGGGGATACTATCAAGATAAAAAAAAATCAACCTTTGTTCTTGATGACAGAAGACAAGGACATCTAGAGTGTTCATCAAAATAAAGGGTATTTCTTCAGGAAAAATAACACATCTTGAGGTTTCTCCTGAACAGCTACCATTTAATCTTCTTGAGTTTTTAAGAGTCAAAGGAACACCAATTGCTTCCAGCTGTCGCGGAGAAGGTATTTGTCGACTTTGTATTGTTAATGACTCAATTCTTAGTTGTGAGGTGACAGTTCAGGAGTATTTAGAATTACATGGAGATACACTTACTATTAGTTATCTCTAAATATCAAAAAAATGGCCCAACATAAGTTAGGCCCAGGTAATCTTATTTCGTTTAACTTAGTATGTTGTAACTTCACCTTTTCCGTTAATATAGAACGTTTTACTATTTTGCTGTTCTTGTAGAACTGTTGAAATTTTATATTCGATAGAAAGAACTGCTCCTGCCACAGGATTATCCCATGCACCTTCATTCATTATTGTTTGAACTTTAAAGTCCGCGTTTAGGCTATAACCCCACTTAACATTAACACCAGTTGGTTTGATTTGAGCACCGGTTATATAAGCCCCCTTACCTCTATCATTACCACCGTAAGAAAAGATGAGCATAAAATCGAATGAAGCTGGACTCATCCCAAGATAATTTTTAGTAGCAACACGGTATTTTTTTACGATTGGTGCTTTCCATCCGCTCAGCTCCATTGCTGAAATTGTATTTCCATCTTCATCTCTTGGTAAAATTTCTACAGGTTCAGTATTAATTGTAACAACTGGTTTACCAGCTTCAATAATCTTATAGATTTCTTTCCCGAGAGCGATTAACTCTCTTGTCATCATGATTACACCTGCAGCATTAACTTTTTGAATCCCCTGACTCTTACTTAGAAAGTCAAAAAAATTTGGAACACTACTTGATTGAAGAAGAACTTCAATTTCATTTCCATTTTCATCTGTCTGCAATTCTAATAATTCAACGCTTTGAATTTGCTGAAATTGATCTAAATAAACATTCTCTGCTTTTACTGCTGTGGATAAAGAAGCGACCATTAAGCTTAAAGATAAATAGATTCTAAATTTCATACGTCTCCTGATGGTGTAAGATTTTCAATGCCTCTTTATAATTTTGCTCCTACCTATCGTCAAGGAGGTTCTGTAAAATTTTTACTTACTACTTCTTACATGTACGCTGTGCATCAAGTATCTAATAAAATAAATAAAACTATTGCCAACACTCATATTTGGGGATAATTTATGGCAAATAATCCATTAGGAAATCTAATAGTTTTCATAAAAGTTACTAATACTAAAGCAAAAGAGGGGTTTTATGCTTAAGTTAATCTTAATAGTTTCAGTTTTAATGAGTTCTGTTCACTCAACAGCGGCCCTGAGAGTGGCCTCATATAATATTAGAAATTTTGATTATGATGTTAGGTCACATACCCCTACTAATAAATTACATTTAGTTAAAATGATAAATGAAATGCAAGCCGACATCATTGCTGTTCAAGAAATTAATGAGAAAGAAGAATTCAAAAATATGATCATAAAAAATTTTGCAGGATCATATAAAGTAAAGCTAAGTGATTGTGGCGGTGCTAACGATCAAAAGCTTGGCTTCATCTACAACACAAAAAAACTTTCACTTTTAGAATTTAAAGAAGACCTTAGAACAGTAAATCCCAATTATAATAATCAAAACCAAGAACAAGAGCAGGGCTTGTGTTACACAGGATCTCGGCCATTAGCGATTGGTATCTTTAAAAACAATACTACAAATGAAAAAATTGTGGCAATTGCTGTTCACTTAAAAGCTGGTGGACGTCCTAGTAATATTAGAAAAAGATTTAAACAACATAAAGTGATATCAACTATCGTGAATGAATTCCACAAGAGCGGCTTTATGAATGTCATTGTTATGGGTGACTTCAACTCAACGGAGTACATTTACAAAGGCGAAGAGTTTGAAAGGTTTAAGGAATCAGTCCAAGCTATGGACATGGCAGATGCTGCCAAAGACCTTAAATGCTCTGCCTACTGGTGGGGAGGTTCAAGAGATTCAAAACAACATCCTTCAGCACTTGATCACATCTTAATTTCAAACAACCTATTAAATGGAAAAACTCCAAAGCTTCATTCTTATGGGCATTGTAAAAAGCTTAATTGTAAAGCTACCTTCGAAGAAAATATGGGGGTTAGCTTTGACGAAGTAAGTGACCACTGCCCGATCCTTGCAGAAATAGAATAAACTGTACAACAAGGCCAAAAGCAAATAAGCTTTGAACATGAAATATTTAAGTTTTGACATAGAAGCCACAGGCCTGGAAGAAGATGCATACATTATAGAATTTGGTATGATCCCCTTCGATACAGCAACTAAAACCTTAAACCATAAATTAGAAAAGCACTTTTATATTAAGTGTCCAACGTACAATGAAATGGAACCTAAATTAAATGAATGGGTTAAAGAGCATAATAAAGAATTAATTATTCAAGCAAACAAAG
This sequence comes from Bacteriovoracaceae bacterium, assembly GCA_047634375.1. Lineage (GTDB taxonomy): Bacteria > Bdellovibrionota > Bacteriovoracia > Bacteriovoracales > Bacteriovoracaceae. Next base: position 79,937 of record JBLIAG010000001.1, read on the forward strand.
AAGGAATTGAACTTAATACTTTTAAAACCGAACTTGAAACATATCTAGATTTACCAGAAGTAAAAGAATATTTTGAGCACCAAAGAATTATGTTATTTGGTAAATCAATTTCTGCCATCGACCTTCCTTTTCTAAATAGGGACCTTGGTTGGGAGTGGATGAATAAAAATTTTCATCATCGTAACTTAGACTTATCTTGCTTCACCCTTGGCCTAATCGATTTAGGACAATTAGAAAATGGAATGGACTCTGGTGCGAAGTTAATGGATTTTCTCAAAATGGGAGACGTTTCTCACACGGCCCTTGAGGATGCTGTGAATACGGCAAAAATGTACCTCAAACTACTTGAGATGTTTCCAATTGAAGCCTCTTAAATCTCTCTAATTTTTTAATCGCGCTAGGTAAAATGCGGGATTTCGAACTCGATTTTTACGCCTGATTTCAAAATGAAGGTGTGGCCCCGTTGAGCGCCCAGAACTACCAACCTTTCCAATGACTTCACCTTGTGAAACTTTTTGACCTTTTTTTACAAAATGTTTTGAATTATGGGCGTAAACAGTATGATAACCATCTGTGTGTTTGATTACAATGACATTACCATAACCTCTCATTACTCCTGCAACAGCAACTTTACCACTAGCACTGGCGACAATATGAGTCCCAGTGACAGCAGCGATATCCACACCGTCGTGGTGCTTGCCTCTCCTCTTACCGTATTTTGATGACACACGCTTTGAACTTGGAACTGGCCAAATAAAGCGACTATCGTCGTTAAATGTATATTGTGTATTATCTATTCGACCAAAATCTATACCTGAATGTATAAACCCTGTTTTAGATTTTTGGAAAACCCACTTTCCGCCTTCGAAAATATACCTACCACTTCTGTGGTGTGCACAAGAAGCAAGTAGAAAAATAATTCCAAATGTGAGTCCAATATATCTTACTATCATTCTAATTTTCTTATTAACTCCTCTAATTCTTTAATATCTTCAACTTGTTTACCGTTTAGATCTTGAAGGTTTATTGAAATAAAATTATCTCTAACTGCATTACAGTCACTCCCAGGCAGGTCCTTTGCACCTTTATAAGTACCACCAACCCAGTAATAATTTCGACCTCTAGTGTCTACTCTCTCAATAACCTCTTCGGAGTATTGTTGAAAGCCCGCAAATGTGAGTTTGACTCCGGCAATTTCTTCCTGTGCTACGTTTGGAACATTAACATTTAAAAATGTCATTGGCTTAAGAACCTTTTGTACACCGGCATCTACTAGCTTTTTTATAAACTTCGCTGCAACGTCAAAGTGTTCCACGTCTTTTATCCCTACTGTCACTAATGAAACAGAAATGCTCGGGATTCCCCTAAAAATAGCTTCTCGAGCCGCTGCCATTGTTCCTGAATAAAAACGATCTTGTCCTAAGTTGGCACCATGATTAATCCCGGAGACAACTAAATCAGGTGGATTATCCTTACAGACATTTCCAATCCCTACCAAGATACAATCTGCAGGAGTTCCAGAGCAATCATATTGATTTTCTTTTACTTTATTGACCCGTAAAGCCTTACCTAAAGTAATACCATGCCCACAGCCTGACCTTTCCTTATGTGGTGCAATGACTACAGTTTCATATGAAAGTTTTAATTCATCATTTAAAAATTTAATTCCACTTGCGTGAATACCATCATCGTTAGAAATTAGAATTCTCATTTTTATCCTTTTAAATTATTTATATTTGTTTTAATTGTATTTATGAAAGTATTTATTAACTCACAATTCGGATTTTGATAACTAGTTTCAATTAAGTTCGTAATCTCCACTGATATTACTGGAAGCTTAAAATGCTCGAACATACTATAGATAATTTCTGTATTCCAGTCGACTTGAATCTCTATGATGACTTTATTAAAGTAATCCGAGAATAAGTGAAAGAATCCGTACAGCTCCCCTCTTGAATTTAAATACTCTAAATCATTATGCCTTATAACAATCTTTTTTAAGAACTTAGTATCAGCTATATTTCTAATTCTTTCTTGATCATGATAATGCCAAATATAATCTGTCTCTAATTTCTCAAGATCTCCCAAGGAGGTTTTTCCAGTAAATTCTAAAAACAATTTCTGATTTTCTTTTAATGAATTCCTAATATTTTCACTTACTTCTCTAACAACAAAATCTTTTTCATCTTCAAATAATAAGGAAATATCTTGATCTATTGATGTTTGCCCAAGCATCACCTTAATATTCTCACCTTGAGTGAAGTTAAAACTCCTAGGTCTTAAATCAAAACCTAATTGGCTTAACTGTGAATTTTGAGTTTGTAAAATAGTTGAGGAATTACATATCCCTTTTAGAATAAACTTCATCTTAAAATTATAACAAGAACTTAATTACGGGCTTAAAGAATGATTTTGGGCAAGTTGTTCCTATTGATTCTGGATGAAACTGGTAAGATAAAATTCTATCCCCCAAGAATATAATCAACTCTTCTTCATAGACGAAAGTTTTATGACCAAGATCTCCAAGTCTTTTTGCAAGTTCCTGGCTCATAATGACTCCAAGTGAATTATACCTTTGTACCTCAATTGTAGGACTCTCAGAGATACTTTCAGCTATGGACTCAGGCAATGTATAATTAATACTTTGTCCGTGTATCGGCCTTTTACAGAAAGAGACAGAAGCACCGTATATTTCACTTAAGATTTGATGTCCCAAGCAAATTCCAACCATAAAAATATTATTTTTTTTCTGTAACCTAAGTAAAGGTTGATGAAGGTATTCATATTGATTTGGATGACCTGGACCAGGTCCTAGAATCAACACAGTTTTTTCGAAACTATCTTCTAAAGTCTGAAGTAGACTAAGAAGGCTACTCTTTTTAACAACTTTTATACATTTAGCTCCAAATATTTCAGAGAGCTCTGAAAAAATATTATACGTAAAACTATCTTCAAAATCACATATTAAGATTTTCATTCAGCAAGACGACTATAGTTGAAAAAATTTGTTCTATAATTTTTAAATTCATCGGAACCGAAGTTAACTTTATATCCAATCCAAAATCTCTGTTCCGTAAAATTCTCAGTATAATTTAGATTTACAATCCAACAGTTATTATTTGGCATAAAATCAACTTGGTAAATAGAATTAATATTCTCACTTGCATCAAGGTCATGTTCTTTCAAAATTGAGAATCCAAAAACATCAATAGGTCTAAACTGAAAGCCTCCCTTAACTGTTTTGAGGCTTGAATCAGGAAATGAGTTATAGTTATATTGGGCCAACAAACTTAAGCGATCAAAACGTTTTTGGCCAGAAAAGCTTAGAATATGATCCCCACCTTTATGAAGGTAATAATCTTTAAATGAAAGAGACCATCGACTAGCACTATATCCGGTGTTCACAAAAAGTCTCGTAAGCCTGTCTTCAAAGTCAGACCCTGCATTTTTAAGTAAAAGACCTTGGGAGACATTAAAGTAACCAAACTTAGAGTAGTTAAAATTATCTTTTAAGAACTTTCGATCTTCCAAGTAATGAAAGTTCTTAGTTGTTTTCCTAACCAAAACATTATTCCATTGAAGTTCAAGGGTATTATTAAGTGGGATATTTGTTCTTGCTTCATTTGACTCTAATTCTAAAAGATTTTCTGTGATTGAATCACGGTAATCAAACCAACCATCTTCGCTAGCTATTTGTTTATAAAAATATTCATTCCCACTCTCACCGCTATGGACAAGTTGGTGATGGATAAACTTAAACTCTTGGGAGTGCCTATAACTACTTTTTTTAACAGTAATACGCTCTTTAGTTATGGAACTTTCAATCCGAGGCAATTTACCAATGATTCCTTTTCCCAATACACTTGAGGATTTCTGAACTTTTTGATTTGAAATTTTAATAAGGTCTTTTTCAGAAATTTCGGAAGAATCAAACTCTTCCTCATAGGCCAGTCCAAAAATTCGATCAACCGTGAAACTTAATTCAGTAGAAACTAAACCTGACTGTTTATAAAATCTACTATCATCTTTATCAACAAATTTGTATTCCTGATAATCTACTTGATACTTACTTTTTAAGACAACAGGCCCTAAATTCATTATATTCAAATCGAGAAAGGGAGTAACATCCATTCTATGAACATTTCTTTTTAATCCCAATTCTTCAACTCTATTTTGTTTAAAGCTTGTAATATTTCCGCTTATACCTGTTGATAATTTGTAAAAAAAATCACTTTCAAATTGCCAAAGTAAGTGTGGCATTACGGCGAAATTAACAGAAGGAAGTACTTGAACATAACTTGAATCAAAAACTTCAGGGTCACTTTCTAGCAAGTTTTTCTTATAATCACTTTCTAATCCTATAGAAAAACTATTGAAACGCTTATCCATGGAGAAATTTAAGCCTAAATCGTTACTCTGATCAAAATCTTGAGTATAAAAGGAAAAATCTCGAACGAAATCGAGATCTTTTGTCCCCACAACTCTTAAATGATGTGAAAAAGAATTACTCCACTGCATATGATTCTCTAACTCAAAAAAGTGTCTAAAGTAACTTGATCCTGAGGTAGAAGTGTTTAGCTTTTCTGGTTGATATATTTTATCGACGACTGTTTTATTCGTAAATTCTAGCCATTTATTTTCACCAAAAACTTCACGGTACTCCAAGTCTAGGCCATAACCTCTCTCAGACAAGAAAGTTGGAGTAAAAGTCATATCTTTTTGATTATTTATCGCCCAATAGATTGGTTGTTCATATATAAAGCCTTCTTTATTTTGAGTGGATATTAATGGGAATAATAATCCTGACTCTCTTGTATTCTTTATTGGAAGTGCAATATAAGGGAGGTAGAGAACGTCTACACCCTTTACTTTTACAAGGGCATGATGAATCTGAACATACTGGTCAATCTCAATACTAACTTTCTTTCCAAAAACCTGCCAGGACTCAGTACAGTCTCTACAAGTTGTAAATTCAGCCTCATCTGCAAAATATAATTTATCTGATTTCTTAACTAATTTAGATGCAACAATACTAAATTCAGGGGTAATCATTCGTGCACTAAACATCTCCAGTGACTGTGAGACCATATTATATAAAATTTTTGCACCATAAATAGTAATGTTTTGCCCAATATAACGAACACTACCTTCTATCTCGACTTTTCCAGTTTTAGTATTAAAAGTAGCCTTTTCACCATAAAGAGTATCTTTGCCAGATGAAACAACGACATTACCAATGGCTTCAAAATAAGTTCCACCATCTCGCCTATAAGCTTTCTCAGAGTAAATACTTACTGAGTCGTTTAATCTTAATTGCAATTTATTTGAGGCTTTGACCTTCGTGACAGTTAACAAACTCACCAATAAAATAATTGGAGCCAGTAACAAGTACTTGCGATTTCTTTTGGGAATTAAATATTTGATACAATTTTTTATCATCCGTAACTTCTAAACCAAACTCTTCCATAATCTGTTTAATAAATTTTTCATTTAATGCTTTAAAGTGCTCAAAGCGATAAATAATAATTTCAGTCTCGATAAAGTGCGCTTTTAAAATATTGACCATGACCCTAAGGTCTTCCATTGATCTTTCACTAAACCCAACGAGAACACAATTGTATTTATTATACTTTGCCTCACCTAAGAATTGAACTAATTTTCTCAAACCATCGACATTATGTGATGGAAATAATTCAAATTTCGCACCATAGCATTCAAGTTTATAACGACAAGCATAAGATTTTTGGATCTCTTCGAGCTTAACTCTACGACCTATTAATTCAGAAACAACCTCTGCTGAAAGAAACTTATTCCTTCTAGAAAAATTATCGCTTCGCTGTAGCGTACCATCAGCAAAGAGATCCCTCCATTTTGAAATTTTACCTTTTAATGTAAGACTTACTTTCTTTCTTAAATACTGAAGTTCAAGAGTTGAATAAAGTATAGATTTATTTCTAGTGATCCCAAGTTTCTCTAAGAGTATTTCATCATAGCGCTTCCCTAGAATCTCTTGATGATCTCTCGATATTGAAGTTAAGACACAAACGTCAGCATCTAAAACATTTACTGCATCTAACCTCCCTCCAAGTCCAACCTCTAACAAAAGAAAATCCAAGTCTTTATTTTTGGCCAACATTAGAAAACTAATGAATAAAAATTCAAAATAACTAAGCTTAAACTTATTTTTAAATGATTCAGTTTTTAATTGATTAAAAACTCTTATAAGTTCTTCATCACAAACGAAGCTATTAGAGAATTCAAACCTCTCGTTTACCTTAAAGAGGTGTGGTGAAGTCCAGACTCCAACTTTATAATCATAAAGTGTGAGAAGGTCAGCGATACTTCTTGTCGTCTCGCCTTTACCATTTGTACCGGCAATGGTGACAATCTTAAATTTTTTTTTATTGAGATTTAGTTTTTCAACTACTTCTTTTAAGTGATCAAAACGTCCTGTAAAATACTCTCCGTCATAGTAGCTCTCTAACCACCGATCGGGAGTCATTTTCCAAACATTTTCACAAAAAATGAGAGTTCAGTTTTAAGATCTTTTCTATGGATAATTCTATCAATAAATCCATGTTCTAGTAAAAATTCTGAACGTTGAAAGCCTTCTGGTAAGGTCTGTCTAATTGATTGCTCAATAACTCGCGGACCTGCAAAACCAATGAGGGCCTTTGGTTCCGCGATATTTATATCACCAAGCATTGAAAAACTTGCAGCACAGCCACCAGTAGTTGGATCAGTTAATAATGAAATATATGGGACTCCGAGTTCTTTTAGTTTTTTTCTTGAAGCCGATGTTTTTGCCATTTGCATAAGAGATAAAAGCCCCTCTTGCATTCTTGCACCACCTGAACAAGAAACTACAATAACTGGAATTTTTCGTTCACAACCTAAATCCATTGCCTTCGCAATTTTCTCACCTGTGACAACTCCCATGGATCCACCCATAAAGTGAAAATCCATAACAGCAAAAGCGATATCTTTCCCATCAATTTGGCCAACACCACAAATAGTTCCGTCTTCCCTTCCTGTATTATTTTTAGCTTTCACAAGTCTATCTGCATAGGGAAGTTTATCTTTAAATCCTAAAGGATCTGTTGTAGAAAAATTTTTTGCATGCTCGATAAAAGTACCAGTATCAACAAACATATTAATACGATCCATAGCTGTCACTCGGTAGTGATGATCACAGATAGGACAAACACTTAGGTTGGCTTCTAATCTCTGTGCCTGAAGAACTTCGCCACAACTAACACACTTTTTCCAAAGACCAACAGGTACATTATCACTCTGTTTCTTTGAATTTTTTATTTTTGGGTTTTTAACTGAATTAAACCATCCCATATATCTCTCCGAGTATTTTTATCAATAAATAATAGGTGATTCTAATGCAATCTTTGATAGTGAGTCAATAACTTCTAACAACGAAGGATGAACTCCAAGTGGCTTAAATTACAGGCAGTTACTATATTTATCTGGTAATTTAACATAAGGTAAGTCTTTGAAATTCCACATCCTTCACTAATACCCAACTAATAGACCATGTTATCGCTTAATATATTGTGAACTCTTTCCGATAAAGAATCTTAGAGGATGGATAAAAAGTGATTATGAAAATATTTTTATTAGTAATACTTTCAATTTATGGTCTTGCGAGTGCGACTGAAAAAGTTATCAATTATGATGACTTTGTTCACCTATCTTTTTCAAGACAAGTGGAAGCGATAAAACTCGTTCATTCATTTTTAATAGAATATGAACATCAAATACATTATCAAAAAATTAGTAAAAGAAAGACATCGCAATACAAACTTTATCAAAAGATTATGGGGCACTTTATCAGCAGTGCTCATGCTGATGATTCAGCCCTATCCAACCAAATTCCAGAAAATTTAAAATGCTACTACGGCGGTTGGATTTCCTATATGAAGCCAAGTTCTTCGGGGAAAAGTTACTGTGTCCACCCTAAGGATATGGGTCTAAGTAGCAATCAAAACTACTTGGCAAAAGTTGCTAAGTTTACTTCTAAAACTGACCCTAAATTTAAAGAGAGTCCTATATACAAATTTTATATTGGTAAAGTAAGTACAAAGTATAATGATTTTTTCACAAAAGGTGCCATTCCTATAACAAATGTAGGTTTTGATCAAAGCACTGATAAGATAGTTCTCTCAGAGGGTACTAGTACATGCTCAAGCAATAGTAGTAAATCAAGTATTGCATGTAACCCAGATATCTACGGACTCTACAAGGGTTCGGCACTTTGTATCAAATCAAAAAGAGGATACGGCGTAAATTCAAGTTTTCTCTGCTCAAAAGCTTTAGAACATATTAACGAGACAGAACCCGCCGTATATAAAGAAACAATGAAAGGCATAATTGACAGCGGAATTAATTCGCAGTCAGAATTATTTGGTACCTTAAAAGCCATGTATGATACTTGTTTATGTGGTGGAGATGCAGGTAGTGCATCTCCTGTGTATTTTCAAAATTCTATCTCTGCAGACTACGCTAGCCGAATATTTAAATCCCGGACATGTGCAGGAATTCTAAGTCAAACTCAACTTATTAATGAAGCGTATATTTTATCTTGTAATGAGGATAGCTCAAAATTTAATAATAAAAATCAAAGAGATTGGATTAAATTTTTAAATAAAACGAGTTCGGTACTTCAACAAAAAATTAATGATTTAAGAAATAAACGTCCTACTAACCTAAGTTCAAAAAATTTAAACAGGAACAATATACAACAAATTTTTGCTGAAGATGAAAAGCTATTCGGTGAGATCGCTGCTAATAACTTTGAAATGGCCAAAGAGAATAACCTCTGCCCTATAATGAAATCAAAGCCTGAACTTCTAGCGACATATGATGAGGTAAATAAAGTACTAACTGTTATCCCTGAAGGAGATGCTGCTAAAATTGATATTAAAAATTTAGAAATTACGCACACCCAAAATACTCCAGGACAAGAAGCTGCCAGTTCGGTATTACAAAACGAAGCTAGTAAAGATACTCAAAGATCTGCAAGTGCAACGACTGTTTATACATATGATGTTAAACCTGCGCCGAAAGAATCTAGGGCACAAGCATTTGCAACATATAATGGACAACCAATAGAATCGAATATCGTAAGTATTCAAGGGATTACTATTGATAAGCCGGGTCTCTCTTTAACTTACTCTGAAGGCGGCCAAGTAAAATTAACAATCATTGGTGTTAAAAAATCTGAAAAATCAAAATATACCGCGAGTGAGCCTGCAACAGACGAGACTGTCGATGAAAGTTTTTGGCAAGATGGTGAATTGCCATCAATAGCACTTGCAGATGGCCAAGTTCAGAATGGTCATGAAAGGTTATATAATGTCAGTCAAGTTGGACAAGAATATAAATTAACTTCCAATTTGATGATGGAAGGAGCAACTGAACCTGTGGCCACAGCAGAAGTAACAATTCCCGCTGGTGATGGAAATAAGTTAATGCTAAAAAGCATTTCATATAAAATTCAAGATGAAAAACTCTATAATATAGTAGGTTTAAATCTAGCAATAAAAGGTGAAGAGGATAAGGCAAACGATGCCATCGAATTTGACAAGCTCTCCCTACTTCCAACTGGAAGCGCACTGGTAAAATTAGAGGGCTTAACGAATTATGTTTTGAAAACTCCTTCAGGGCCAATTGAACTAAAAGCAGCCTTCACAAAGGATGCGGATTCTTCGCCAATTATAAGTAATCCTGAAAAATTTGGGCCACCAGACCTTGATTGTAAAATAGAAAAGAAAGAAGATGGTGAAGCAATGATAATCACTTTTATACCATCCTTTAAAGAAGGTGTATCTTTGGAAGAATTTGACCTAACAAAGCCAGAAAGTATATCAGACCTCAATGTACTTTATAATGAAAAGGATGTAAGTCCGCTTGAGGGCGAAACCAATAAAGTTAAAATAGAGAGCTTTGATTCTGAGATGAGCTTATCCGCAACGGCTCAGATTAAAATCGCCGATGTCTCTACAACACTTGTCTGCGGCGAAAGTGATGAAGAAGAAGTCCCTGTGCCACCTGAAGTAAACTTAGAACTAGCAAGTTGTAAGATTGAAATCATCAACAAGAAAGATGATAAGGGAAAGTTTAATCTATCTCACAAGGTTTCATATTTAGACGCTAATGGAGATGATTTAGCAAGTATTCCCGAAGGTTTGAAGACTAGCATTGTTTGGTATGACCACTCTGCTAAAGCAGGTGAAAAGGAAGAAAAGAAAAGTAGTTCAAGAACAATGGCCTCTGAAGATGAAGATGAAGATGAAGTAAAAAAAGATAAAAAAAATAAAAAAGGTAAAAAAGGTAAAAAAGGTAAAAAAGGTAAAAAAGGTAAAAAAGGTAAAAAAGATAAAGAAGATAGTGAAGATAGCGAAGATAGCGAAGATAGTTTAATTGAAGAGGTTCAAAACCTAGAAGATAAGTTTAGGAAAGTAAAAGGAAATGCAAAAGGCAATACAATGAGTATTACTCAAACAGCAAAAGATAGAAAATTTTCTATTTCAGTTATTGCAGAAAGTCCTTACAAAGATAAATGTCAGGCCAGTTCATCTTATACGGTAAAGAAAAAATCTATAAAGGTCCCCAATAACTCAGGAAGATTTTTAAAAGGACCTGATACCAATATGGTTAGGCCAAGTGGAAGTTTTATGGGTGGACAAAGATAAGTTATTTCAGAGTTTTCTTATTCGAAATTATATCGAACATCGTCTGCATACATTATATGTAGCCTAGGCTCTTGTAGGTCAGTTATTTCTTGAATTAATTCTTCTTGGTAGTTTGGCTTTAAATGTCCCAAATAAACCGGAACATCTTTTGGCATTTTCTTTAACTCTTCTTTCATCGTCGCAGGTGAATGATGATCACTTATATCTGCTACATTTTGAAGCTTATTTGGAAAACTCACTTCTGTAAAAATTGCTTTTAAATTCTTATATTTTTTTCCAACTTCCCAAATTCTTTCAGTCGCTTTGGTATCCATTGTAAAAAGTATCGCCACATCATCTTTCTCAACAATAAACCCCATTCCCTGCTTTTCTTTCAATACAGGATGGTTAACATGAATGGGCATGACTTTATAACCCCCAACCTTAATTTCTTTTTCGGCCACAATTTCATTGAACTTCATGGTAGGATTTTTTTCCGTTGGAAGGACTGTAAAATCAGGCCAAATAATATCATTAAAGAGATGGTTTTTGACTGCACTATGAACGGCACTAAAACAATGAACCTGGAAGGGTTTTTCTTTCAAACCAAAACAGTTATCGCAAATAAATGCTAAGTCTTTTGTATGATCAAGATGAGCATGGGATAAGAGAATATGATCTATCTTTAATTGGGCCTGAATATCAAGGCCAGATGCGACTGATCCAGCATCAATCAATAGTGATTCATCAATTAAATAAGAAGTTGCATGATAGTTCTTTGTAACACCACCATGCCCACCGATAATTTTTACCTGCATTATATTTCCTTAGCTATTAAACTAATTTTAAGGATAAATGGAGCTTAATGATACTAAATTAAAAACTGTTACTTTATTGCCTAGTGCCAGAAATTTCGTTGTAAATATCCTTCGTCGGCTTTCCTGTAATTAATCCCAAAAGCTTTGCTAGTTTTTTAGGTTTGGTTCCACCTGATATTATTTCCTCTGCAAGCTTGATAAGCTCTTCCGAAGAACTTGCAGCGGTTTGCTTTTTAGAGTTCTCAACCAAGATAACAAACTCTCCTTTCACAAAGATATCGTCCTTTATCTTACCAAATTCCTCTCCTTTGAAACGGTAAACTGATTGAAACTCTTTTGTTAATTCTCTACAAAGTGCCATTTTTAAATCTGGAAATTCCTTGGCCATCATTTCAAGGGTACTGATCACTCGACTTTTACCCTCAAAAAATATATGGGTACCATATTGAGATTTTACTTTTGAAATATCTTGGTTAATTTTACTCTTATCCCTAGCTAGAAATCCGTGAAAGTGAAAAGGTATTGGCGCTAGACCAGATAGCTCTAATGCAGCCACAACCGAGCTAATACCACTACAAGTATCAAGTTCAACTCCATTCTCGATTGCCTTTAAAATTAATGGAAAAGCTGGATCTGAAATTAAAGGACTTCCAGCATCAGAAACAAATACACAGCCTTCGCTAGCAGCAATTTCAAATATTCCCTCGAGAACTTTATCACTCGAGTGGTCATGAAAAGATCTGATTTCCTTACCTGAGTAATCTAATTGTAATCTTTTACATAATTCTTTAAAGACCCGAGTATCTTCACTATAGATGACTCTAGTTTCTTGTATCGCCTTCAAGGCCCTAATTGTAATGTCATCTTTATTACCAATCGGAACTGTAACTAACTTAATACCTGACATATCTATCCTAGTAATGGGTACCTAAAATGCCCCATAATAATTTTTCTTAACAAATGATAGACTTATTCTAAGTTTAACGCCTAGGTTTGGCAAAAAATAGGAGAACGAGATATGTCCATGAAGGCCAATATTTTAAGAGATGCAATGGGAAATATAACAGTTCAAATGCAAGGTGACCTTGATTATGAACATAGTATGCCCCTTAGAGAGCAACTAAACGAACTTTCAACTGAAAATCCTCAATCAAGAATTACAGTAGATCTTGGCGGAATTGATTTCGTTGGTTCTTCAGGAATTTGCCATTTTGTAGAAACTGTTCAGCTTATTAACACAAAGAAGCATGATTATAATAAAATGAGTTTATCGAATGTTAGTCTTGAATTTAAAAAGATTTTCAGACTCTACTCTATTGATGAAGCAGAACTTATTTGGGATAAATTTGATCTTGATAACGATGAGACAAGTGACCTCAGTACTAGATTTGGAAATAGAGGTCGTACTTTTTCAAATTAACTAAAAGACACCATAATAAAGCGGTAAATAGATAGGCGGAGATATTTCTCTGCCTTTTTTATTTTTTAATTTATAGTTGTAAACCATATCTTCATTGATTTGAATAAATCTTTGTGAGGTTCCAAAAAATCCACCAGAGTCTTCAGGAGGAGGTGCACCAAAGCCACCCTGATCTTGACCAAAGCCACCTTGACCGAACCCACCTTGATCCTGGCCATAACCTGGAGGAGGTCCCTGACCTTGTGGATTATAAGAAGGTTCTGGAATTGGTTGGAGAGACTTTCTATGTGACATTATTATATAACTTCCAAAGCCAATACCTGCATAAAGACCAAGTGAAGCACCTTGTGCTATTGCCCTAGAATTTGTACCAAAGGCCATAGTTGCGAAACCTAAAAGTGCCCCGCCGACTGTTCCGTATGTACAAATTATCAAAAAGGCACGTCCCTTTGGGTCAAGGGCATTTGCCTTTTCCACCGGAGTGACAAGTGCAATGAGTATAAATAATGAAAGAATAAGTTTTTTCATATGTTTAGCTTAAAAAAGCTTTAGTCCTTTGGCAAATTATTTAAGATAGTTATTTTACCCTGTGCATTAAAGACTTCGCAAAGAAGTGTAAGTGAAAGATTAAGTCTTTTCATCTGCATAGTAGATATGGCCTCTGGTTTTGATTTCACCTCAAAAAGATATAATGTTTTATTTTTAAATCCAGCTAAATCAATTTGTCCGCATTGAAAAGATCTTAAAAATTTGCTTGAGATAAGTACCGGGATAAAATGTTGATGAACATGCCTTGAATGTTTTAATTCTAAAACTTCTCCCTTATTGAAAGAATTCTTTAACACCTTTGAAGGTTTTTCTATGAATTGGCGATGGGCCGATTTTTTGAACTGCATTACGATGCTCCTTGGTAGGATACCCTGCATGCTTTCCAAGGTTATAACCAGGGTATTGCTTATCATATGCTTTCATTTTTTCATCTCTGAAAACCTTAGCGATAATTGAAGCAAGACCAATCGCTACAACTTTACTATCGCCCTTAACAACAGCTTCGGTTTCGCATTTTGCTTTAAAGATCTTATTTCCATCAATAAGAATTTTAGAATCTTTTTCTACAAGTTGATCACTTGCATTTTTCATAGCAGAAAGAGAGGCCTGAAGAATATTCATCTGATCAATCTCTTCATGAGTATGTTCGGTAACACAATAACTAAACTCCTCCCCCAGAATATTATTTGAATACACTTTATTCAGAACGATATTAGATGTATCAATATTAAGTTTTTCTAAAATGACATTTCTTTTCTTATCAGAGAGCTTTTTAGAATCAGTTACATTTAACTCAATTAATTTTTTTAGAATCAATTTATTAGATTTTGTTATTTTAGCAGCACATGCATTTACCGGCCCTGCAATAGGTCCTCTTCCAACCTCATCACAACCAATGATAGCTCCAAAACTCTTTAATACATCTAAATCAATTTCCATACTTACCTTCACATAAAAACAAAAAAAAAGGCCCGGAATAAATTCCAGGCCTATCTTTTAATTTCAAATTGAAATTATTTTTTTGAACTGTAATCAGTTTCAATTCTTGCTGCTTTACCAGTTCTGTCTCTAAGGTAGAAGTGCTTCGCTCTTCTAGTCTTACCACGTTTAACAACTTCAATAGCGTCAACGTTTGGTGAGTGAAATGGGAAAACTCTTTCTACGCCATAACCACTTGAAAGTTTTCTTACTCTAAAGTGACCATCAGTGTTACCTGGGTTACCTTTGATAGCAATAACTGTACCTTCAAATCTTTGAATACGACTTTTTTCACCCTCTTTAATTCTAACGGAAACAGCAACTGAATCCCCAGACTTAAATTTAGGAAATTTTTCTACATTTTTGTTAAAGTGAATTTTGTTCACTAAATCTACTAAGTTCATTTTATTCTCCAAAATGATATCCTGCCTTACACCTTATAGGTACGGTACTTCGTACCAAGATCAGAGGGAAGGGAAAAAATATGGACTCAGAGGCTTCTGTGTATACGATCACAATAAATTGCAACCGCAGACCTAACAGAAAGATGATTATATCCATCTTTCGCTGCACCGATAATTGGATCTAATTTAAAATCCGCTTGATCTGTAACAGAGGCATGTAATCCCCAACCTGTACCAAATAACAAGAGCATGGGTCTTTTGTCAACTCGTAACTTCTCGCATAAATCTTTTTCATTACCTGAAAAATCATCAAAATTAGCTCCAGTTACTACGACAAGTGGCTCCACACCTTCTTTTTCTTTAATTTTTTCTTTTGCAATTTCTATTGAATCAGCAAGCTCAATAAACGATAACGCTGAGCTCCGATCTGGATTATATGAATTCTCAGCATCGGTATTCCAATGGTCTAGGATAGTTTGTACTAACTCATGCTGCTTTTTAACAGGTGTCACGATAAAGTACTGACTATAACCATAGGTCCTCGCAGAGCGAGCAATGTCGTGAATATCAAGATTAGTTACCGAAGTGGTAATAATCTCTTCTTTTCTTCCAAGCACTGGGTTGTGAACTAATGCCATATACATATTCATATAATCTCCAAAATAGAATTGAAAATATACTTGGTAATCCTTCAATTGTCATCAATCTTAAGGACAGTTTATTACCAAACTTAATACCAAAAACGTCAGAAAGAATAACTTTCTATTCATATTTTACTAAAGAACAGATTAAATAATTCCTATTGATGCCCTTAACACCTCTTAAGTTTTGACAACAAACTGTGTCAGTTACATTAAAGTCTCTTTAATACAATCCAATAAAACAAGCTAAGTACTTATTAAAACGTAAGGTTGAAAATTAACTTATGTTATATGTTAAAATTTCCTTAATATATTTTCGGAGGACTTTTGAAACTATTCTTACCTATTATTTTAGTATTTTTCTACTCTTGCTCAGACTCATCTGAGTCTTCGGGTCTAGTTAATAAAGGTAACGCTAGTTTACTTGCTCCAAAGACTGCTGCAAAAATCAACTCTATATCAATTATGAATAAAACCTACACTGAATCTGAGGTTATTTCATTTCTTGTTACGACTAATAAGAATGTCACTATTTCAGGTCTCCCGACTTTAAGTTTTAACATCGGTGGGAAAATTAAATCAGCCAATTATGTCAATGGAAGTGGGACAAATACATTAACTTTTAGCTATACCGTTGTAAGTCTTGATGAAGATTTAGATGGAGTCGAACTGATTGGGTTAAATTTGAACTCTGGTAAGATTATTGATGCAGATGAACTTGAATTAACTCTTAGTTTACCAAGTAGTTCCACTTCAAACGTAAAAATAAAAACGAGCTCTGCAACAATCATCCTCATAAGAACACCTATAAGTAAGACTTTTATAAACGGTGAAATACTAGAATTTGAAATACAGTTCTCAGAAGAAGTTTTTATAGTAGAAACACCTTCTCTTGAACTTGAAATAAATGGAAGTACTCTAGAAGCCATTTACACCTCAGGAAACTCTACCGATAGAATAAAGTTTCAATTGTTACTACCACAAGGCCTTCAGGACACAGATGGAATACAGCTCAATGCAATTAAGCTAAATTCCGGCTCAATTATTGATAGTGTTAACATTCCAGCAGATTTAACTTTTATCTCACCTGATCTCACAGCTATACTTGTTGATTCAATTATTCCTACCATCGATACAATTGATATTAATTCTGGAAGTTTATATACAAATGCAAATACAGCAACACTAAATCTAGCTGCGACTGATGCAGACGAAATTTATATAACCCAATCTTCAGGCTGTTTATCAGATGGTACCTATGAAGCCTTCCTGGAAAGTAAGCCATTAACTCTTTCCCAAAACACTACAAATCAATTCTATGTAAAAGTAAAAGATCAAAGTGGTAATGAGTCAAATTGCTCAATCGTAAGTATCACTCATGACAATCTTGCTCCAGATAGTGTCTCAGTTATAACCCTTGGAAATAACTCTTCGGATATCGCTACCGATAATTCAAGTTGGTCGGCATCTTTAGATAATGGGCCATCTGGTGTTTTGAAATATGAATACGCAGTATCAACTTCAAATGATGAACTAAATATTGTTCCTGGCGGAACATGGATTGATACTTTAAGTGCATTAAGTTTTCAAATAGATTCAGGAGTTAACCTTACAGGTGGTGTGGATTATTACACATTGGTAAGGGCCACCGATAACGCTGGAAATGTATCTCAGATAAAAGCTTCGGCAGCATGGAATATTATCGTTTCTCCGGAGGCCATAACAAACTTAGAAGCTTCTAATAAGGCCATAAACTCTCTAGATCTAGGTTGGTCTTATCCAAATGATAATGGAACTCCTATAATAGATTACGAAATCCAAATTAAAGGTGGTAACTTTTCTGACTGGACCTTTCTAAGTGATGGTATTTCAGCTCAAACAAGTTCATCAGTTAGGGCCCTTGATGCAGTAACTCCTTATCAATTAAAAGTTAGGGCCTTCAATGGTATTAATTATTCTGCCTGGTCAAATACTCTCCAGGTTAAAACTCTTCCAAACTTAGAGTTTTTTAAAGGTGGCTTTAAGGCGATTAATATATCAGGTGCTCCAAAAAGTAAGGTTGTGTCTTTTGATGATGCGAATGAAATTCATATTGATGGTAATTTAGTGACAACATTACAAAAGGGTGAAACTTATGAATTTAACTCGAATGACTTCACAACAATTGAAGGGTCGAAAGCTTTGTATGTTGCAGGAAAGTTAGGAACTGGTTCTGGCTCATCTGATCAGGGAAATGCAACTTGGGCAACTCAATCTTGGGTTGGAAGTAATTTTTATTTTAACCTTACAAGGATGGCCCCACTAAAAGTTAAAGTGTTTGCTTTTACTGACTCAGAAATAACAATAAAAACAGGAGCAGCAACGGTGGATACTCAGGCAGTCTCCGCAGACTCTGGCCATATTTTCACATTAACAAATTATGCTAACTACCAATTAAGTTCGACAGGTTTAATAGTGGCCTTTATTTATGGAAATGCTGGTGAGCTTATCTACGATCCTCAGCCCCTTTTACCAGTATCGACAGATATTCTTGGATTTCCAAGTTCAAAGGCCATGGTTACATCGGGTACCGACAATAACAGCTATAGTTTTTATCATTCAGGGGGAAACTCAACCAATGGCACTCTAAGTGCTGCGACAACTCTGCCGGTAAGTCCAAGTGGAACTAGTTCATCATACCAGTCGGATGCACTAAGAATTAAATCTGTGGAGGCAATTAGCGCGAATTCAAATGCTGATGGTGATGGGTACTGCCAAGCTCCATTTGTACCAGTCTCTATGCTCAAAAAAAGATTTGGGTTAAACGTTGGATCAGAATGGATTGCCTTAGCATCTGATAGGCCAGTAACAGTTACTCTAACCAAGCCGGATCTCTCTACTGTCAATGTTGTACTAACAAGAACAGGAAGTGGTAAGTCGCCCTACAAGGCTTATATTGCGACAGATTTCCCCGAAGGAACAATTTTAGAAGGAACTGATAAGTTTCAAGCATGGTACCAGCCATACACAACGACATATTCAGGTGGAGACGATGAAACTATTATGTTTGGTTGGGATGAGTAAATGACTTTAGCCTTTAAGCAGGTCTGGTCTGTATTTTTTGGTAATCTCGAGTGAAGACTTCACTTTAAATTCTTGAATTTTCTTATGATGACCTTTAACTAAATCTTCAGGAACTTCCTTTCCCTCGAACTCTTTTGGCCTTGTATAAAGTGCATGTTCTAATTTATTGTCAGCAAATGATTCTTCAACTGCTGAGAGTTTATTCCCAAGTATCCCTGGTGAAAATCTCATGGCCGAATCGAGAATTATCATTGTTGCAAGCTCTCCACCTGTTAAAATATAATCTCCTAGAGAAATATATTCATTCACATAATTCTCTAAAAACCTCTCATCAATTCCTTCGTACCTGCCACAGATAAAAACAATATCTTTCTCAGAGCCAGAAGATAGATGACTTTGGGCAAATTCTTGTGCGTAAGTATGATCCCATTTCCTTCCTCGAGGGGCGGGACAAACAATATGTAATTGGGACTTGAAATTTTCTTTATCATATCCACCTTGTTTTATAACACCTTCAAATAGGGCATCTCTTAAAACGTCCGGTCTCATAATCATCCCAACTCCTCCACCAAAAGGAGCGCCATCAACGCCCTTAAAGCCTTTCGGAGAAAATGTTGGGAGTGATACTGAATGAAATGAAAACTCAACATCATCGCCTCTTTCATTTCTAAAAGCGCTGCCTAAAATCCCATACTCCAAAAATTCATCGAAGTACTTTTCAAACATCGTAATAACCCATATTCGCTTTTTCACGAGTCGTACTCAGGGGAAATCATTGTAATAGTCCCCTTTTCTAAATTTACATGGGGAAAGAAGTTTTCAACAAATGGTAGTTCAACAATTTCACTCTCTAACTTTAACTTAAGTACCGTTTGGGCACCATTATCAAAATACGATTGAACTTTGCCAATTTCATAACCATCAATATCAAGAACCTTAAGTCCGACCAAATCTTGTAAGTATAATTCATCTTCGTCTGGCTCAGGAAACTTATCTCTTGGGTAAAAGAGTTTAAACGGAATCATTGCTTCGACAATATTTCGATCTCGAATTCCCTTTAGGTAGCAAATTGTTTTATTACCAAAGTGAATTTCATCTATTGCGATTTCCTGTCCCTCTGCTGGAACTTCACTCTTATCTGAGTTAGGAAAAATAGTAATGACAGAGCCCTTAATTAGAACGCTTGCATCATTGTTAAAGAGGTTAAAAAGAAAGCCCCCCTTTATACCATGAGGTCTTGTGCTAGTTCCAAGTTCTACTAAATTTTTATTTTTCATAATGTCTTCTAGTTTAAATTCCAAAAAAAAACCAATATTACCCGAGAGCAATATTGGTTTTATTAATATTCAAAAATTAATTTAACTATTCAATAATTTCTAATACAGATCGTCTTTTTAGTTTTGTAGAAGCTGCATTCAAAATTGTTCTTAGCGCTTTTGCTGTTCTACCTTGCTTACCAATGACTTTACCACGATCGGTTTCATCAACGATTAGTTCGATAACAACAGTTTGTTCGCCTTCAATCTCTCTAACTTCAACCTTTTCAGGCATATCAACTAAGGACTTTCCAACATACTCAATTAAATCTCTAAGTTCGCTCATATTACCTACTTGCATTTAGAATTATTATTAACTCATTGGATTATTGTACACTGTATATAATTTAATTCAAAAAAATATTATTAATATTTTTAAAAAAACTATAATTTAATGCCATGCTTCTTAAAAAGTGATTTAACAGTTTCTGAAAGCTGAGCACCTTTACCGATCCAAGCTTGAACTGATTCAACCTTAACATCCTTAAGAATTTCTTTAGCATTAGGGTCATATTGACCTAATTTTTCTAAAAATTTACCATTTCTTGCAGCTCTAGAGTTTGCAGCAACAATTGTGTAAACAGGTCTATGAGTTCTTCCACCACGTTGTAATCTAATTTTAACCATTTATATATCTCCTATAAAGTAATCTCGTTTCAAAAGATTGTATTTTTATTTCATTCCGTCATTAAAGTCAATGATTTTTGTCTATGAGCGCTCAATATCCTAAAAGAACTTACTTCCAAATTGACCTTTCTTCTTTCCACTTTTCTTCTTTTTCCCTCCACCCTGCTGGCGAAAGCCTGGCATTGGGGGCATTCCGGGGATATTTGGCATTCCCCCACCTTTCATCATTCCCATCATATTAATCATCATCCCTTGCATCTGCTCGAATTTCTTGATGAATTCTTGAACATCTGTAGGTTTAGTACCTGAACCTTTAGCGATCCTAGCAATTCTAGATTCGTTAAGTAATTTGTGATTATCTTGTTCTTTTTGAGTCATAGAATTAATCATGACTCTCATTTTTTTCATTTCATCTTCGGCCGGGCTTAGGTCACCAACTTGCCTAAGCATCCCTCCCATACCAGGAATCATCTTCATGATACTAGACATGGAACCTAATTTACCTATTTGGTCCATTTGTTTAACAAAATCAGCAATAGTAAATTGTTGCTTCTCCAAACGCTTCATCATGCGTTCAGCTTCTTTTTCATCGATAACGTCTTGAGCCTTCTCTACTAGAGAAACAACATCACCCATATCTAGAATTCTTTTGGCCAATCTATCAGGATGGAAAGGCTCTAGCTCTTTCATCTTCTCACCAACAGAGATAAATCTGATTGGAACTTGAGTTACATATCTAATTGAAAGGGCTGCCCCCCCCCTAGCATCTGAATCCATTTTTGAAAGAACTGCACCAGTAAGTCCAATTTTTTCATCGAAAACTTTTGCAACGTTTACTGCTTCTTGACCTGTCATAGCATCAGCAACAAGTAAGACCTCAGGATCCTTTAACTCATTCTTAACATCGACAAGTTGTCCCATTAGTTCGTCGTCAACTTGCAAACGCCCAGCTGTATCTACGATAACAACTTTTTTTCCAAGCTTTTTGGCTTCTTCCATTCCGGCCTTAACAATATCCTTAGGAAGCATGCTTAGGTCTGAATCAAAATATTCTATTTGCATGTTTTTAGCATGCTTAATTAATTGATCTTTTGCCGCAGGTCTAAAATTATCTGCAGGAATCAAATAAACTTCTTGTTTCTTTTTATTCTTTAAATAAAGTGCTAATTTCCCAGTAAAAGTTGTCTTACCGGCACCGTTTAAACCAACAATTAAAATGGGATTAATTGGTCTATCAAGCTTTAACTCTTCATGCGCTTCACCCATAAGCCCAGAGAGCTCATCGTGCATAATTTTAATGAATTGTTCACCAGGATTAACTCCCCTTAAAACTTTTTCACCAAGAGCTTTCTCTTTAACTTTTCCTACAAACTCTTTTACAACTTTAAAATTAACATCTGCTTCTAATAAAGCTGTTCTTACTTGCTTTAGAGTATCTTCAATATTGGAATCGGTAATTTTACCTTTTCCGGAAACGTTCTTAAAAGCATCTGAAAACTTTTCACTTAAAGTATCAAACATCACTCACCTCATATTATTTTATCTATATATTTTTTTAGTTTACTGATTTCTATAAAACTTACCTTAGCACCATACTCTGCATATGTAGATTCTGCTGACGCATCGCCATGCCCCCACATTGCTCCAATACAGTGTGCTCCAAATTTTGAGCCGCCAATAATATCCCCCAGAGAGTCCCCAATGACAACGACATTCTCAGGTTTTACACCTGGCAACAAAAAATTAATTCCAGCGGGACTGGGTTTTCCCGGTGCATTATCACTACCACAAATATCGTCGAAGAAGCTCAAAACACCGTGCTTCTCGAGAATATCAGCTGTTGATGTTCTCGACCTTGCGGTCCAAACGTAAAGCTTCACCTCGTTTTTACGCAAAAAGAGAAGTAAATCCTTAATTCCCGGATAAAGAGAAGTTGGAAGTTTAGAAGTATCGACCAATGTTCCATCATGATCAAAAACAATATAGGAGATTTTTTTCAAAAGTAACCTTTAGTATTTACGATTTATAACGTTCGTTGTAATTCAATTGCCATGCATAATAAAGCATTTTCAACACAATTACAAAGTAAGATCGATTCTTGTTCAAAGTTCATGTCAAAAACGAGCCTTGGAAGTATTGATTTCGCATCTCCACTACTGCTAGCACCTATGGCCGGAATTTGCACACCTCCATTTCGACTACTGATGGAGGATCTCGGCGCAGGTGGTACTGTGAGTGAGCTTATTTCATGTCATGGTATAAATTACGAAAATAAAAAAACTCTCGATATGCTTAAAATAGATGAGCGTGAAAAAAACGTTGGAATTCAACTTTTTGGTGAAGACGGCGAAGCAATGGCCAGAGCAGCACAAGTGGCCATGAGATCAAATCCCAAATTTATTGATATCAATATGGGTTGTCCTGTTAAAAAGGTTGTCACAAAAGGTGGTGGTTCAGCATTAATGAAAAACATTGAGGATCTGGCACCATTTTTCAACAAAGTAAAAAAAGCTATTCCTGTTCCACTTACAATAAAAGTAAGAACTGGCTGGGATGAAGATGACATGAACGCTAATCTCATTGAAAAGATTGCTTTTAATGAAGGTGTTGAATGGCTTGCAATCCATGGAAGAACAAGGGCCCAACAATACACAGGAAAGGCCAACTGGAATTATATAGAAGAACTTGCGCAAACATCAAGCCTTCCAATTATAGGAAATGGAGATCTTCATCAACCACACCAAGTTCGTGAAAGATTAAGTCAAACAAATTGTAATGCACTCATGATTGCAAGAGGATGCTTACGTAATCCTTTTATCTTTCTAGAAACATTCCATGATGCTCCTGAAAGTAAAAATTCTCTTTTTAAGGGAGCCGATTACTGGGAAGTAATTGAAAGACTTTATCAATACACATGTGAAACCTATGAAAATGAAAGGACCAGATTAGTTCAACTAAGAAAACTAATAGTTTGGTTTGCTGCAGGTTTCCCAAGTGTTGCTAAATTTAGGAACAATATGTTTACCTGTCAAAGTCTCGAGGAATCCATGCGTTTTGCCCAAGACTATTATATAGGCCTTGAGGATTCGAGGAAGGCCATAAATTATAATGAAATTTTCATGAGCTCAGGCCATGGATAACCACTTGTTATTTCGTTCAAACAAGTAAAAGAATCAAGTTTAATTAAAAGCCGCCGATTAGTATAACGATGAAAATACTCGTAATGCTCTTATTTACTTTATCTTTGATGCCACTGCAATCAGCTTTTGCCTTTTCATGTGATGAAATGAGAAAGGACGTCTTGGCCCTTGAATATAAAATTCAAAAATCAAGTTTAGCAGCCTGTAATGATGCCAGTAGTGGTGAAATATGTTGTCGTAAAAGTGATCCACAATCCTGTAAAACAAAACAAGAATTAGAGAAAGATTATAATGAGGCCATGGCAAAGCTAATCATCGCTGAAGGTCTCGCATCAATTGGTATGAGTATTGAATCAAATCATAATGCCTTAAACGACCTCACTGAATCAGATATAACAAAGGCTAAAACGTATTTAAGAGACTTAAGTTCTAGCTTAAACAGTGCAAATCTAATTCACCTTGCTCTAGAGTTTGAAGGTAATACCACTCTATTCAGCGACTATAATGGTAACAACCCTCAAGAAATGGCGATTCACCTAAAAGATAAATGTAAGTCAGGCTATTTTTCTAAAATGAAGATTTGTTCAGAGTTAGGTAGTTTAAGTAAAAGTAGTCCAAGTGAGCATGAAAAATTCATGACGACAATTAGTGGTTTTTTAAACTCAGACAAAAGAGTTACAAATAGTGATTCAGAAAGAAGACCAAGGTATGAAGGTTACCAAAACAGACTTCGTATTGAAGTGGGCGGAAAAAATTTAACCCCAGCTGGTTTTAAGAGTGCCCCTCACTATCAAAAAATAATGTTACTTGAATCAAAGCTCACTATTCTCTCAGAAAGAAAAAGGTTAAAAAAACCAACAGCGGACATTGCGAAAGAAATACTAGATCTTGCAAAAGTAGTTGATGATATATCCGTAAATTATAAAAATGCAGCAACAGAAACTCCAGAGGTCACCAATTATATCAAGAAAAACTTTGATAATGTTCTCAATCAACTTGACCTCCCCTCTCTTATCCTTGAAGGCGGAATTAAAGATAACTTTGTAAACACATCTAAAAAACTTAAAAATGAAATCAAACGTCATGAAGGTACAATAAACCAAGAAATAAACAAGTGGTTTGAGAACAAGGGCAGTAAAAAACTCAATGGAAATTCGATATCAAGTATATGCTCTCAGAAGTATGATATCTCTTGTCTTAAAAAACTATGTGGTGAAACTTCAACCAATAAACCAGATAAGTGTGAAAACCTTCAAGAATTAGGACTAGACAAACAATATCAAAAATTAAAATCATATAATGAGCATAAGCATGCTGGATCGATTCTAGATCAAGCTAAATCCTGTATGGAAAAACAAGTTAGCTTGATTGAAAAAAGAGATTGTTTGACCAAAATACAAAGAGGATTAGAAACAAATATATCTACCTTAAGAAAGAATTTAAAGAATGCTCAAAAAGGTCTTCACTATGTTAACAGTGCACAGCCATTTAAAGGTCTAAATCTCCAAAAAGGAATGGCCCTAAATGCACTCAATAGTAACTACTGTAGAAAGAAACAAGATCGAATAAAATTCAAAGGCGTAAAAACAGATTGTGGACAAGACAATTTACTAGGTCTAGATTACGAGGCACTCAACCTTGGACTCTCTGGTGAACAAGTCATGATAGCTCTCAATACTCAAAGTATAAAAAGATTTCTTGATGGAGCAGCTCCAAAATCTGATATTAAATCTTATAGAAAAGAATTAGTATCTGCCTGTAAAAAAGGAAATGTTAATATGCCAAACATCTGCGGCTTCTATGAAGATAAAATCTCATGGGAAAAGAAAATTGCAGATGAACGAGAGGCAAGAAAGAATGAAATAATCATCGAGGATGACTATGAAGTACCCGGGGAGACACTAGACTACTCAGCAGCATGGAAAGTGGCGGGAGGAGTTTTTGCACAAAGTGCCATGCCATTAACTATGGCCTGGATAGAAACAGATCAAGTAAAAACACAGTCTAAATATCAAATAAATAGTATTAATGCTTATAATGAGGCCTACATGGCAAATTTGGAGGCCTACCGCGCATACATGGATAATCCATATCAATTACCCTATTATGCTACAAATACCGGTTATATAAATACAGGATTTACCTATGGTGCTTATTCTAGTTTTCAAGCAGCAAATAGTTACACGAGCCAGCTATACAATAACAATAGTGGAATGAACTTTAACTTTAATCCAATCCCAACCACAAATATTGGCATACCCACTTCAACTATAAATACGAATACTACAAACTCAACAAACAACCTATTTGAATTCAAATTCTGACCAATTAACTTGGCAATCCCTTTTAAAACTAGGCTTCATCAATTAAATTTCAATGATTTTTATTACCTGATATCAATGAATTAGAGGTTCAATTTCTTTTAGTTTGAATGAACCGGAAAATCCTACCCTGCTCAGGGTAAAATATAAGTAAGCCTTTAAAATCGCGTCGTAAAAAGCCGATATGTTTGAAGAGGATTAATACAAACTATGAAATTAATTTTATTTTTTACATTCATTTTTATTTTTACGGCTTGTTTACCTGAACAACAAGTTCGGCAGGATGTTGGAGATTCATCAAGCAACTCCTCTGATAACTCAAGTGATGATTCAGTTATTGACCCTAATCAGGTCTTCGCAGCACCACAGTGGTTAAACTCTGGCTTATTTAGCGAGACATTAAGTATCGATGTTGATAACTCTAAAAGCGTTTACCTAATGGGTGAACAAATAAATAATTTACTAAGTAGTACTGAAAATTATAAATTTAATTATTGTGTAGAAATCCGATTTCCTCAAACAGCAAACTCGACACCAAATAGAATCTGGGTTAAAGCAACACCGCAAATAACAAATAGTTTTGGTACAGCTTCTTTATCTAAATATTTGGTTGTAAACCTTGGAACTGACTTAGGAAACTCTGCATGTACTCATGATATAGCTAACTATACCCCTTCCCTAACATCGGCCCTCTACCCAGAGGGTGCAGGACTAAAATACTATCAAAAAGTTGTCAATGGACAAGCTCAACTTTTCCACATTTTCGATTCAAATCTAGATGGTACTGATGATAAAAATTTCGTTATTAAAACAAGTGATATATGTCCAGGGTGTAATAACTTTATTAATTCAAATAAAGTTTCACTCTATATAAATGATTCTTCAAAAAATTACCTTACTGAAGTAGATCAGCAAATTGTTGATACTTCGGCCCTTCAACTAAGAGTCGATATGAATTCTAATTCTGATTCAGGTCAAAGCTCTTGTTCAGATAATGATTGTCAGGCCAGCGGTTTTGATTGTTGTGAACAGGGACAATGTATTACTGAAAAGGCCCTAAAAATAAGTGGTATTCAGGCAGACCCTATTAACTTCTCTATAGCAGAAAGCTTAAAATCAAATAATCCAAATTGGTATAAAGATTATCCACAGTTTTATTACTCATGTCTTGAAAGACCAGATGATGGAGAAATTGAACCGACTCCA
Organism: Bacteriovoracaceae bacterium; assembly: GCA_047634375.1. Classification (GTDB taxonomy): domain Bacteria; phylum Bdellovibrionota; class Bacteriovoracia; order Bacteriovoracales; family Bacteriovoracaceae. The sequence continues at coordinate 107,105 of JBLIAG010000001.1, forward strand.
GCAGAACCAGAAGATCCAATCAGCGATGCTGAGGATCGACTTGCTGCTCTTAAAATAGACTATAGTTGTATTGAAGAATTAAAAACAAATTCATTATCTGATCCTTTTCACAATAATGCTATTAATGGAAGTGCTACTTATACCCAATGTGAAATCAATGATCCTACAAGTGATACATATTACCAGACGATAATGAAGCGCCTTTATAATAACTGTGGTTGTAGTGAGAAAACTGATTTGGATTTAATGATAAAAAATTGTCCGGCCTATACCTACGAACCTATTTACAAAAATGATAATGCTGGAAATCAAACAACCGAAATTGCAGCCTTTAACTGTAAGGCACCACCTGTTGCACAGACTCCTCTTCCATTCCAAGATTTAGAAGTTATTGTTAACTCCAGAAGTGCGCCCCATCGATTTTTTGATACTGCAAATACAGAGATTACTCCAGGAGATCCACTTCCAAGTGGTGCAACAGGAATCCAAGAGGGTGAAGAATTTGTTTATCTGGATAACTATTATATTTTTCCAAAAAATGGATCCTTTAATATGAATAGTATTTTAGGTCAAATGACGGTTCAACTTGATGCTGCAAGACCGGCACATCAAGTGAAAGTAGATTTTGATAAACAATATATTATAAGTACGAGAAGTGGCTTTTTTCAAGCATGTCCAACATGTGCAAAAGATTCATGGTTTAATAATTTTAGTGCCTACCCTTTTTCAAACACTGGAGTCGGTGGTCAATCAACTGGCTACACAACGAGAAGGGATACTTTTGTTACAAACACAACTCTTGGTAACTATGAAGATACTATCTTTAACAGGGCCTGTTTTGTACCTCCAACTATGCTACCTTTTAGTCATATCAAAGGATCAGTTGAACAAGATCAAAGGCTCCTAAGATTAAAAACTCAAGCTGCAATGTATGTTAATGGATACCAAAGAGATTGGTACGGGTTTAATAGAGGTGCACTCATCGGATCATTTGATGGTGTTACTTGGTTTGCAATTGGTAAAGGAAGAATTGTTAAATCCAGTTCCGACACATTAATGTTGGCAATTAATGCTCCTTTCGCAGACTTAACTTCTCCTACAAATCATATTGTCGCTGTTCAAGAATATGACTTTTCAGCAACGGCCCCCATATACGACTATGATCCTACAGTTGAAATAAATTCAGCAGTTCAAAACGAGGCTGGATCATGTCAAGAATGGCACGAATGTGAAACTGACTCCCACTGTATTTCTAAGTTAGGTTGGGAATATACATGTGCAGATGTTTCAAACTATAAAACAAAATGGCCGAGTTTCGAAACAGTAGGAGCAAAAGAGATTGCAAATACGGAAAGAGTGGGAACTATTGTTGAGTTTTTACAGCAAGCAGAACTGCCGCCTGGAACAAGTTCAAAAAAATGTGTTTACCGTGGTGCCGGTGCACCATGTAGAGTTGACTACGCTAATATTACTGACGAAGGCCTCAGAAAAAATCTAACTTGTGCTCCCAATTTTTACTGTGCAAATGTAAACTCTGTAAGTGCTTTTAATAAAGAAGTAGCTAGATTTGGTAGACCACTTGACGAGCTTGTTGAATCTAAAAATCATATTTACGGACAAGACGCCAATATTCTAGGACGTCCAAAACATTATATTAATACAGGAAACCTAACTTCCCTACCTGCTGATGTAAGTGCCAATATCACTGTTAACCTTCTTGAGACAGATAGTTCAGGAGCAGGCAACTTTGGACTTTGTAGACCAGGGAAAAGGCTTCCAGATTACAATACTATTATCACGACAAAAGACTGGGAACAAACTGAGCAGCATAAAGCTCCAGATAATAATTTTAGAACTGACTATACCTCGCAAATAGCAGGTTGTAACTCTACACTTTATACGGACCTTCGATATAGCTCATGTCCAATGCTAGACGAAGACGGTATGTATATTCATACACAAGATGACTTTTTAAATGATAATTTTCTTATCCCAAGTATTACTAATGCTCAGGGTAAGCAAGTTGTTACTGAAAGATATTCCTTTGCTCAAAATTCATGTGGACTTGAATCTCTTAGTGGGTCTGCCCTACCAACGGTATCGACCTCCGGTGAGGACTTAAAGAATTATTCAGCATTTAAAACTATCGAAGGAAGCCCCCTCTCAACTTCTGGAATTATTTTTGACCAGACAATGACAAGAGATGCTTGTCTTAGAAAAGCGGGTTCAGTTTGTCATACAGACCTAGACTGTTCTCCAAATAGATTAATGGCCAATGTTGTTGACCTTGCACCTCTAGAGTTCTTTGGTAACAAAGCAGAAAAAACTTACTATGAGGAATACCTTGTATGTGGGCAGGCAAGAAAAGAGCCATCTGTAAACGATCCAGAGTTTAACACTTACAATATTCACAATAACCGCTGTTGTAGACCTATTGGTGAGACAATTACAATGTTTACCGAAGACTCTCCAAATGATCTTGATTCAGTAGGAATAAATAGTAGCAGATATGGATCTTTGAACCCAACTGCAAGTGATAGATACACTCGTTATTCGGTTGTAGAATCACAAATAAACTCAACAACGAAACTATCTAATATTATAAGACCTTCTGCTAATACACTTGATAGTGATAATAATAAAGTCATTGATAATTCAGTTAATATTACGAACCAAAATCAATGGAAAACAATCCATACAGCAGCAGCTAAGACTTGTTGTGGCGGAACATGGGTTAGGGCATTTGAGGATGGGACTAATGACTGGAGTAGACCAAGACTTAGTATGAACCAGGCAAACTTTACATGTCTCAACTACAGAACGCCTCTGCAACTTTCAGAGAGTGCTTCATCATATGGTATGACTCAGAGTCAACTAGATAAAGATAAAGCTGATTTCTGTTATGACCCAGGGCAAACTGAATCTGGTTGTAGCCAGCATAGCTTCTCTGGGATTAGTGATTTCTCCATTCAGAAGCCATTTTTAAATAATGAAAGAGCTGGAGATGGAATCAACCTACTCTCCTCTAGTCTCCCAACGATGGAAAGCCTATGGGCCAATAACCTATTTACTCTGGGACGTTTTGTTCCCTATGATGGAAGTTTGTTAAATGACAGAGGTTATGTACTTCAATGGACTGATGATTCCGACCCTTCTGAAATTACGAGAAAAAATTTAATAACGAGAATACCTACGTTTGTAACTTTTGATAATGTTTCAGAGCTAAATATAAGCCTAACAGATCCACAAGGTGGAGCCGATATCGCCTGTATTCCTGCTACGATTATCACTCAACCAGACGGTGGTCTTGATGCAGAAAATGCTGACTGGGAAGCTGGTGCATGTCCAGATGTTGGCGGCGTTAGGAATTGTTGCCATGTTTTTGACCCTATTACAAGAGTTGTTAGAGTTGCATTTTCAAATGTTGATAAGCTTGACCCTTTAAATTATGACAACCAGGATTCAGAACTAAAAATTAGTTTTATTGCCGCTGGAACACTTGAATGGGAAGAAAAAAAGAACCCAGGAGATACTCTAGCTGTTACTGATACTAGTATATTAGATCATAGAAGATCTGCTTCCCCTGGGAACGCGCTTTACTATCTCTCAAGATTTTCGCGCCTTGAATACCTTGGTATTCCTCAAATGGTTTATGAACCAACTTATTGTAACGATAATTACCAAAAATTAGTTCCTGGTATATTTAAAGAGGATGCTTTTGGCCAACAGCTAAAAACCGTTATGGATTTCCTTAACCATGATCGAACATTTTATGACTCAGGAGTTTCAACTCAATGGCAGTCTGATAATGCGCCAGGTACAAACAATGCTAATTCATTAAACCAAAATATTGTGGGAACACAAGAGCTTATTGACCATGCTCCTATTTTCTCTGACAATCAAATCAAATGTTGCTTAGAGCTTGGAACTTCCATTGGAGTAAATGAAAGTAGTTCAATGTGTTGCTCAGGAACGGCAATAGAAGATGAAACTGATGATACTAAGAAAATTTGTAAACTTCCAGACAGCACAAACCTGACGGTTTATTTTAATAAGTTTGTTTCAGGAGAAGGTCTTTCGACGGGGCTTGATTCACCTTTAGTAGAGGACGATTTCCATTCAAAAACAGGTGAACCGAAATTAAATACAAACGTTCTCGCGAAACTTAAAAGTTTAGGAGAATCATTCTGTGCTTCCGGTATTGTGAGAAGAGGATCAGCATTTGGAAACTATAGAGCTCAACCAGTTGGACCACAAGGCTCACTTGAGAAGATGTTATTCTCAATTGTCGACAACTCTGCTGATATAGATGATGAGGCTGAATTTGAAACAAGCCATAATGCTTTTGGGCAAGGCTATAAGTGGAATCACCATTTCTATTGTGCACCAGGAAATTAATCAGGAAATCATAAATGAATAAAAAAACAAAGACTCCAAAAGAAAGTGAAGTTCTGATGAGGGAGCTAGTTATGCCAGGTGATACAAATGCTCATGGTACAATCTTCGGTGGCAAAGTGATGAGTTGGATTGATATAGCAGCTGCAATGTGTGCTAGTCGTCACTGTAACACCCCTGTGGTCACTGTTCACATTGATGATATAGAATTCCGTTCTCCTATAAATATTGGAACACAGGTAGTAATAATGGCCTCTGTGAACTATGTAGGCAACTCATCTATGATAATCGGAGTTAAAGTTCAAAGTGAGAACCCCTATACTGGTGTAGTACGGGTTACAACCAAAGCTTACCTTACATTTGTATCCTTGGATGAATTTGGAAAACCCTTAAAAGTACCTGCTCTTAAGCCTGAGACTGATGATGACATTCGCCGTTATAAAAATGCACAAGAGAGAGTCAAGTCGAGAAAAGAGCTCGCAAAAAAAATCAAGAATGATCCAAACTAATTAATACTTTACTGAACATCCATATGGTTTTGTCTTTTGAGGACTTGGTTTTTCATTCAACATAATCTTACTCATAGAAGATGTAATATAGTTTTTAGCCTTTGTTAAATCAGCAGTATCTGCAGTTGGAATTGAGTCTATTGCACCAGCATACTGAACCTTAAACTTATGATCAATTATAAAAATATGCGGGGTTGTTCGTGCCTCATAGGCCCTCCCCACTTTTCCATCTATATCTCTTAAAACAAAATCAGCGTGTGACCCCACTTCATTCATCTTAGCTCTTACATCCTTTGCTGTTTCTAAGTAACCTTGCTTTCCTTTCGCAGAAGATATAATCGAAATCCAAGTTACAAGATCATTGTCTTTATACAATTTCTGAAGAGTTTGCATACTCTGTGATTCATAATGTTTTTTAACAAATGGACAGTCATAGTTATACCACTCCAAAATAATATACTTATTTTTAAACTGACTGAGTTTAACTACTGAATCATTTTGATCTCTTAACTCAAAATCAATTGCACTCTCACCTGGACTCATAGCTAATAAATGAGTTGAGTAAATTAAACCACATAATATAACCATTCTAAATAGAGACATTTTAATCCTTTTTATAACTAACTTATAATATTATTTAAATATAACTTCACCTCATGATACAGTACAACTCTAAAGTTTATCAAACTGAAAAAAAACGAACTATTTCTGTATACATAATGCCTTTATTCCTGATGTTAAAGACATTTTACAACTCCAAGAGAACGCTATTTTCCTAGACAAGCCCTATGAATAGAAGAGCTTTAGAAGGAATAATAAAATGTTATTTGGAAAACAGGAAGAATAAGAACAGGCTCATGTAAAATCAACGATCCTAGATGGTTGAACTATTTTCAACATGAGTTGTTTAAAATTTTTGCGAAACAAGAACTATAGACTGATTCTACAATTTAAGATTTTTCTCGTTCTCTATCAACACCGTCATCGATCTCAAATTTAATACGAATTTTAGAATCCTGAAATTCAGGGGCAAAATCTAAATTATAAAAGTTAATAGTATTAAAGTACTTATCGTAATACCAAACACCCCCATCTTCTTCTTTCCCCATAGGTAAAGAAACACCATCATAGAGTACTTCGATAGTTTCAATTCTTGGCCTTGTACTCAAAGTAAACTTCGGTGATTCACCAATCTTTATAATGTCTTTTCCAATTGCTGCTAATTTTGTACCAAAATCATTTGTACAAGCAGACATATGAATACCTGCTGTTTCATCAATTACTTTTTGAAAAGGTGAATTAGCATAGGCTGCCCCCCAACCACTTTTACAACTATCAAGGTCTTTGAAGTTAAATGCACCATAAAATCGGACGATTCTATTTGGTGTTTTCAGAGACTTTATTGAATTAATAAGGGAGATAGCTTCAAATTGAGCTCCATGATCACTTTCACTTTGCTCTTCTTCGTCAGTAACCATAATAATCGCTAGGTGAGCATCTCGTCTAAAGAAATGTCCAAATCGACTATCAGTCATTGGTCGCATAATATTATAAAAAACATGCTCAGAAGCGGATCCATAAGTTCCAAGACTATCAACTGCTTTTTGAAAGGTAGTCACAGGATCTATTGTAGCCTTAGTAAAATAAGTATCAAATCCCAAGTAAGGGTCTTCTGTATTATCAGTAGACATGAGACCCATTCTCCAATCCATAATATTATTCTGAGTAAACTCTTGCATAAAAAGGGCAGAGTTCTTAACAATATTTTCTTGGATGTCCCCCATTGAACCGGAGTTATCTATAACAAATAGAATATCTATTTGAAGATCATCCCTTAACAATGTTCTAAGCTGATTAGTATTTTGAATTCTTGGAGGGTCATCAAAATGAACATAGTCTTCAGACTTTTCACAGCCAAAAAACGGGATGAGTATCGAGATAAAAAGAAGTTTTTTTATCATTTGTTACGTCCTTGTAAGCATAGGTTTTTTATTCGAGATGTATAATGAAAAAGCTCATCTCCAAAAATCACACCGTCGTGAGGAAATTCTAATTTATCAGTTTTATCAATTGCTGAGGTCAAAGTGGAGACTGAGTCCTCACTAGAATTTGCGAGGGTGCCATTTAGCCTTCTCATTTTGGATAGAAATTCAATTTTAACAAACCTCATTCTTCTTAATGTAGCTTCTAATATACGTTGTCTGTTCTTCCATTCTTGTTTTATTTCTTTATTTTTTAATAAAATTATCTCAGATTCATCCTTTTGAAGCTTTGAAATGTACGCATCAGATTCTTCCTTTTCAAGAATGGTACTAGTGATGGCTTTAATTTCATTTTTTTGATACTTTAATGAATTTGCTAGTCTGTTTATGTAACCATTTTTTTGATCTAATTGCTTTGGAGATTCACTTCCTAGATTCTCAGAAAGTTCCTTCGCAAATTCTTTATTATTTTTTATAAATTGATTAAAAGAATCTTGTACCTTTGAAAATTGACATAATTGTAAGTTCGCCATGGAGCTTACTAGAAATACTTCTGGCAAAAATTTTTCATTAAAGATACTTAATTCTAAAGATTTTAACTCTCCAAGAATCACCGAATGATCATCTGTTCTCATTGAGATCCACAATAATTCTACCCTTGCCTGTAAGAACCTCATAGATTCATCGGGAATCAGACTATAATAACGCTCCGATGCTTCATAAGCTTTCGCTTGATATAGAAGTCTTGCTAAAAGTAAGTAATACTCCGATATTTTTTCTAGATCGTCAGTCTTACTTAATACTGGTTCAAGAACTTCTTTAACTATTTTTGCAGCATCACCTAACTGACCTTTCCTAGAGAAATCAAGGATTGCACTTTTAGCTAGAAGCTCCCTCAACGGATCTTGTGGTTTAAGATATTGAATCCATACTAGACCTTCTTCGCCCTTCCTAAGGTTACGATACGCTTGTACAGAAAAGTTAAAGCTTGATTCAGATTTGGCTATATTATCAACCAGCTTTAACTGAGCCTTTGAAATAAAAATTGATTTTGTTAATAACCAATTTGATGGATTAACTGAAATAATTTGATCAAGAGCAACCCCCAACTCAGAGTTTAAAAAATCATAATTATTAGATTCCTCTAGCCAAGCATTAAAAAAACTTTGATTTAATTTTAACTTCCAGAGGACATATAGCCTTGAAGCCGTTAATAGTCTTTCTTCTTCCTTATTATTCGTTTTTAGATTTGAATATAAATTTATTGCTGCTTTAAAATCTTTATTAAAAATAGCATCAAAATAATCTTGTATTCCAATGTCACCAACTCTTAATGCCCTCATTGCCCCGTATGCTTGGACTAAGAATGTGTCATCAAGATTTATGGCCTGTTTAACTTTTGAGTAATTAGTCTTAAGGTTAAGGGTATTTTTTTGCTTTAACAAAAGTTCTGTTCCTGTATTTGCAAATACACTTGTCGCAGTTAATGATAATACCAATAGTGGTCTAATCATATTCTAGCTCCCTCACCAAAGAGGTAACCAATTTCAATATACCCCATAGCATTATGAACATTATCAGCACCATTTAATTTATGTTGTTCATATAATTCATTTTTCACACCAATCCTAGAGCTTGCGTGCTTTCCTAACCAAAAAGCAAAACCAAGATCAGCGGTGTACATTTGAGCTTCCCCTTGGGATAAGGCTACTTTTCCATACCCAAGTGAGACGTATTGATCAAAATATACGATCGTATTCGATGTTAATCTTAGTTTTCCATAAACAGTATTAAAGTTAATAAACCCATCCGTGCTCTTTACAGCAAAATCTGAGTCTGGAAGTAAGTTTTGTTTTTCAAATAACTTATCCCCTGCAGCACTCAATTTATTTTGATATTCAGTATATCTCGCACCTACTGACCAGCGAGAGTTGATATGAAAGCGATATGTTGCACCTATTTGTTTTGTATCCATATGGCTATCAGCATTGAAATTATTAGCCCCGATAAGTGTAATTTCATTTCGTTTATTTAAAGATGAATACCTTGAGTTAACAGAAATAAGATTTTCTTCACTAACAAGAGGAGTTACTTTATCAGATGGGATATTTAATGAATCTAATTTCTTTTCTAAATCACTGGTGGCAAATCCTGAAAGAGAAACGAGAACTATACTAATTCCTAATATTTTTTTCATTATTTAACCTCTTTATTATTGTTTAGATCTGTTGTTAGCATTCTTCTTAACCACATTGCCGGAATGTTCTTATCAGCTTGAGTTACAGCAAGATCAGAAAACTCAGTTCCTAAAATAGCATAACGTCCACCACTTTTTCGATCACAGATAATTCCAACCTTAAGTCTAGCCTCCTCAGCTTTGTCTGTAAGGTCTAGGACATCTTCACATTTCACTCTATCAACACCAACAGAGAATATTAATGGATTAGAAGATTCAATTGTTGAACTTTCCTTTAATCTGACCTTAGCTTTACTATCTTCAAAATCTTCTCTTTGGATGAAATGCATATCTGATAGCTTTTTGGTATTAGGAAGCTCGTCATATCTTCCTAAGATTGAAATATGAAAATCTTTTTGAAGTTCGTCGATAAATTTTGTCGGCATATTTTCGATTAATGGCGAAGCCACCACAATATTTTCAATTTTATCCATGGCCATACTAATCTGTGGCTTAAGATTCGCATCCTGAAGAATTCCTGTCCCAAGAATCAAGGTATCCCTTCCAGATAGGTTTCTTTCGTTTAACGCTTGAAGAACTGGGTTCATTAACTGAACCTTCCCCATCGTATCTCTATAAAACTGAACCTCTGCATCACGCGTCGAATCTGTAAAGTATAGAGTCCGACTCCTATTTGGTTCGAAAACTTCAGCGACAAAACTTTCTGCAGATGTCATATTATACTCTGACTTTGCTACAAGACTAAACTGATGAATCCCAGGTGTTTTAAATCGAACTTTAAGGGATCCATTATACCATTGAACGTGTTTTCTCATCTCTTTAGGCATAATAGCAACATTCTCAATATCAAGTCTCGAGTTATCACCGTCTACAATTTCAACTGAGTATGTTTTATGTGAATTAAAATCAAGATATTTTATTTCACCAGCGGCCCACTCGTCCCTATCAATAACTGGAGTTTTTCTATCTTTAACAACAATTTGAATTTTATTAGAATCTCTAGAGCAACTAGCATCTAGTGAGCAAGCCTCAAAAGTAAATTTAAAATCTCGACCATTGTAAGAAGGTGGTATATCTCTCCACGTCACATTTAAGACTGAAGAATTTGTATCCTCATCTTTTATAAGGTTTGTTGAAAAAAGACCATAATCTGGCTCATCACTCTTTAAAGATATATTAGGAGGTATTTCACCATTCAAATCATACGCTGATACTTGAAAAGTAATATCCAATCCTTGCTTCATATCATTTGGCGGTACTATTTTTGTCGTTAGTCTTTTATCATAAATCTTTATTTCCACATCTTTTTCGGTTTTATGGTTAGCCGGATTGTATGCAACTATCTTTCCCTTATATTTTAAGCAAGCTTCTCTGTAGCTTGGACAATCATCTCTTTCATTAAGTTTTACATGGTGATGGTCGGGCCTTAAAATTAACTTATACTCGTTATCAGAGATCTTTTTAATTTCAGTATTCGCTGGCATATCAACTGTATTTACAGAAAAGGGTCCTTTTGGATAATCCTTATTACTTATTGAAAATTCATATTCAAGAGTTTCGCCCTCATCTACCGAATCTGCAGAGCTTCCATCAATAGTCATAGACTGAGGTGTATCAAAAACAATTAAGTTTACTTCCTTAGTTCTTACTTCCGAGTTAGGGTCTGTAGACCTTAGCCATATAGTGATCGGGTAAACACGAGTTTTAATCGTTGGATCACCAACTTGATTTCCATCAAAAAAACCAGGTTTCCAACTAACAACAAATGTATCTTTATCAAAAGTTGCTCCGGCAGGAAGATTATCAACTTTCATATCAGCTTTCCACGGAGCCGGTACTGCCACTTTAACTCTAAACGCTTTTGTAGCACCTTCTTGGAATTCATACTTACCTTGAACAACCATAGAAAGAGCATCAGCCGGATCTTTCTGCGCAGCCCTTGGAGTAACTCGGGTATTTCCTGCTGGATAAGGATCGCTTTCACAACCAGCTATAAATAATCCTAACAGTAATAAGCTTAAAATTTTCATTCTATTCTCCAAATTTTTCTATGTTCCTACAGGTCTTAACATAAACGGATAATTAATATTAACGTTTACTCCACCCTTAGGTTTAGGAAACTTCCAATTCATCATTTTAGTCGTAATACACTTTTCAACTACGGGGCTTTTCAATGTCGAGTTTTTAACTTTTGAGAAATTCAACATTCCAGAACCGTTAATTTGAAAACTCACAGTTACGAGTCCTTCTAATCCAGGCTGCTTATTAAGTTGGTTTTCATAACATCGTCTAACCTGGCTTAAGTATTTAGCAATTGTGGCATTTATGGCATAACGGCTTAAGCCACCATCTAATAACATATCATTACTAGCGACAGAGATAGCTGAAATCCCTTTTCCTTCGCCAGATGCAACCACTGTATTCCCATAACCACCAGCACCTCCACCAGCACCTTTAGTACCAACTCCACCAAGACCTGCAACTCCAGTATTTCCAACAGTTGTTTTCTTAAGACCTTTTCCTAACCCAGTTAATACCTCTCCACCAGATCCTGCATCTCCACCTTTTCCAGCTCCGGCCGTGACATTTTTAAGTTTGGTTGGAACTCCACCTACAGCTTTAGTTAAATCTTTTGATCCAACTAGACCTAAGAAACCTAAATTCCTAGATACAGCTCTTTTTGATTTTTGAGCAGCTGTTAGTGGTTTAACTTTAATATTTGGTTTTTTGGTAGATACATTTACTGCCTTAACCTGTTGAACGACAGTTACACTTACAGGTTCAATTTTCTTTTTTTCTTTTTCTTTCATTTCTTCAACGGGGTCTGACTGTAAAAAATAAATAATTGGAATAATCAGAAAAATAGCAAGAATGATAAGCTCAGTTGCCCTATTCATCCATGAATGACTATCATGTTCTTCTGTTAGAAAATCTGCAACCTGTGCACTTGAGATATTTGAAAATTTGAAGTCTCCAGTTGGGGTTAGTAGTTTCCAGGCATTATCCCCAAGCTCGACTGCTTTACAACCGTCTAAATTACTAAATTGAAGTTTTCTTTTATTGAGCTTAACCGAGAATTTACAATGCCAATCAGTCCTTGTGAAATCAAAACCTTGTCGCTGTCTTGTTTGTTCTCTCTGAAGAGCTTTATCTTCACTTATAAACCCAAACAGTCTATGGAATCCAAGATTTATTTCATCTACAGTTTTAAATACCTTTACCAGTTCTCCGTCTAAAGTTTCAACAGTAATCATTGAACTTCCTCCTTAGCATCGTTGGCCATAAAGTCGGTAAAATTATCTCTTAGTTTTAATAAACCAAGATCTTCTTCTCCAATATTTCCTGTAACAACCGAATAATCAGCTTTCTTTTTTTCACCTTCGATCAACAAAGATTCAAAATCAATTCTTTTTCCAGATTTGTAGCGTACGGTTTTCTTAACGTTTTCACTTGCGTTTACGGCCATAACACTAAAGAAGCTTAGTAGTGACAAAATCGAGATAATCCTAATCATGTGTTTCCTTTAAACTATTTTTACGTCCTGTAAAATATGATGCCATTCTTAAGTTATTTGATGATATAAGTGTAGTTTCTAGTTCTTCTAGAGCCAAATGATCCAATGGGTTTATTGCCAACTTGTTTTTGGCCACATCCATAGTTTTAAAATCAAAACTTGCACTTAAATTGACTTGGTATTCTGTATCTTTAATCAGTTCTTTGTACTCAATATTTTCAACCTCGAGTTGTGTTAAATATTCAGATTTAATAGTTGGGTCGACTTTACTAAGTTCTTCAGACTGCAAACGTTCATAATCTGAAGCAACAGTTATATAAGGTGTCGCCATCTGTGTTAAATTAGCTTGGACTTGCATCATGATGTCTTCAGTTAGACCTTCTGGAAGTGGCGTATTTAGAATTTCTGCGCCTAGGTTTTGATAAGCAAGTTTAAGCATATCTAAGATATAAACTCTTGTTTGCGAATCGGCTCCTTGTAAGTATGGTTTTGCCATTGAAGCAAAAGATTCTAGCTTTCTGACTCTTCTTTTAAATAAGGTTTTACTTCTTCGTCCATAAAATTTGACCTTCGCTTGTTTTTTGAAAGATTTTTGGATATTTCCTAAGACTGTTTTTGCCCAAGTAGATCCAGCATATTCCTTTTGAGCTGTAAGGATTTTTAAATTTGTTTTATTAGGACTTTCAATGCTCATTCTATTCGCCAAAGATATTTTTCTATCAAGAGACCACGGCAGTAGAAGAGTTCTATTATTTAACAAATCTGCTTCTTCTAGCGTTTTAAATATTGCCGCTTCATATTTTTTTTCAATTTTTTTATCTTTTTTAATTTTGCTAATCATTTTTTGGAGAATTCGGTCTCTATTCTTCAAATTACCATCGATTTCATATAGCAGAGAGATTTTAAGATAATCTGGAATATCAGAAGACCTTGTTAGATTAAATTTCTCTTGAAGTTTTGCTGCATCCGAAAACCTTCCCATGAATTCATACTCAGTCATAAGGGCTTTTTCATCTTTATTCTTTTCTAATAAACTAACAAGTTTCCCCTGATCTTTAAGCTTGATCGCCAAAACTTTAGCATTTGCGCATGATTTATCTTCAAATACTTTTGAAAAACAAAAAGCATAAAATTTATCAAGTGCAAGTGCTGACTCTCCCATAACTGCGACTGCCTCAAAGGAAGCTTGTTTTCTAACAAGAGAGATTTCATTAAAATCTTTTTTAAGTTTTTCATTCTGAGAAAAAGCTTTTGAATTTAACCATAGGTCAGCTTGGGCCATAATTTTTGGAAAGTCTTTGCGCTTATTTAATATATCTAGGGCTAAGTGTTGTGATTGCATCGCCCACTTATCAATTGACTCTCTTTTTGAAATATCTGCAAGAGGTAGAAAGAGTTCAAGAGACTTAGAATATCTCTTTGCTTTATAATGCTCTCGAGCTGCAACGTAAGTAAACTCTCTAGCTTCTTCAATTGTTTTTTCGTCTTCCTTAAGTAATTCAGCTACCGCTAAAGATTCTTCAATAACTATGTCAGATTTTTTTAACTTCTGGGCCAAAGAAAGTCTAGTCTGTCGAAGCTTTCTTATATCACCGTTTGAGAATCCGCTTTTTATATCTTCGCTAATCCACTTCCCTAATTGATTAACTTTCTTTTCAACATCTTGTTCAACTTTCAACCAACCCTGTTGCATCTTCTTTCTCATATCATCATTGGGATAAAAGACCAGGTATTGCTCAATAGAGCGTCTTAAAATCTCAGGGTAATGCTTATTAGATTGTGCTTCAGAGTCAAATTGAACAATTACTCTTTTTAGCATGGCCTTAAATTCTTTTTTCTCTTCTTTAGAAGTAGGAATATCCTTAATTGAACGTTTTTCAATTCTACTTAGGTAATCCTTAACAAGATCTACGTCCCTGAATCCATAGAATTCTTCAAGGAGTCTCATTTCATAAAAAGGATCTGGACTATCATTATTTAAATGTACTAAAACTGTACTCCCAGCAATTCTATTACCAGCTCCATAAAATGACTCTACCAATCTTCGAATTAAGTCTTTTTGACCTGTTTTTACAATTAGCTCTCTCATATATGCTAATTCAGGTTCACCATTTGTAGTTTGATTAGAAAAGAACAAAAGAAGATCATTAATTACTTTCTCTCGAACACTACCATCCCTCTCAAAGAGAGATAGTTTAAGCTCTTCTATTGCTGTATCTAGTTTTACTTCTTTATAATGAAGCCATGCTCTTTTATAGTGGCCGTAATTTTTTGATTCAAGAGTTTCACATAAAACTAATGCTTCTTGATAATATTTATCAGCGTGGCTAAAATCAACTTTTTCTTCGTAGTACTCTGCTAAAGAAAAAGCGGCTTCTCTTTTTAATTTTTTTGTTGAGATTCTTGATTCGAAAACGTCTTGGTAAAATTCTTTAGCTTCATCATGATTTGATAATTTCCCAAGAACTCGGGCCAATTGAAATTTAATAATATTTGCTTTTTTTTCATTGGCTTTTGGAACACCGTCTCTACCGAAAAGTACATCTTTGTACAATTTTTCAGCCTTTCTTCTATTTTCAACAATGAGACTACCAGCACCTTCTTGTATAGAAACATCAAAATACAAGTCTGCAAGTCTAAGACTAAGCTCAGCTCGATCCGGATCTGTTTTATCTAATGTTGATTTTAAAGATTCCATCTCTTCAATCAAATATTGATCAGCGAATGAAACTGTACTAACAGTTAAGGCAAGTGCACTTGTTAAAAATATTTTTTTCATTACCTGAGTCCTATTACCGCCAATTGGATAGCTTGAAATTGGCCATTTGTGAGAATTCCCATAACCTGTGAAACAACAGTACTCGGGACGTTTTTATCAGCTTGTAAATTTATCTCACCAGGAAAAGGTATTCCAGCATGGACTTTGCCCCAATTATTTTTAATATCATTGAGTTGAGTTATTAATTTAGTAGGTTTCTTTACAACATTTTTTGTCAACCCCACTAATTTTTGATCTAAATAAAGATTTCCATCCTTGTTAAGAGCTAAAACAGGAGCTTCTCTAACTTGAGCTGCTGTAATTGAATTTGGAAGAATAACGCCTTTGTTTACCATTATTTCTGGTGATGTTGAGAATGTTTGGAGTAAAAATACAACTAACATGCTAAACATATCAACCATGGAGGTCAGCATAAGTGCAAATACGGCGGCTTTCTTTCCCCAACTTTTCTTTCTTTTTCTATTTATTAAATGTTTTTCAAAAGCATCTGCGCCAACTAAACTATGATTTAATTTCATGTTATTGTCCTTTAGCAGAAAGAACACCAATATTAATAATCTCGTTCTTCCGAAGGGTATCTAATGTTTGCACTAGACTTCCGTAATTAACATTTGATCTAGGAGTAACCGTTGCAGTAGCAATTTCTATTGCTTTATTTTTAAATTTTAAAACTTTGTTTTGAATAATGTCATGTAAGCTTTCTTGAAAAGAAACTTCATCTTTACTTTGGACTTGAAATACTTTCACTCTCTTACCATTTCTCTTGAGGTTGAGTCTTAAGTCGGTAGAAGTTTTGTACACCAAGTCCAAGTCGTAGCTAATTTTCTTTGAAGCAGCAGCTTCAGTTCCTTTACTTTGTTTAATTTCCACAGCTCCGATTTCAATCCAGACTGCCGTGATCAACAAAAAACAAACTATAGTCGACAATAAATCAATAAATGGAGTTAAATTTAAATCCGCATCAAGGTCTTTTTTAGAACCTAATCCAATTTTCTTTCTCATATTTCATCCTGAAATAAATTAGTTTGTACTTGTACTTACTTCTGAAACCTTAGCCGCTTTAGGTAGAATTTCTGCTGTACCTTCAGTTTCATGATTTTCAGTATAGAAAAGTAAATCGTGGTATAGTTCACTTGAAGCTTCAGTAATCTTTGCAACAATTTGCTCAGTTCTATTTGTAAAAACAGCGAATGCAACAAGTGCAGGAATCGCAGCAACTAAACCAAATGCTGTTGAGTTAAGTGCTTCAGAAATACCTTGAGATAATAAATTTGCTCTTTCTACAGGAGATGCAGCTGCAACCCCAGCGAATGAACTAATCAAACCCGTAACTGTACCAAGTAAACCAAATAACGTTGCAACGTTCCCAAACATTGCTAAAAAGCCTGTTCTTTTATCGTAGAAAGTAATTTCTCTTGATAATTGTTCATCCATTCTGGCCTGTAATGCTTCGTCTCCTGATCCACTCATTCTAAGCTTCACACCAGTCATAGCAACTTTACCAACAGATGTATTAGGAGCAGTTGCTTCTATATAATCTTTAGCTCCTTTAAAATCACCAGCTGCAATAAATGCTAAAAGGTTTCTTCTAAAGTCAGTTGGAACATCTTTGTACTTTGTATAAAGAACAAGTCCCCTCTCAACAATAAAGCCTATTGTTAATAAACCGAATAATAAAATAAAATACATAAAGAATCCACCAGCGTGGAACTGATCAATTAAACTCATACTCAACCTCCGTATTAAGTGCAAATAAATAATATATGCGTATCTATGAGTTAGACTTAAAAATGATACATCGTTTAAAAATGGATTGACTAGAGTTAAGTCATTTAATTTCAATGATGTAAGGAAATATAATCCGAGTAATAGAGACAACAATAAAACAGAAATTTATTATTAGAAGGTACCAGTAAGCCCCAAATAGAGTGCACTACTTGTTAAATCAACTGTTATATCTTCAGTTTGCCCACTTGGATAAGTCGCTTCGTATTTTGCAGTATGAATGGTTGATTGATACTTGAGTTCAGCAGACAAGTTTATTAATAACTGATAGCCAATAGCTGCTTGCAGGCCAAAACCAACTCCTAAATCATTCATTAAATCATTTACAGTTTTTTCGTCCGATGAATATTTAGAAAGGTTTAATCCTATATAAGTATAAAGATTTTTATTTAGACCAAATGTTGTATTCGCTTCAAGCATTGTATTTTGATAAGATATTTTCTCCCTAACTGTAGAAGTCATGCTAAAAATTGAAGACCAACTCCACCCTTTAATTTTTATTTTCTGATAACCAATATTTAAACCAGCAGTAGATCCTACTTTTGAATTGGAAGAAGAATCTTTATTATTAGAAATTTCATATTTCATACTTTTATTGGCCGTTATAAATCCTATACGAAAGCCATCATGAATTGCAGAACTCGTTTCACTTATTTTTTTTATAGTTTTATTTATTTTATTCGGAGTATTTTGTTTGTCTTTTTCTGCACTAAAAGCATTTGATACTAAGGCAGCAATTCCTATTGATATTATAAAATGCTTTTTCATTTTCACTCCTAACTATATACTATTATATACAATTCCATCTTATTACAAAAACTACTCGTATCTGTAATTGGAATAATAGTTACAGAGTATTGTCTAAAGTTTAGACACCCTAGATACTCCTTACAATCCATATTTGGCTTTCCCCCAATATGGTTTATCCTTAGAGTAGCTAATCAATTTAAGAGGAAGGTCAATGAGAAGGTTTCTACTCAGCATTTTGTTACTCCCTATTTTTGCGTTTTCCGCAGCGGAGACTATTGAAAAGAAATATACTTTCTTTGCAGAGCTGAACTACCTTTCTGAAGTAGGTCGAGAAAATGGTGAAGACTTTAAAGATAGTGCTAGTTTCCAAACATCGAAAATTCCCTACCTCCAAATTCCAACTTTTATAAGAGCATATGCAGAATGGGAAAATCTCCCTTACTCAGAAGTTGCTAATTCAAATAGTATTGAAATGTACAATATTTTAGATGAATTTACTACTAAAAGACTTAATCAAAAAGAGAGACACCAACTCATAAGTAATGCCGTAAAAATGGTAGAGTTCTCCAAAGTAAAATCTCGTTCTGAAATGAAAACTTACCTAAACGAAAATATAAGGTCAGCTTCTTTCGGTGAAAAGACTGTTTTCCTCGCAAACATGCTATCACTACTAGAGGATAACTATGACTTAGAAATGGTCCAAGAAGGTTACAATGAAGAAAAGGTAACCGACATGGATATGATATTAGCTTTGAATAAGGTTATTCTAACTGGTGTCCCTGCTTCCGCAGGAGTATGCAGGCATATGCATCAGTTTGCAATTCGAATTGCAAAAGAAGTTGGAATAGACAACGCTTTTGGTGTTGGATATAGAACTGATTCGAGTGGCCATAGAACGATTGTTTTAGGTGTACCTGGTTCCCCTTCTCAGGTTGTTCAACTTAATTATGGCACTAAGAATGAGTTCGCACATGTGACAGGTACTAGTGCTCTAACCCAAAATCATTCGATTCCAAGTACAGGAATAAGATTTAGCATTTACAATGGTAATGATACTGCAAGTATTATACTTCCATCCGAGCAAGGTGGGCTCTTAAATTTGCTATCAGGAGGAAATAATTCTGATCTAGCATATGGATATGAAACTGAATCTTTAATTCAGCAGTTTGGTATTAAAACTCCCTATGGTACGTTTAGGGCATTTAAAGCAAATGGCCTTGAAACCGATAATAGTAAATTTGAAGGGATTGGTTATGATGTTTCTTTTAAGTTTTTTAAGTTCTTTAGTAATCATCTAGGATTTGCAGGTTTTCAAAACCAACGAAGGGTACTTAATGATGAAATCCTAAAAATTGAAGGGATTTATTTAAGAAATAAACTTAGCTTTAACTGGGAATTTTATACGGGTGAAAAACTAAATATAAGTACATTTGCCGACCTAAACCTGAGACTAAGCCTATTTTGTACAACATACGAGGACTATAATTGCGAACCTAACCAAGACTTAAATGCCAACCTTAACTCTGGATTTAAAGCCGAATATAAGTTCCAAAAGGCCAGTATTAGAAGCGAAGTTAGGGTTCATACTCAAGTGGCAAATAAACATGCAAGTTACACAACTAGACAGACACTAATTATTCCAGCAGTCACATTAATCAATTCATTAAAACTAAAGCTATCTGAAGATTTTTCTAGTGAACACGAGGTTTCGACAACTCATTATGATCTCGGAACAAATGCTTATAATGTCTTTAACTCGATTAATTCGGTTCACTCCAAAGCATATGATCTTGAACTCTACCACTCTTATGGTGCTCCCATCACTGACAATACTCCTGTTTGGTTACCTGGTGCCGCAAAAGTTACCCGTTATGGAGCAAGGAAAACTTTTTTATCTAAGAAGATAGAGTTAAACGCAAATTATGAATCTAGGGCCTATGAATTAGAAAAGTTTTTTGGAATAAATATTAAGGTTGTTTATTAAAATAAATGATTATTATAAAAAACGCCCCATACGGGGCGTTTTATATAATATTTGCAGGATGCACCTTACAATAATTTAACCTTTCACTGTGTGTGTGTTGGGCAAGATCTTGTTCGGCCGAAAAGAAGAGTTTCTACCAAAAACTTTCTGCATCTGACTATATAACTACTTTATCCTAAGAACAACCAGTTGTTGCCCCACAAGAATCACACTTCATACAACTTCCATTTCTGAGCAACGTAAATGATTGACACTCCGGACATGCTTCGCCTTCGTAGCCTTTCATTCTCGCTTCAGTCATTTTTTTTGCCTGAACAAACATTTCTGAATTTGCTTGCTTACTATAAACTTTTTGAGTACTCACAGTTCCGTCGGCATGAGTCACTTGCTCTGTTTTTTCAATCATATCCAGTAGTGGTTCCGAATTTCCGGTTTCACCAGTGATCTTATCACTTTCTAGATCAGTTGGTTTAACATGAACTAAGTCATGACGTCCCAGATACTTACAAGCTAGATCTCTAAAAACATAATCGATTACAGATGTCGCCATTTTTAAATTATCATGCCCCATAACCATTCCGTTTGGTTCAAATTTTGTAAATGTAAATGCGTCTACATATTCCTCTAGTGGAACTCCGTATTGCATTCCCAAGGAAACAGCTATTGAGAAACAATTCATAAGTGAGCGATAAGCCGCCCCTTCTTTATGCATATCAACGAAGATTTCCCCAAGGCTACCATCATTATATTCTCCAGTTCTAAGATAAACTTTATGTCCACCAACAGAAGCTTTTTGCGTATAACCTAGTCTTCTATTAGGAAGGACTTTTCTTTTTGAGATTTCTTTGTAGATGATTTTTTCAACAATTTTCTCTGCAACCTGAGTCACTTTTTCCGTTGTTGATATCTCATCATAGTCTTCCATTAAACCAAGATCATCAAATGCCTGTACATTTAGAGGTTGTGATAACTTTGAACCATCTCTATAAATGGCATTCGCTTTCGTCATTAAAGACCAAGACATTTTATAGGCTTCAGAAATATCTGAAACAGTTGCCTCATTTGGCATATTGATTGTCTTTGAGATTGCTCCCGATAAGTATGGCTGAGCTGCTGCCATCATTTTAATATGTCCAGACCAAGAAATAAGTCTTTTTCCATATCGTCCACATTTATTAGCACAATCAAAAACTGATAAATGCTTATCTTCAATATGTGGGGCCCCCTCAATAGTCATCGTCCCACAAACAAAATCATTTGCTAATTGAATTTCAGAATCGGTAAAGCCAATTTCTTTTAAAATATTAAGATCAGAATTATTAAGAACATCATCAGAAATTTTTAATGTATTAACTAAGAAGTCATCCCCTAGGGCGAAACGGTTGAAAGCAAATGTAATATCAAATGCTGATTCAAGTGCTTGTTCAACTTTAGTAATTTTCTCGTCAGTAAAACCAAGGTTTCTAAGTCTTTCATGAGTAATACTTGGGCAACCTGCTAGGGTTCCATAACCGACTGCGTATTTTTCAATTTCATTAATTTGTTCTTGTTTATAACCAAGATTTTTTAAAGAAGCTGGAACTGATTGATTAATAATTTTAAAATAACCACCTCCTGCTAATTTTTTAAATTTTACAAGTGCGAAGTCTGGTTCAATACCAGTTGTATCACAGTCCATAACCAGACCAATAGTACCTGTCGGTGCAAGGACAGTTGTTTGAGCATTTCTATACCCATACTTTTCACCAAGTTCTAAGGCTTCATCCCAAGCTTTCTTAGCTGCATCAGTTAAGAACTTCTCAGCAAACTTTGTATTTAAAGGCTGTGGTGTAATAGTCAGTCCTTCATAACCAGTGTCAGCATAAACAGCTCTTCTATGATTTCGAATGACTTTAAGCATATGATCTTTATTGGCTTCATACCTCTCAAAGGCACCATGTTCTTTTGCCAACAGTGCAGAAACCTTATAAGTTGTTCCTCCAAGGATCGCAGTTAAAGCAGCAGTGATATTTCGTCCCTCATCAGAATCATATGCGTGCCCCATTCTCATAAGAAGAGCACCAATATTTGCGAAGCCTAATCCAAGAGTTCTGTATTGAAATGATCTTTGAGCTATTTCTTTTGAAGGAAATTGCGCCATCAGTACCGAAATTTCTAAAACAACAGTCCAAACTTCAACCGCATGGATATAAGCTTCTAGATCAAACATTCCTGTAACGGGATCCATAAACTTTACAAGGTTTAATGAAGCAAGGTTACAAGCTGTATCATCTAAGAACATATATTCTGAACAAGGATTAGAAGCATTAATTCTTCCGTCTTCCGGACAGGTGTGCCATTCATTAATGGTATCATCAAACTGAACACCTGGATCGGCACATTGCCAAGCAGCTTCAGAAATCATCTCCCACATTTCACTGGCCTTAACAGTTTTAACTGTCTTTCCAGTGGTTCTTGAAATTAATTCCCATTCATCATCTTGCTCTAAAGCTTTGAAGAATTTATTAGGAATTCTAATTGAGTTATTTGAGTTTTGACCAGAAACAGTCGCATAGGCTTCTGAATTCCAATCTGTATCGTATGCTTCAAATTCAATAGAAGTAAAACCTTGTTTAGCTAGATCAATACAACGAGAGATATAGTTCATAGGAACAGTATCAGCATTTGCAGCTCTGATGGCCTTCCCAAGGTCTTTATTCATCTTACCAGAGTACTTTGCATCTCCATCTTCAGTTGAATCATTTAAAGCCTTAAAAATAGCTTCTAGATGTTTTTTACAAACCTTTGAACCGGTTACTAAAGAAGCTACTTTCCTTTCTTCCTTAACCTTCCATTGAATAAAGTCGACAACATCTGGATGATCTAAATCAATACAAACCATTTTGGCAGCTCGTCTAGTTGTTCCTCCAGACTTGATTGCTCCAGCAGCTCTATCTCCAATTTTTAAGAATGACATTAGTCCTGAAGAACTTCCTCCGCCTGAAAGAGGCTCTCCACCACCTCTGATATTTGAAAAATTTGTTCCTGTTCCAGACCCATACTTAAAAAGTCTAGCTTCTCTGGACCAAAGGTCCATAATTCCGCCTTCACTTACAAGATCATCTTTAATTGACTGAATAAAACATGCATGAGGTTGTGGTCTCTCATAAGCTGAAGTTGATTTTTGTAATTCACCAGTCTTAGGATCTACAAAGTAATGTCCCTGTGGTGAACCTGCAATTCCATACTGTGAATGAAGTCCGGTATTAAACCATTGTGGGGAGTTTGGTGCTGCCATTTGATTTGCAAGCATGAATGAAAGTTCAGCTTGAAATGCATCGGCGTCAGTTTTGGTATTGAAGTACTTATACTCCTCACCCCATTTCCTCCAACAACCAGCTAGTCTATCAAAAACTTGCCTGGAGTCTGTCTCAGAGCCCAGTATTGAATTTCCGTTATTATCTTTTAATATCTTACCCTCAAGATCTTTTTGAGGTACTCCAGTTTTTCTGAAATATTTTTGAGCAATAATATCTGTTGCTACTTGTGACCATTGTGTTGGTACAGTAACTTCCATTGAAGATGAAGAGCTTGAACCATCAATGTTCTTAACTTCACTTGTTCTTGTTTCAAATTTTAAATCTGCGTACGGTGATTGACCCTTCCTAGTAAACAATCGCTTAAATTTCACTTGTAACTCCTTAATCCATCAAAAAATTAGTTTTTATTTTTGTTTGTGTTATTTAATTAAAAGGCCAGCTTGGTTTTAAGTCAACACAATATATAGTAATAATTTACCGTCAAGATAATGACAACCACTAGATGATGTGTAATAAGGAGGTTCAAGTCAAAGAAATGAATCTAAATGACTGAAATCCTGAAAAAATATTTATTCATCTTGTGGTAAAATTTTTATTCCCACTAAATGTAGTATATTGATCGTGTTTATAACTATTAAACATACTTTATCTAGTTATTTTACTTGAGTAAAAACCTTTCAAATTAAAACTATGATAGAATATTTTCAATGAAAGTAATTCTTATTCTTATCCTTATCTTCTCTATACAAAGCCTTTTAGCAGCAGATGTTGCTGATCCCTCAACTGGACTTGGTTCTATTGGCCATGAAATACCTGGCTGCCCTATAAACTCTAGTTGTTCTGTTAATTCAGGAAAGGCCATTGTTAATTGGGAAAAATTTTTAAAAACAATAAATGAAAAAAATAAAGTAAAAAAGCTTAAAACCTATTTAAAAAAACATGGCCTTCCGCTAGATTTTCTAACTAAGAAAGAAACAAAAATTTCTCTTGATCCTATTATGTGGAACTCTAGATGTGAAATTCATAATCCCAAAAATAGACATCAAAATATTTTCAAAGGTAGAAAGTTTCTTAAAACTATTTCAAAGTCAGAACATATGATTTTCACTCCCATTACTGTCTACAATGGAAAAACTGAACTAAAATATCTGATCCCTTACCAGGATCAACCAGTCCTCATAAAGAATGGCAAAATTGTTACAATTAAAGATTATGATGATTTCTACTATCAACTTGCCATCTCAAATGAGGGAGAAATTTCGATTGAAAACATTCCGCCGAGTACGATACGCTTTGCCCATGATAAAAAATTGACAGAATTTAAATGCCCGACAGAAATGTTGATAGATAATACTTATTTCAAGAAGAGTTATTGTCAAAAAATATACGATTTAGATAAGAAAAAGCTAGTTACAATTCAATATGGTTGGAGTTGTCCTTAATTAAAGCCCATATAGAATTGCTCTTTAAGGTAGCGCTCCTCAGAATCATCACATAAATCACTACTAATCAGTGCTCTTTCTAAAACAACACCACGAAAATTATTAGAAGAGTTTAAAGAGATCTTAAAGGCATTAATATCCTTAGTTTTAAATGAACCATTATTTAACTTATGTCCAACTTCAATATACATACAAACTTCATCACCATCAACTTGGCAGTTTTTTGATTTCTTATCATAGAAGTAATACCTAAGGGCAGTTGTACCCGTCTTCACAACTCGGCTCACACTATCATCGGGTTGCTCGGAAGAAATATCATCAACAGGTCCTGTTCCAGTTCCTGTTTCAGTGTCCTCAGTGTCACTTGTGGAATCACAAAAGCTCGCCATCTCTTTTGAATCTTTTAAAATAATATTCTTAAAGGCAATAGATTCACTTGTATTAAGTGCAAGCTTTCCAAAGGATTCAACAATAGAAGAGGTAAAGGATTTTTCAGTTGCTTTAGCAGCTCCACAGGCTGTTTCTTTTAAAGAATATTTCAATGTCCTAGCAGAATTAATAATGGTTCTTTTATAATAGTTTTCTTTATCTTCTAAAACAGCACAGATATTCTTAAGGGTTTTCACTTCGCTCTCAGATAATTTATTAGATTCGCTCGCTTCCCAAATTTCTCCAATATTACTCCCAACATCATCCTCTGTGGGTTCAATTCCACAACTTGCCAAAATGAAAATAGAAATTATAAGAAAGATGTTTTGCATGATTACCTCACAAAATTAGTACTGATTCTGGATTCTCTTTTTTCTTTGAGATTTTTTAAAAAATGCTCAAACCAATCAGCATTAGTTCTTGTTAAGAGCCACTTATCAAAGACTTTTATTTCTTTAAAATGGTAATCTTTGCGATTAAGATTGTCTAGAATTACCATGTTTGCTAATACAGGAACTTTAAGTAAGGCTTTAAGACCATCTCTAGTTCGATGAAATTTTTGATCTTTCTTGAAATATGTCACTAAGTTTTCATAGACATAATATCCAGGGCTAACACCCTTATCACATAATTCAACAATTTCACTTTCACTTGTTTTGAAATAGTGATTAAGGGCAGTTTCTACATGATAGGCAGAGTCTTTCCACTTATTATCAACTAAAACTGAGTAAAGGTCCTTTGACTCAGAATAAGGTACTGCAAGGATTGGAAAATAAGTTAAGTTCCTCTGATTTTCCTTTACCTGTTCAAAGTCTAGGTCCAAACTATAATTTTTATGAGAATCTGATTCTAACTCTTTATATTTGAGTAAAAGGTTGTGAAAACTTGGGCATGACGCTACAGCATCCTCTTTTTTTAAAATGTTTCTCATCGTTTTATATTGAGAAAAAGAACTAAGGAAGTAGAGTTGCCTATTTGACAAGGATTCATCCACAACAAGCCCTGGCTTATTAGTTATTTTAACTGATGCAATGGATCGTCCTTTCTTTGCATTATATTCGCCAATAAAAAACTCAGGTTTCTCATATGACTCTTGATCTATTTCCATTCTTTCAATTCCCACTATCTCCAATAAGGATTTGCTTGAGGAACAAGATGTTAAAGCTAAGATTAAAGTAGCAGAATAAATTAATTTCATAAGATCTCCATTGGTTCTAAATTCTTTATCGGAGTTCATGTCCCCTTATTTAAAAGCTATAATTACACTTCAACTAAAACGGAAATTCTTGCTCCCGTAAAATTTTCACTTGAATTTTAAGAAACGTTTTATTACTTTATTTCAATGAATTACTGGCTAATGAAAACTGAACCACAAAATTTTTCAATCACTGACCTCCAAAATGAAACAAACCAGTCAACTACTTGGGACGGAGTTAGGAACTACCAAGCTCGCAACTTCATGCGCGATGAAATGAAAAAGGGCGACCTTGTTTTATTTTATCATTCAAGTTGCAAGGAAGTGGGCATTGCAGGTATTGCAATCGTCTCCAAGGAGTCTCACCCAGATCTCTCTGCGCTTGATTCAAAAAGCAAGTATTTTGACCCTAAGGCCACCAAAGATGAGCCACGCTGGTATATGGTGGATGTAAAATGGAAGAAGACATTTAAAAGAATAATCACACTTGCAGAGCTCAAAGAGAATACTCAACTTCAAGAGATGAAACTTTTAAAAAAGGGAAATAGGCTATCAATTATGCCTGTTACTAAGAGTGAATTTAATATAATTTTGGATTTAGTCTAAAGACCTTCACTTATTATTTTGTAGTTACCATTTTGATTTACATCAGTATCAACATCAAAGTTTAGCTCTTGAATAATCACACTTCCGGCCAGTTGAACTTTAAAATCATACTTACCAATTGGAAGTACCTTAAAAAACTCTCCATTAGAGAATCCATAACTCCCTCTATTAAGAGTTGTTCCATCTTCCATTTTTTGGACAATAGAGACCCTACCACTAGTCTTAGATTTTTTAAGCTTAAATCCGGCACCTTGGTGAATCGACTTTACGTAGGCCAGCATACTCTCTTTATTATCTTTATAGTAAGAAGGAATATCTGAATAACGGGGCCATTTATTTCTAGAGAGCTCAATTGTTATCTGTAAATCATTATAGAAAAAATATGACCAATCTTGCATTCCGCCTTTAAGAACATACCAATCAGCTCCATTTGTAATTCCCCCTTCAAAAGATCTTGAATTTCTCATTTCTGGGTTTAAATTTGCATAACCTAGTGATAAACCTTTTACAAGTTCATCAAGTGGATGCCTATCGTATGTATTATCCCATGGATAATTAACTACCACTGCTCCACCATGAAAATTTGCTGATAATGAAAAGTTTCGACTTGCCTGGAAATTCATCAAACTTTTAGTTTCTGGCTGTCTATTTTTCAGGTCATTATTGTCGCCTCTCCCCCAATCAGGAAAGTTTCGATTTAAGTCATACCCATTAGCATTAGCTCTTTGTCTGCGGTTTGAACCATCTGGATTTAGAGAAGGCATTATATAAATTTCAGTATTATTTATAAGTTCAGTTATTTTTTTATCAACTCCATGCCCTTCAAGTAAGTCTTTAATTAGGAATTGAGTAAGTTCCCTACCTGTAATCTCATTACCATGCATACTCGAAATAAACTTAAACTCTGGCTCAACCTCATCAACTTCTACATTGTCTGAAATCTTAACCATCCAAAGATCCCGACCTTCAACCGTTTTTCCAATAGAGATTAATTTTGAAATATTAGGATATTTGGATGTGATTTTTTTTAAGAAATTCTCGATTTCTTCATAAGTTGGGTAATCAGTAAAACCAACATCTTTATTATGGTCATGGCCACTACCTACTTCAGAGAAGTTTATACCTAGGTCCTCAATCCATGTTTTAGTCCCTTTAGGCCCATAGAGCTCGAAACCTTCTTTTGAGATATGATCAACAATGAATTCTGGATGGTTTTTTATAAGCTTTAGTACTGAGATATCGGTAATATACAGTTCTTCGGAGTACTTTCCAGATGTAGCAAATACACTCTGAGAGAGCAATAAACTTAGAAAAAATAGTAACTTCAACAGAACCCCCAAAAAATAGTATATTTGATAATTTACCCTTAATTAAGATAAATGAAAATAGAATGTAATAAAATGATAAGTTTTACTGAGTAAAATCTACAGGACTGTCTGGTTTTTTGATTAATTAAAACCTTGAATAGGAAGTTGTCCGCTCCAATGAGGATACTCCCTATTCAATTCTAATATTTATTTAAAAACGTAAAGTCTGTTTCTTGAAGAATAGACACTTAGAACACCATCACCTAAAACAGAAGTACCAAATACCGCTGATTGGTCGCTTCCTAAGTTAAAGCTAGCTAGTTCTTTAAATGACTCATTACTTAACTGGTGAATAGTATTACCCATTGTCGTTACAGCTAGGCCATTCTTCCAATTTACAACAGAGCTAATTCCGTCATCGGATATTTTTCTTTGATGTTTAATTTTACCCGATTTATCAACACGGTAAATGATACCAAAAACTGAACCAACAATAAGGTCATTACCTTCAATTAGTGGTGTATGCGATTGGTAAATCTCAATCGTTCGCTCAATCACTCCATTTTCAGGGTTAATCATTCTCATAGGTCCAGAAGCAGAACCAGCAACAATTAAATTATTAAAATAAACTGGTTTTACATCAACATCTACAAACTTAAAGCCTGTTGAGAGTTTCTGTTCCCACTTAACAACCCCTTCTTCTAAAGATAATGAGACAAGGTAACCATCTGCAAAACCAAGAATCATTGAATTTTTATATGGCATAATCTGCGACACTCTTTGTAAGGTTGTAACATAAGGGATTGAGCGCTTATATCTCCAAAATACTTTTCCTGTAGAAGCATCTAAGGTAATAACTGTATGATTTCTTAAGTGAACAACCAAGCGTCCATTGATATAACTAGGCTGAGATTCAATTGGTGAACCCAAGTCGATTGCATAGTTTAAAGTTCCATCAGTAAATTTTCTTGAAAATAATCGACCAGTTTTAGATCCATAATAAATATTTTCACCAACTTTATTTACTTGCCCTTGGAGAGGTGATCCTTCATCAAAAGACCAGAGAACCTTACCGCTATCAACATCATAGGCAGTCATAAACCCATTTAAGTCGCCCATAAAAAGCATATCTTCAAAAACAAATGGTGAAGAAGTTCCAATAGGTAAATTTCCAGAATTGTATACCGGATCTAAGTTCTTAACCCAAGAAACTCTAAAGTGATTTTCGTCTTTCTGTGGTTTCTCTAGACCAACTTTTGCAATTTTTGAATTAATAGTTGCACAAGAGGAAAAGATAAAACAAAAAACTAAAACTAGTTTAATCATTATTGAAGACCATTTAAGAAAATATTTCCAAGTTTAACAAATTCTGATTTTTCATGCTTTGTTTTTAAAGTTTCATATCTTTCATTTGCTTTCTTCATATCACCTTTTTTTACGTATAGACGAATAAGATCAAAATGAATTTTATCTTTTAAGATATTTGTTTTGTGCCCAACTAAACCTTCTAGCGTTGCGATAGCGTCCTCAGATTTCCCAAGGTCTTCAGATAAAGCGGCAACTCTTAATCCTAAAAATACATACATTGGGCTATTTTTATTTAATTTACTTAGCCAGTTTTTCGCCACACCTAATACACTTTCATCAGCTTCACCAGCTTGATCTAACCTATTAATTGAATCCATAAAAACAGGAATCAAGTTAGGTTCAGATATAAGCTCATTATTTATTGCAGCTAATTGAGTCTTGAAATCAGCAGCAGTAGTTTTTTTATCTGCAAATTTTTGAAATAGTGATTGTTCTAATGCAAAAATCTTATCTAATTTTTCTAATTTTTTAGATGAATTTACCTGAGAAAAAATTGAGTAACCAATGATCGCAGCAATAATTACTGCTCCTGCTACCATTATAGGTTTCTTATTTTCGTTAATAACATGACCTAGATCGGTTTTGTTAAGAGTTTCTTCTAATGTCTGAGCTTCTTGGTTTGTTGCCATTATAATTCCTTTTAAAGCTAAATTTATGAAATTCTATTCTTAAAATCAATAAGTTGTCAAAACCATAGTGTTTAGTTACGCTTTTATTATGAAAATAATTATTTTTACTATGGCACTCCTATTTTTTATCCCCCAAAGCTCTTACGCAGCAAGTCTTATTGGTAGACTTGGAATTGGTATGACAAATCATTTGGAATCCCAAATGCCGGCCATATCTTTAAAACTGCAAAGAAACCGCTCAGCGGCTCTTGGAGGCCACTTCGGCATAGATTCAGGTTCCGATGGTGTAAGCTATGCACTGGGTTTAAAAGGTTACAAATATATATATGAGGAACCCCAGTTAAACTTTTATTCTGCTTTATCAGGTACATATTTTACTTATAAAGACCTTGCTGAAGATACTGCGACGGGTTATCAAGTTGATGCAACATTTGGAGCGGAATTCAGTTTTCAAGGAATTGAAAGTGTAGGATTTAGTTTTGAATTTGGCCTGGGTTTATCTGAATATCAAAGTGAAACTCATCTAAAAACTATCGGCCATAATATGATCGCCTCGGCAGTTCACTTTTACTTATAGGATTAAATGAAAATAACCCTCATTTTACTATTTTCAGTTTTCTTACTCAATGCAAACTCCTACGCCCAAATTTCCTCTCAAGCATTTGATGATGAAGAGGATCTTAATATTGGTGGAGATATTTTCCAGGACTTTAATGAGGATCTAGAAGCACAACAAGTGATGGAAGATGAACGTTTTTACAGATACGCTCGTTTTTTTGGTCTAAATATTGGACTTGGTTTTACAACTTTTACAGATAACCGTGGATTGGCATATCAAGATGATCACCCAACATTTTCATTTTCCCTTCTCTATTTTATGGATTTTCAAAATGCCATAGTTATGGGAATTGAGTATTCAAAACATACTATGTTTATCGATACTTTTGTTAACGGAAGTAAATCCCAAATTCTAGGAGCGATTGAAACCAATATGCTAAGACCCTTTATTGGTTTTCGCTACTATCTAGATACAAGTGACCTTGGGACTGCCATTACATATTCTAATCCATATGCAGTAGGAAGAATTGAATACTGGTATCAAACCAATGTCTTTGCAGAACGAGATAGTATTGGTGACCAAGTAGGCGGCGGCTTAGGAACAGGTATAGGATTTGGACTCGAGTTTCCAATCGAAATAAAAAAATCATATTTTAATATTGAATTTTTATACCATAGAGTTAATTTCTTCGATAAATTCACCCAAGATTATAGACAGATTCCTGAGGGAGAAGAAGAAGAAGATGATGATGAGAACACCCTTGAAAGTGAATTTGGCTTTGATGACCTTCGTGGGGATGTAATCAGTATCATAATGAATTATAATATCACTTGGTAATTACTGTGGAAGTAGACCGCCGTTAAACTCAAGCACCGAATTTCCAGCACTATTCAGGCCATCAAGATTCTTAATATCAATATACTCTAATGTACCATTTGTTTTTCTAACAACTAGCTGTTGTACATTTATACCTTGAACTTTATCTGAAACAATTCCAATATACTTTCCATCCATAACTTCCTCAGTTACTTCACTAGAACCATACCTTGAACTTGGTTTTCTGTATTGAATCTGTATATCAGTTCCTTGTGGGAAACTTTCTTCAATATCTCTAGTGTGCTGGCCTTTAGCACTCCAAGATGTTTTAGGTTGAGCTCTCTGAATCTCAGTTATATCTCCAAGTTTTTTAGTGTCTACATAGTAGAACTGTCCTGGGTTATATTTATTAGGATATTTTATTTGAGTCGCTCCATCTTTTTTTACAACCTCGCCAGCAATATCCATAATATCACCATCCTCATCTGCATATTTAACAATGACACTCTTTCCTTCCAACTTACTCATGACCCTATTTGGATTGGCTTCATAAATGGCTTCATCCACCTTAGTGTAAACAGAACCAACATAACTAGACTGCTCAACACTAATATTTGTTACCTTTATAGAGGGGTCTTTTGGATTAATAGCGAACCTTCCATCTTCTACGGTATCAAAAATGATTTGTTCCCCGTCAGTTCCATTATACCTTGCAAAAGTTGTAACTTTCTTAACTGATCCATCTGGCATTGTTTTTTCAATCGTTAGAACCATTCTCTCCTGGGACTGTCCTAAATCCTGAACTGTTTCACTCCAAACTTTATTTGAGCTTGAAGTCGGAAGATCAACTCTCTTGGCACGAGTAACTTCATCAATTGATGATGTTACAGTCTCATAGATTTCTTTCTTTACCTTAGTTGTTGCTGCCAGGGCCTCAGCTGAATCCCCTGCATAACCTTTTCTTAAAACATCCCTGATCACATCAT
Source organism: Bacteriovoracaceae bacterium (assembly GCA_047634375.1). Classification (GTDB taxonomy): domain Bacteria; phylum Bdellovibrionota; class Bacteriovoracia; order Bacteriovoracales; family Bacteriovoracaceae. The sequence continues at coordinate 139,636 of JBLIAG010000001.1, forward strand.
CAGGAATTCCTTCAGCTCTCATCATTTGCATTTTTCGTTTTAATTGCCCTGCTGTACATTGCCCAATAACACATCTTGTACTTCTATGACTGTGAGCATTCATTATGGCATCAACTTGCCTTTTTCTTTTTCCATTATTTTTTGCCAATACATCTTTATATTCGCCCTGAATTGCTTTTTTTCTATCAACAGCATTTAACACCGCGTTCTTTTTTGCTGTCGAACTGACAACTCTTTTTTGAACTTTCCCCGAGGCATCGACATAATCAACTAGTTCATCACCTTTGTTCAAAACGACCTTAGTGGCCGCATCCGTCACTTCACTCGCTGAATTTCCAGCAGCTTTCATAACTCTAACACCCGTTCCAACTCCGTGGGCCAATGGGGCGACTATTGCTCCACCTACAGCGAGTTTAGCATTAAAAATTCGATCTCCTGCTTCATTATATCTTGCTTGAAATTGATCTCCATCGATACTATTTGAAATTAAACCTAATGTAGCACCATTTGTAATTCGCTGGGCTTCTCCAGCTTCGTATGTCGCGACCGCAACACCCTCAACACCAGATACAATTGCACCAGCTATAAAACCAGAAGCGATTCCACCAGTTACAAAGCCAGCAATGGCCCCAACAACAATCCCGCCACTTAATATACCTACGTTCATGAGCTTATCACCGCTATAGATATCCATTGCTCTTTGGCAGGTGTATTTAGCAAAAAATACTTTATCTTCTTCCGTTTTGAGTGATTTCATAAATTCACCAAGCATATATGGCTTGTATTTCAAATATTCATCTATTCGATCTTTAATATCATCGTAGTCTCCATCTCGGATTTCTTTAAAACTTTCCTCAGTTTCGTCTAAATCGTCAACAATAGCTTCTTTGACTTCTTTGGTGGCCTGATAGGTATTATATTCAGTAATTTCATTTAAATTAACGGGTTGTTTAAGCTCACCAGTTGCACATTTATTTGCGGTATCTTTTTCATCTAATCCAAAAACATCTTCATAAAATGTTTCAGAATAAAGCAATTGACTACTATCTTTATTTTTTTCAGTGAAGTTTTGAACCATTCTTGCCAAATCAACATTTGCTTTTTGAACAAGTCCTTGTAACTTATTATCCCACTTAACATCTGGTAGATCAGCAGTAGTTTTTTTTCTAGAGGCAATTCTTCTAGTACTCGCTTGGACATTAGGTCTTTTACCAATTCTTGCTTTTACAGCTGCCTCAATATCAGAACAAAGCTTGTTGAAATCCTCTCCAAACCCTTTAAAGGTTTTGACTAGATCACCTCTATTTAGCTTTTTTAAATTATCCTTTTTACTTTCATTTATCGCTTTATCAAACTTTTCATTAAAAACGTCTTTATTGAGATTATAAATAGGATATTTCTTTAAAAATGTATTTTTAACTTTTGCCAATTCATTTGCATCATTTAAAAACTTATCATCCTTAAACAATGCTCTATGCTTTAAGTAAGCACTAAGTCCATGTTCCAATGACTCTTCATTTAGGTAACCTAATAAGTTACTTTCCTTTGCAGCATCCCCTAAATTCTCAAAATCATCTTCTAACTCTTTAAGCTCTCCGTCTGATAAATCTACTTTTCTATCAGTTGAACAATCAACCCCTGACTTTATAACACCCTCGAGTAAACCTCTTTTACTACCAAGAAGTGATCCCCAAAATCCTTTATTATCTTCTGCGTAGTTTGATTTACAAGCTTCAACAATACTCATTGCCTTATTATCTCTTAAAATTGGTTGGGCTACTTCGGTAACTGGCTTCCTTGGATCAAGGCGTATCTTTTGCTTTTTTCCAAGCTTATCCATTTGTTTCGTTAAGGAATCACAAGTCGCCTTATGATCATCTTTAACTCCTCTACCATTTGTCCATTGACAGTATTGCTCTATTTCGGAAGTTAGATTTTTTAGTCCTTTCTTATCTTTTTGTAAATTTGAAAAAATAGCGTTCAATTTATCAGCATTTTGTTCGCCATCAAGTTTACTTTCACAACTTGCTGTTAATCCCTTATATCCACCTCCGGTAGTATCTACACACTGCCCAGTTCCGAACAAAGTAGGATTACATGCAAATTCATCCTCGGAGCATATTCCTTTTTCGTAAGGAGTTCCTCGAGCATGAGTCCAAGGTGCCTTACAAACTCCATCAATCAATTCACTTGGCCATCCACCAAAGAAACAGTTTTCGTTAGTACCAGCATAAGCAACATAGTTTACAATGCTTTGAAAATTTTTATAAAAAACAGTTTTCTTTGATTCATATTGAGTATTTGCTTCGATTTTTTCAACAAAATTTAGAATGTTTTTTCGAAAAGTTTGAATTTCTCTATAGTCTAATTTATCTAAATTGATATTTTTAAAAATTCGATTCCCGCTAGTTGGTGCAGAAAAAACCTGCCCAACAAGGAGAGCTTGAAAAAAAAGAATTAAGGTAATAATTTTAGTGTATTTCACATAAATATTATCGGCTACTTTGCCTTTAGAGATTAAACTTTATTCATAAGCTGTGAAACCTCAGCCTAACCTATTGAATTTGGGCGATTATCATTCAAGCATCGCTACATTATTCTTTGCAAGAAGCCATAATTTATAGGCAAAAAAAAAGGGGGATTTGAGATCCCCCTGATACTATTTGTAATTTTATGAACGCTTCATTCTTTTTTCAATATCCGTAGCTGTTCTAAAGATAAGGTGAACTGGTGTGTTGATAATACCAAATTCTCGTCTAAGACCATTTGTTAGGTATTTTCTATAGTTTGTTGGTATCCCTTTTGACTTATTCGTGAATAATAAGATCGTTGGAGGACCCGCTTTAATCATCGAAGCATATTTAACTTTAAGTCTTGCTCCATTTGATTGATTTAAAACAACTGGAAATTTATCTACTAAGTATGAAAGGACTTTATTTAATTTTCCCGTGGTCATCTTTGAATTACGAACCATAATTGTTTTTCTCAAAGATTCTTTCAATACTTGCATATGTGAACCAGTCTTAGCAGAGATTGTAATCATTTCGCAAAAACTTAACCAAGGAACTGTTGCTTGAAGATCAAGTAGCCAGTCTTTCTTACGTTTTTTATCTTTTAAAACGTCTTGAATAAGGTCTGATTTATTAAGAACTATGATAATCGATTTACCTCTTTCAATGGCGATATCACAAAGTCTTCTATCCTGATGAGAAATACCTTTAGTTGCATCAATCATATAAATAACAATATCTGCTTCAGTGATTGCTTTTAATGAACGATAAACAGATTGTTCTTCAATAAATCCGGAAACACTTTTTTGCTTTCTAATACCGGCTGTATCGACTATTTTAATAGACCTAAATGGATTAAAATCAGAAGTCTTATTCTCTTCGTTTGATTCAATTTTGATTTCAGTTTCGATCCCTTCTTCATCTGCAGTTTGAGCTAGCTCAATACTCTTATCAAGATCATCAATTGTATAAAGGTCATTGTCTACAGCTTCAAATTCAACTTCTTCTTCAGAATCATCATCTTCAGATTCGTCTTCATCAAAGTTCATATTTTTGAATTCTGATGGCATATCGCCATAAGCAAGCATTTCGTAATCTTCATCTTCATCAACGAAATCATCAAATTCTTCAAGTAGTTCAGAGTTTTTCTTTCTAAATTGATCCTCAAGCACCGAAAGCTTTCCAACATCGCCTCCAAAATACAAATCAAAGTAACCTTCAATTGGATCTACTGTAGTTCCAGCAATATCAGATACAAGTGCCCTTTTTGCTCCAACTAATTGGTTTAACAATGTCGATTTTCCTGCATTAGGTGCACCGATGATAGCAACATTTGATGCAACGTCATGATTAGGTTTTACCCCTCTTTGCACATCATGTTCATCGTCAGTAAGGAAGTCTGTAGCAAAGTGATAAAGTCTTTCATTTAGAGTAGAAAGCCCTCTATTATGTTCTGCTGATACAATAAAAAAGCTTTCCTCAGGCAAGCCTAACTCATAAAAGTCAGCCTCATCCCCCCATTGTTTATCTGAGTCAAATTTATTTACAATAAGCCACATAGGCTTTTTCGTAGTTCGAATATAATCACAAATTGTTTTATCGAAAGGGATTAATCCTTCTCTAACATCAACAATCATAAGAACTAGATCTGACTCATCAATTGCAAGCTTCGCATGTTCGGCCATGATATTGAAAAATGGTTCAGCCGTTTTCTGCTTTCCAAGTTTTTTAACTTCTTCAATTTTCTCTGGGTAAAATCCCCCAGTATCAACTACGATAATGTCTTGTTTGTGTTCACCAGTTTCATTTTCAACTGATGCAATTCCATAATGTCTATCTCTTGTAACACCTGGTTGATCGTAGGCCATAGCTTTAAACGATTTTTTCATCAATCGATTAAAGATAGTACTCTTCCCAACATTAGGTCTACCGATCACGGAGATAACGCATGATCTTTTACTCATTTTTTGCTCTCCAAACTCTGTTTGATTTTTGAGTTCTTGGTAATCCAATTTCGTCTAATACGAAATTGTTTCTAAACCATTTTGGACTAACTTTTACGTGAAGGTTTAAATGAACCTTTCCACCAATCATAGCTTCAATTTTCTTTCTCGATTTTGTCCCAATTTCTTTAATAACACTTCCTTTTGAACCAACAACGATGGCCCTTTGAGAAGGTCTATTAACAAGAATTGATGCAGATATTTTAGCATCAACACTTTGACCAGGTTTATTTTTAGCGTCAAAAAATTCTTCAATTACAACTGCCATTTCGTATGGAAGTTCATCATTAAGAGTATTAAACGCTGTTTCTCTAATATACTCCGATGCGAAAAATCTTTCGTTTTTATTTGATACAGAACCATCTGGATAAAGATGTGGACCTGGAATTGCGATATCACATAATGCACCTGTTAAAAGGTGAACACCATCCCCTTCTTTTCCACTTACAACATAATGGTTTTCAAGGCTTGGGATAAGTTCTTTAATTTGATCATAAAAACCTTGAAAATTTTTAAGATGAATATTTTCAACTCTATCAGCTTTTGTGAATATGACCCAAGTTCTTGCGAGTTCTTGGTCAAAGTCTTTTAAAAAGTTACGAACTTCACTCATTACATCTTTTGTTGCATCAATTAGAAGTAAATTTAAATCTACACCCTCAGCACCAAAATGGGCCTGCCCATTCATTCTGATATTCAATTCTTGACTAGAAGAATGAACACCTGGAGTGTCTACAAGAACAACTTCCGTGTGATCAACAGTGAAAGCACATTGAAAATGGTTTCTTGTTGTTTGTGGTTTTGAACTTACGATTGATAAATCAAATCCTAATAAGTAATTTATAAGGGTAGATTTACCAGCGTTTGGCTTTCCTAATAAGGCAACAGTAATTTGCTTATTATGTGGATGTTGGTCAGTTAATAACATTTGTTCTCCTATAGATTTAAATTAAATATTTATTAAATTATTTTCTAATGCTCTTTTTGCTAATTCTTGCATACCTTTCTTTTTTGATTGATTATGAACCTTATCCAGAATTACTTGGTTCACTACAAGTTCAATTAAGAATTGTTTGGTTCCGTTTTTTTCGACTTCGGTAGATTTATACTCTGGATTCATTTTGTATTTTTTTACAACTAACTCTTGGAACTTTGTTTTTGCATCAAATGACTTCAAATGATTATCACAAATTAATGGTCTCTTTTTTACGGCCTCAAACTGGCCAATTGTAAAGTCCATAAAATCTTCAGAGCCTTTCAATCCTGTGTCGAGGTAAATGGCCCCTAATAATGCTTCAAATGTATCTGCTAAAATTGAATTTTTCTTATGGCCCTCTTCCCTAAATTCACCTTTTCCAAGTAAGATAAATTTATTAATACCTAAGACCAATGCTATTTCGGCTAAGGAAGTTTCATTAACAATAGCACTTCTCAGTTTAGAGAGTTCACCTTCAGTTTTGTCAGGGAAAGAGTTGTAGAGTTTTTCGGAAATAATAATTTGAAGAACAGAGTCTCCAAGAAATTCAAGTTTTTCATTATGACCAATATCAATTTTTGTTTCATGTCTAAAGGACTTATGAACAAATGACTGTAAAATATTTTTTGTGAATTTGATGGAAGTGTTTTCAAACTGCGGAGCAAGAATCTCTGTTAGCTTGTGGACAGATATTGTCTTTTCAAAGACAAAATAGTCACTATATAAGTACTTTGAAATCTGTTCAAAGTTCATTAAATCTCCAAGGTGGTCATGGCCATATTGCCAACAAATAAAATAAAAGCTGCCCGTAAGTAACACAGAGCAAATATTAAGTAAACACGACGTATAAAAGATATATTCATAACTTTTTGCCTTATTTTTCCCCAAAAGTAAGGATTTAGTATCATACTAAAGAAATCTTAAAAAGATTAATTAAGCTTAAGGATATTAATTACAATTAAATATACGTAACTATGCTTAACCCATTGAAGTTACAAACCAAGAGTGATAAGTTCGTCCGCAATGAGAACGCTAAACCTAGAACAATATCAAAAAGAATTCACTGAAAGCCTTGAATTACAAGGAAAGAGCTTTAACACCGTTAAGAACTATCGGACAGACCTCAATATTTTCAAAGGCTTCCTTATAAGTAAGGGCAGATCCTTAGAGATTAACGAGGTAACTGTAAGCGAGATCCAGGAATACGGTGATTATTTAAATAAAAAATACAACTCTCCAAACTCCATAAGGCGAAGAGTTCAGGCCTTAAGACTATTCTTTGATTTTCTAATTAGAAAGGATCTTTTTCACGAGAACCCTGTAAAAAAAATGTTAGTTAGTCCCAAGGTTGTTGACCTTCCTAAACCTACTCCATTTCATATTATTAGACAGCTTAGAGATAAGTTAACAAGTATTGCCAACACCAATAAAGGCCATGAAAAACTGTTGGCCATGAGAAATGTTCTGCTACTTGACCTTATCTATGGAGGCGGACTAAAAGTTTCTGATGTTGAAAGACTACATTCAAAACATGTCTATAGCGCAAAGTCTAAGTTCAGAGTTATTGTTGCTCCAGATAATAGAGATCCTTATACCATTCCTTTAGACGGAAGCATTGTTGAATCTATTGAAAACTATAATAGGGAGTTAGAAAAAGGAAAGAACAGAGATAAGATAGACTTTGATAACCTCCTTTTTAACGGGAACCCATTTAAGATTCTAAGTGGTAGCTTATCGGCCCGTGGAATTGAAATAATCTTTAAAGACTTTTCAAAACTCGTCAACACTCAAGTTACAGCGAAATACCTTAGACAGGCCTGTATATTTAAATGGCTAAGTCAAAATACTCCGCAATCAAGAATAAAAGAATGGATGGGTGTTCAACCTCAATATAGCCTTAAGCCATATGTAGATCTGTTGGAAAACTCTCCAACTGATTTTGCTTACCTGGAGATATAGATGGATGAAATCAATGAAAAATTTATTTTAAGATGTTTTCATCTTGCCAAAAAAGCTTTGGGAAAAACCACACCAAACCCTTATGTTGGATGTGTTATTGTTAAGGGTGATGAGGTTATAGGAGAAGGTTTTCATAAAAAATCTGGTCTAGATCACGCGGAAGCAGATGCCTTTAATTCACTAACTGAAGATCCTAAAGGTGCGACACTCTATTGCAACTTAGAGCCTTGCTGTCATACCAATAAAAAAACTGCTCCTTGCTGCGATAGAATTATCAACGAAGGCATTTCAAAGGTTGTAATATCTAATCTTGATCCAAATCCAGAAGTCGCTGGCAAAGGAGTTGAGAAGCTTAGGGCCGCAGGAATTGAAGTTGTTACCGGCATTTTAGAAAATGAAGGAGCCCTGCTAAATGAAATATTCTTTACCCATATAACTCTACAAAGACCTTTTATTCACTTAAAGTGGGCCCAAACCCTAGACGGAAAAACTGCAACAACAAACTTTGATTCAAAGTGGATTACAAGTAAAAATGCCAGAAGTCATGTTCATAGGGAACGTGAACTGTATGATGCCATTCTCGTTGGAGACACCACTGCAAATAAGGATAATCCCAAATTAACTATTCGTATTAATGATGAAATATGTAAAAAGCGAATTATACTTTCTCCGGACGGTAAAGTTAATTTAGACAATCACCTATTCACAGATGAATTTAGAGAACAGACAATTATTGTCATTGCTCCAAACTCTGAAGTTAAAACAGATTTAACTCTTATTTCCTGTTTACTAAATGAGACTGGGGAGGCATTCGACTTTAATGACTTACTTAAAAAGCTATATGCTCATGGAGTTTGTTCAATTTATGTCGAAGGCGGGTCAACTGTTATCAACTCATTCCTAGTGCATAATATTTTTGATCGATTAAGTGTTTATATTGCTCCAAAGATTCTTGGAGAAGGCATTCAGAGTGTAAATAAATTAAAATTTGATTCCATGAAAGATTCAATTTCATTCGAAGACGGCTCGTGGACTCAGTTCAAACCAGATATGCTATTTGAGAGCAAGAGGAATGTATGTTTACAGGACTAATAAAAGATATTGGAAAAGTAATTCAAATAAAAGCCAATGCTGAAGGAAAAGAGATTGTTATTGAGACAACTAAGCTCTCTTCAGAGATAAATATTGATGACTCGGTTGCAACAAATGGCGTTTGCTTAACTGCGACAAAGATTAAAAACAAGCAGTTTACCGTTCAAGCAGTTCATGTGACATTGGAAAAAACAAGCATTGGTTCTTTAAAAGTTGGCTCTATTGTTAATCTTGAGCTTGCACTTCGTCCAATGGACAGGCTCGGAGGCCATATTGTTCAAGGTCACGTTAATGGACTTGGTAAGGTTAAGAATATAAAGACCCTAGGGAAGAACTTTGAAATTGAGTTCAGTGCTACCCCTGACCTCTTTAAATACATAATTAAAGAAGGCTCAATTGCTTTAGATGGTATTAGCCTTACGATCGCCAGAATCACAAATAAGAGTTTCACAGTCTCCATAATTCCCCATACCTATGAAAATACAACTCTATACTCAAAAAAGATTGGAGATTCAGTAAATATTGAAGTAGATATGATGGCAAAGTACCTTGAGAACTTTTTAAGATTTGAAAAAAAAGATTCTAATCTCATGAACCTTTTAGGAAAATAAATGTTTAATACAATAGAGGAAGCTCTCACAGACATTAAAAAAGGAAAAATGGTTATCGTTGTTGATGATGAAAACCGTGAAAATGAAGGTGACTTTATTATTCCTGCTGAGTTGATTACCCCGCAGTCTGTTAATTTTATGGCCTTGTATGGACGTGGCCTAATCTGTGCTCCTTTAACCCAGTCCTACGCTGAAAAACTTGGTCTTAACCCAATGGTTCCAAGAAATGAAGACTCTTTAGGTACCGCATTCACTGTTTCGATAGATGCTTCTAATAATATCTCAACTGGTATTTCTGCAAGTGATCGCTCACATACACTAAAGCTATTAACAAACACCGACTCTCAAGCAACTAGCTTTATCCGTCCAGGCCATATCTTTCCCCTGATCGCTAAAGATGGTGGTGTGGTTGAAAGAGCTGGTCATACAGAAGCTGCAGTTGATCTTGCAATTCTAACAGGTCACAAGCCAGTTGGAGTTATTTGTGAAATCTTAAATGATGATGGGAGCTGTGCAAGGGTTCCAGATTTAATTATTCTTGCCAAAAAGTATGATCTCAAACTAATTACAATCGAAGACTTAATTACTTATAAAAAAAATATTAATATCGTTTCAGATAAAACAGACCAAGACATTTTAAATAAGAAGGAAACCTATGAAAACTCTAGAGGGTAATTTAACTTTAAATGGGCAACGAGTAGCAATTATCGCTGGCCGGTTTAATGAGCTAATCGTTAGTAAGCTAATGGGTGGCGCTAAAGACTGTTTAATTAGACATGGGCTTGATGAAGCTCAAATTACAGAGGCTTGGGTTCCAGGTGCATATGAATTGCCACTTGCTGCCCAAAAACTTGCTCAAACGAAGAAGTTTGATGCCATTATTTGTCTTGGCTGTGTAATTCGTGGTGCTACTACTCATTATGACTATGTGTGTAATGAAGCAGCTAAAGGAATCGCAAAAGTAGGTCTTGAAACTAATATTCCAGTTATGTTTGGTGTGTTAACTACTGAAACTATTGAACAAGCTCTTGAACGAGCTGGTACAAAAGCTGGAAATAAAGGCTGGGAAGTAAGTCTTGGTGCAATTGAGATGATAAACCTTATGGGTGCAATTGATAAATTAGAATAACTCATAAAGTTATTTTCACCGTACCAAAAAATAGTCCTTGCCTAACAGCAGGGAATTATATAAAAAGATACGGCTTTTGTTATTGGAGGTAAGCAGTGCAAGAGCAATTTAATATAAACGTTTCTTACCACTCTAAATCGACGGATCCTTTTACTAGATTTCATCTAGTTTAATCTCCTGACATTTTTTGATTCAACAATTAAGGAGACATAATGTCTAAAATTACAATGGGTAAAAGATCTGCCTTTAAAATCCAAAGAAGACTTGGTGTAGAGCTTCCTGGTTTAGGTAAAGCTGGAGCTTTAGAAAGACGTCCTTACGGACCTGGTATGCACGGAATGAAAAGAAAGAAACTTTCTGATTATACTATCCGTCTTATGGAAAAACAAAAAGTTAGATTTCACTACGGTGTTAGAGAAGGTCAACTTCGTAACTTAGTTATTAAATGTAAAAAAGATAAGTCAAGATCATGGGTTGATTCACTAATTATCAATCTTGAAGCAAGAATTGACAATATCGTTTTCAGATCAAACTGGGCACCATCAATTGCAGCTGCAAGACAAATGGTATCTCACGGTCATATTAAAATCAATGGTGTTAAAACTGATGTAGCTTCTGCAACTGTTAAGACTGGTGATGTTATCACTCTTCACGACAAAGGTGCTAAATCTGGTAACTACCTTCAAGCTAAAGCAAGACCAAGATTATCTGCTGTTCCTGCTTTCTTAAAAGTAGAAGCTGACGGGGAAAAAGAGAAAACTACAATTGTAAGTGCTCCTCTTCCTGAAGATATTCCTTTTGCATTCGAAAAACGATTAGTGATTGAATATTACTGGAAACTTAAATAATTAAAAAAAAAGTTTTTATAAAAGAAAGGCCTTGTTTAATACAAGGCCTTTTTTTATTTAATTTTAATTTATTTAATTTACATTGAATTAAAGAGTAAGTGGAAATGAAACACTTAATAGATAACTATTTATCTTATAGTCTCTGTCTGACTCTATACTTCCAGATTTCACCTTAGTTGTTTTTGTGTTACCCATTTCAAAGTTTAAGGAAACAAAAGGAACTACTTTATACCCAAGACCCAAAACAAGGCCTGAACCATCAGTGTACTTAGTATTATTATCCTCATTTTCTCCTTCAAGAGAGAAAACATAATTACCCCAAATTCTTAGCATCATTGGAAAGTCATATCCTACAAATAATCCTAACTGAGTATATGCAATATCAAAGTCGTTTCCGTTTTCTGTTTCAAGGTTCAAAGAAATCTTTCTTCCATCTAAGCCAAGCATTAATCCAAGATTTTGAAAACCAACTCTCGCTCCAACTGATGTTCCTGTTATATCGACATCACTTCCATCAGCATCACCAGTTGAGTTAAACTCCATCCCAGCAAATGGTTCTAATAAAAAACCGGCCTGTGCATTACCTGCATAATAAAACATTGATACTAATGCCGTTAATAATAAAAGATTTTTTTTCATAAGACCCTCCTGGTCAAATTTAAAATTTCTATAAATCTAGTGGTAAAGAAACACTAAATAATGTGCTGGCAGTTGTGAAATCAACTTTATTCCCAGCAAGGTCAAGCTCGTAGTTTGTTGCAGCTATTTCAAGATTTAAACTAACAAAAGGTAGACCAGTAAAGCCAACACCAACAGAATAACCATCTTTAAAACTAAGATCAGCATCTGATCCACTAATGTCTGAACTAATTTGGTATTCTGCCCATGCTCTAATAAGAATTGGTAAATCAACTCCAACAAAGAATGACATATTTGTTACTGATATATCATCATCATTTAAACCGTACTTACCCATTTCATAATCAATACCAGCTGAAACAAGGATAAAAGAATAGCCAACCCGTGAACCAATACTTGTATAGCTTTCTGCTTCACCGTCCAAATCTGAAACATCAGCTGTTGTCTTAATCTGACCAACACCGAAGTATGGATCAACTAAAAGACCTGCAAAAGATTGTACTGATAAACATGCTGCCACAATAGCAACGAGTGCTTTAAGTTTCATATAAACTCCTTTTTATATAATTTACGAATTCCACTTATTATTTTACCTGATTTGCGACTAAATTAGATTCAGAAGGTAAATTCGGAATTATTTACCTACTAACCTCTTTAAAAACAGGTACTTCATTAAAGTGTAAACGGAGTTTTTAATTTAGACAATTGTGAATATAACCAATATCTTAGTTCTATGGAAATATTTCAACTCTTTATTCTTGGTTTAGTCATTGGTTTTATGAGCTCTTTTTTCGGAATTGGAGGTGGTAGTCTTATCGTACCTGTTCTCTATACACTTTATCCAAAACTTCCTGCCTCTATTGTTATCCCAATTAGCTTAGGGAGTATTTTTGTCGTAACACTTAACAATTCATTTAAATTTGCCAAAAAAAATCTTCTTCCGCCTAAAAATATAATGATCACTTTTTTAATTACTTGTTCAGTTGGAGGATTACTTGGAACCCAAGTACTCTACTTAATCGATACAGCAATGGCGAAAAAAGCTATGGGTGTCATTCTCATTTTTATGGTCATAAAGCTTCTAGTCTTTAAAACCAAAGATCACCCAATAGAAACATTTAAACCATCCAGAGGTTTACTTGGTATCACTGGGTTTATTGGTGCCTTTATATCTTCCATAACAGGCCTTGGAGGTGGAATTATATTTACCCCTATTTTTATTAATATAATAAAAGTTCCACTAAAGCTTGTCTCACCATACGCAAATATGGCCATGGTAGTCGCAACTTTTATTGGAGTCGCTCCACATCTTTTTAAAAAAAATACTCAATTACATTTTTCAAATGAAATTTTAAACATGGGCCTCGTTGGAAATGTAAACATAGCTTTTATTCTTATCATCGCATTTGGAGCATATTTCTCAGGCTCACTCGGTGTTAAGTATAATGGATTAGTAAAACCAAAGACTAAAAAAGCTCTTTTAATACTACTTTTGTTGATTTTCTCCATTAAGCTAATTTTATAGATATGGCTCTTTTTTTTTGCAAAAGCCGATAAAACTTAAGTTTCATAAAAAAATTCAAGGATCTTTGAATTTAAATAATTCATTTACTTTATCAATATTTCCAGTTACTTAAGAGCTAAAATGAATGAACTATTAGATTATTTAAGTTAACCTATGTTAAAATAAGGACTGAAAAACCATCAAAACCTAAACTTTATAAAAAGGATATTTTAGCGAATGAATTACTCTCTCCATTTAATATATTTATCACTAGTATTTTTAATCGGCTGTGAGCCCAGTACGATTAAGACTACAATAAATGCAAAAGATATTTTACCAATAGTGGAAAATAGAGATGTTTTAAATATTGTTGAAAATAGAGAATCACTAATCATACTACCGTATTCGGATGAAAGTGGAAAAAAAGCAATCGCCTGTTCGATACTCAATTTATCAGAAGTAAAAGTTTCAACAGCGTGTTCATGTAACTCTGAGGGTGATTGCTCTGTGGGAATTCAAAGTACAGATGACTACACAGGAAATGCAAGTTTTGATTATCGAGTTAAGACGGAGACTGGACCCTCAAATATTTCAACAATTACATTTGAAGTTGAGCCTTCAATTCCTTTTGTTTCAACCTGGAGAACAACGACTCCAAACGAGACAATCTCCTTACCTTTAAAAGAAGGTTATAAGTATAATTTTAAAGTTGACTGGGGTGATGGAAGTGCCCCCCAAAAAGTTATATCTGCATCTGATTTAAACAAAAATCATACATACACTTCAGCTGGCGATTACATAGTCACTATTTCTGGTTTGGCACAGGCTTGGTATTTCGCATATACCGGATCAAGAAATAACATTATTTCGGTTGCAAATTTTGGAAACTTAGGTTGGATTGATCTTGCCTCAGCTTTCTCAGGCTGCAAAAACCTTGAAAGCTTCTCAGGTGGTGAAACACAAACTGTTACTACAGTTGCAACAATGTTTTACAAAGCAGACAAATTAACTAATGTGGACCTAAGTAGCTGGCGTACTCCATCTTTGACAAACTTAAGAGGAATGTTTTACGAAGCAAAAGCTTTATCCAGCCTCGATATTTCTAACTTTGATACTTCTTCGGTAACTGATATGAGCAGGATGTTTTACAAGGTAAATGCAATTACAACGCTAGATCTTAGTCATTTTAATACTTCTAAAGTTACTGATATGACCCTCATGTTTCTTGCCACATCTAACCTCACAAGTCTTGATTTAAGTAATTTCAACACTAAGTCTGTTACTTCGATGTCAAATATGTTTAACAGTATGTCATCTATAACATCACTTGATTTAAGCCATTTTGACACTTCAAACGTAGAGGACATGAGTCTTATGTTTCTATACACAAAAAACTTAGTTTCTCTAAACGTGGATGGCTGGGATATTTCCTCAGTAACTAGCTCAACAGATATCTTTAAAGATAAGAATGCAGGACTTGTCGTCACCTGTGATCAAGTTTCAAACACATTCTTCACTGAAGCCTGTATCTAAAAGTATAATGAGTCGTTAATACTTCAAACTTTGCCATATCACTCAAAATTTACTCTGATCCTTCTTTAGTATAAAATAATACAAATATACTTAAAATAGGAACCTATATGAATAAGTTATGTCCAAAGTGCAAGATCACTCATATTAAAGAAAAAATGAACCTCTGCAATCGCTGTTCAGGTGACTTTAATATTCAACACGAACCACAAAGAGAGTGTCCATCTGATGGAAACAAGATGAACAAGCTTCGTCAGGGCAATATTATAATTGATAGCTGCCCAGTGTGTAAGGGTATCTGGTTAGATGGAAATGAAGTTGAGTTATTTGAAAGCGCTAGTACAAAAAACATTGCTGTTACAGCAGCATTTACTGGTTTTATTATAAGTAATAAAAAGTAACAGCCCCAAATTGTCCTTAAAAAAATTTGTTAATTTAAAACTCAGTAAAGATAAAGGGCCTTAAGTTTTCACCTAAGACCCCTTTAAAGGAAAGTTATTGGAAATGTGTAAAAAGAATTTAACACACAATACTTTTGTTTGCAACCCCTAACAAAAGTATGTACAATCAAAAGAAAGGATATTTTTCATGGTTTTACAAAATTCTTACAAGATTCTTAAAGAGCTAAGTGCTGTAGAAGAAAGAATAAAGCAACTCGAGA
Organism: Bacteriovoracaceae bacterium; assembly: GCA_047634375.1. Lineage (GTDB taxonomy): Bacteria > Bdellovibrionota > Bacteriovoracia > Bacteriovoracales > Bacteriovoracaceae. The sequence goes on from JBLIAG010000001.1 coordinate 155,098, forward strand.
ACTTTCTAGATGCAAATTCGATAGAGGTTGAGAAAGAAGAACTTCTAAAAACAATATTTAACTCTTATGTAGAGTAATAAGGTAAACTACAAACATTAACTGCCTAGAACTTAAAGAAAATATGATATTAATCAAAAATATTCGTTTCAATTTTTAAAGAAAGCGCCTAAAATTATCTTAAGAAGAAATTTAACTCACACATAATATTTCTTTTGCGCGAAAGGATTTCAAGCAAAAGATTTTTTTTCTTACAGCAAATTATTCTTATTTATTTCTTAACAAATGTTTATTCTACAAGGCTATTCAAGGTCAAATTAGGTCTAATAACTAATACTTTCTTACACCGTTTGCACATCAAAAACCACACTGGTTTAATCTCTATACATAAAAAAATAGTGATAGTGACATGAGAGGGAACTTTTACAAGGAGAGAGACTGATGACCAGTTCAAGAACGAATAATCATCTGACGAAAAAACAGTTTAATGAACTTAAAGAGAAAGTTCTTGCTGAAAAAGAGAGAATTGCAAACAAGCTTAACCTGGAAGCACCACACAAGGCCATCAACGAATCTGACTCAGGAAAGGACGAAGTCGATTCAGCAAACGATGACATTATGAGAAGAACAGAGCTTCGATTCGCTACAAGAGAATCACTCTATCTAAAAAAGTTAAACAAGACCCTAGATCTAATGGAGACTGAAGACTACGGCGGCTGCGAGGACTGTGGACAGTCTATATCGTTTACAAGATTGAAAGCAAGGCCTACGAGTACAATGTGCATTGGCTGTAAAGAAGAGTCTGAAAGAGGTGAATTACAAAGTTACCACGGGAGAATGTCAAAATCTCTAGGTAGTTCTGTAAGTTTTAGCTAATAATTTATTTTATTATATTTAGAAAGGAGAACAGTAATGTTCTCCTTTTTTTATATTTATTCGTTTACTTTAACTTTCCAGCCTCTTTCATGGCCATCAAACAGTTCAACACCAAGTAACTCTAGTTCACCTCGAATTTTATCAGCTTGATCCCAGTCTTTAGCGTCCCTAGCTGCGTTTCTTTGTTCAACTAATCCTTCTACCTTCTTCTTATCAATATCTCTCATACTGATAAGAATCTCATCAAGTCTATTAAGCATTTCAGATGGTGCTGAGTTAAATAAAGCACTCATATCTCCATACTTTTTCATCCATGATAGAAATAGTTCTGAACATCCCTTATGGATTGCATTTTTTTTCTTTTTATTTACAAAACCAAGAGCATTAAAAGTTCTAGTTCCCTCAAAAAGATAAGAAATAAGTTCTGCCGAATTAAAATCATCATTAAGCGCTTTCTTAATTTTACTATCAAAGCCTTCCAGCTTTTTTGCAAAACCATTATCCATTTGGCCATCGTCTTGAACTTCTGCAACTGTGTTATTTGCTAACTCAAGTGCCGTATAAATCCTATTCAGAGCTGAAATAGTTTGAAGTAACTTATCATCAGTAATACTCATCTGAGTTCTATAATGAGCTGATAAAAACAGATACTTTAAGATTTCTGGGTCATACTTTTCCATAAAATTTCTGGCGGTAATAACATTACCTAAAGACTTACTCATCTTTTCGGCTCCAAAATTTATAAATTCGTTATGAACCCAAAAGTTTGAATATTTAGTACAGTTACATGCTTCACTTTGAGCGATTTCATTTTCATGGTGTGGAAACTGAAGATCAACTCCCCCACCGTGAATATCAATTGTTTCGCCAAGTATGGCCTTAACCATTGCTGAACATTCTATATGCCAGCCTGGCCTTCCTTTTCCCCATGGAGATTCCCATGAAGGCTCACCTGGCTTCGCAGGCTTCCAAAGAACAAAGTCCGCTGGATTTTTCTTCTTTTTATCAACCTCAACACGTTGACCTACTTCCAATTCATCTAATTTTTTCTTAGATAGTTCACCGTAAGTTTTAAATTCATCAATTGCGAAAAAAACTTCTCCATCAACAACGTAAGCTTTTCCATTCTCTATAATTGTTTCAACCATGGCGATGATATCGTCCATATGTTCAGAAACTCTAGGATTAAAATCATGTGGCTTCAATCCAAGCATTCTAAAGTCAGTCTCAAATTCCTTAATAAATCGCTCAGTTATAACAGATGTCTCAACGCCTTCATTGTTTGCACGTTCAATAATTTTGTCATCCACATCAGTATAGTTATAAACAAAAGTTACCTTGTTTCCGCAGTACTCAAACCAATTACGAATAAGGTTAAACGTTATGGCACCTCTAAAGTTCCCAATATGAAGAAAATCGTAAACAGTAGGTCCACATAAGTACATTTTCACTTCATTATCAGTTAGAGGAATAAATTTCTCCTTCTTACCAGAAAGAGTGTTGTAAATTACTTGTGCCATATTACTTTCCTTATGAATTAAGAAAATCGAAAGTTGTTTTAATTAAATCTCGATCTTCAGCTCGACCTTTTACCATAGTGTAGGCTTCAATTCGATCGTTTTCAATATTAATTTTGAATTGTTTTTGTGTTACTAACGGAATATTTTCTTTATGCCAGAATTCTTTTTTAAGGCGTATTAATTCGTTCAGTTTATCTGCCCCGGTAACTTCATTGCTGACCATGAAGATATCTTCCCATTCAGAATCTAACCATAAATCAAGGTACTTCCTAGCGATCTTAACATCGTCCTCTTTAGTGAGACAAAGCTCACAATAAATTTCATTAGAAATTGAACACATCCCCTTGGCCACAAGTTCAGGGTGATCAATACAAAATTGGCTGGGAAAATTATTTTTGCTCTGATTTTCTTGTTCGATTGCGTCCATGACTTCAGGTGAAATTTCTTTCGTGCCATCATTCTCTTTTTTCTCTTTCAATTTGACGAGTTTACTCAAAAAGACAACAACAACACCAAGTAGCCCTACGACAAGAATTGCAAGTAAAATGACGATTGCAATAAGTAAGTTTTCCATATTAGTACTCTAGGTTAACTTCGTAGCCCTGATACTTTCGAATATTTATAACACCTGTTTTAAAAATTAAATATTGCCCCTTAATACCAATAAGCTCATCTTCAATCTTAGGATTTTTTAATAGATTAAACGATGTTACTTTTTCAGGGTAATTTTCAACAGGATAGTTAAATTCGTAAACTTCATCATCAGCTATTTCAGCTTTATATTTTTCTAGTAAAACGCTATATTTTTTAAGAACACCTTTCTTTATTTCAAGTAGGTCTTTGTCTTCATAGACATTTTTCAGCATATTACGCCAATTAGTTTTATCACCCAACTCTTTAGCAATCTCGACTTCAATCTTACCACTAGTAATTCTGTCTTTAACTTCACAGAGTTTTATAGCTTTAACAGCGCCTTGGTCAATCCATCTGGTTGGAACCTGAGTTTGTCTAGTAATTCCGACTTTCACTCCGCTCGTTAAAGAAATATAAATAACGTGAGTCTTTAAACAATAGTTCTCACCCCACTCAGGATCTCTACAGGTTCCATTTGAATAATGACAGAGTTCAGGCTTAACGATGCATGTATCACACTCTGGAAGTGTGATAAAAGACTCCCAGCTATAACCTTGTCCGTAAGCCTTTTTAATTTTCTTATTTGTAGCTACACAGTAGATATTTCCTGTATACTCTAAAGTAACTTTCTTACCAATAAGCTCGTTTAGAGGGATATCCTCTCCACCAATTGGTAAGAAATATTGAATAATATCTTTTTTATCTGCTTTGAGTTTTCTAAGAGTTCCGGTTTTCATTAAAAGATTGTATCAGCTCGTAACCCATTTTCAACACCTTTATAAATCACTGCCGCAGCATTATGACTATGAAGGGACTCAATATGCTCAAGTTCTACTAACCAGTCTAGAACTATTTCCTCGTTATTAAGAACTTTAGAAACTCTCTTTGTTGCATGCTCAACAAACATAGGGTGCGTACCATTAAGAATAGCAAAGGCCTGTTCATCGAGTCTTTTAACAAGACTTTGAGTCTCTGTAGGGATTGCTCTTTTAAGCATTATAATTAAATCTTCAATAAAAAATTCTTTAGATGGATCCACTATTACAGTACATGTAAGTTTTGACCTTTGAGAGTGTGGAACGCCAATTCCAACACCTTCTTGAGTTTTACCTTCAGCGTACTCTCTTTCATATTGCTTCGCCATTGAAAGTGAACAAGGACAAGTTGATGAGTACTCATATGTTAAAGTAACATGATACTGAAACCCACCTTCCTTAGTCTCAATCCCTTTCAAAGAAACTGGGTAGTACTGCCAACCCCAGTTATCACTCTTTAAAGATTTTTGCTTTACCGGGTATTGAAATTTAATATTTAAAAATGCTGACTTAATAAGCTCAGTATCATTTTCATCGGTAAGCTCAAGGCGGTATCGTCCTAAAACATTTTTGAAAAACTCTCCACTTAAAGTATCGGTCGATGAAACAGCTTGCAGTATTGTACATAGTCTCGACATACTTACGCCGTTTTTATTTGCGTCCAAGTTGACATACATCGAGGCTTCACAGTCATGAGAACGAGTTTCACCAAACTTATTAGTTAATTCAATAGGTAATCTATATCGATTAATTCCAACTCTAGGGATAGCGATAAGCTCCTTAGTTGGTAATTTTTGAAAGTCATTTAGGCCCGAAGCATCTTTTGACTCGCAGTCTAGGATATCACTTACCACTTGGCTTTTTACGGATGTGTTTTCTGAGTAGGATTGATCTATCATTTGTATTCTCCATAGTAATTAAGTTGTGACTTTTATCATAGTTTTTGCAGCAGAGCTAGTGCATTTCATTTAATGTCTAACTAAAATCTAGTGACTACCTCAGAGATCATAAACCTATAAAAATGCCAGTGATTCCTAATAACCACTTGAACAAAAGGGATTTCCAACATAAGACAACTCTATGAAATTTATAAAAAAGTTCCTTTTATTGATCATTCTTGGTTATCAAAAGCTTATTTCACCAATGCTCGGACCAAACTGTAGGTTTCATCCAACATGTTCAGAATACGCAAAAGAGAGTATTACCAAGCTCCCGGTACACATAGCGTTATGGAAAATAATTATAAGAATTTGTAAGTGTCACCCATTTCACCCTGGTGGTCATGACCCTGTGGAGTAGCTCTACAGAATATGCATCGGATCGATATCAACTTTGTAGGTAATATTGTGAATGGGTTTGTAATTAGATTCAAAAGTGCTGATAACCCCGTGAAGATCATTTATCTGCTCACTTTTAAGCATAATCGCCCAAGTAAATTGATTTGCTTTCTTCTCGATACCAAGAGGTGTAGGTCCAAGTAACCTAACTGATTCAAAATTACTTATGATCACTTTATTTAATTGGCCAGCGACTTGAGAAATCGCCTTGATCAACTGCTCTCTAAACCTAGATGAAAAATACACCATCGCCATTTTAGAAAATGGTGGACACTGACATAGCTCCCGAAGTGTTAATTCTTCTTTATAAAATCCATCGAATGAATGTGCCTGAATGAGTTCAAAAATAGCGTGGTCTGGATTCATTGTTTGGATGATTACTTGAGAGTCTTCGGCGTACCTTCCGGCCCTACCAGCTACTTGCTCTACTAATTGATAAGTTTTTTCAGAAGATCTAAAATCTGCATAGTTTAATGAAGAGTCAATTCCTAGAATCACAACAAGGTTAACACGTTTAAAATTATGCCCTTTTGCAAGCATTTGAGTTCCAACAAAAACATCTATTTCTTTATTATGAAAACGATCAAGTTTTGATGTTAAATCCTTGGTTGTTTTAATCTCATCACGATCAAATCTTTCAATATTATAGTCGGGGTAAATTCCACTTAGAACTTGTTCCACTTTCTCAGTTCCAAATCCTTTATTCATAAGACTTATACTCGCACACTCAGGACACTCTTGTGGCATTGGCATTACAAAGTCACAATGTGAACAACTTAGGCAATTTTTCTTTTTGAAATATCTTAAATTGTTCTGGCAACCACAGTCATCATTATAAAATTGATGGCTACAGTTACGACATTGAATAAAGCTAGAGTAACCAAGTTTATTTATAAAAATAAGAACTTGCTCACCTCTTTCAAGATGGTCTTTTATTTCGACTAGCGTTTCATCAAGGAAAGGCCATGCCGGATCTTTTTCTTTAAACCTATTTTTGGTATCGAAAAGTTTAAGTTTAGGAAAACCACCAGTACTAACTCTTTCTCTGAGCTCATAATAGTGTCTATTCGCAGTCTCCGATTCAAATTGATAATAGTTTTCAACTGTAGGAGTGGCACTTCCCAAAACAATTGGGCAGTTATGGAGCTGAGCTTTTTTAATTGAAACATCACGACCATTATATGGACAACGATCAGTTTGCTTAAAACTTTGGTCATGCTCTTCATCAACAATAATTAGTCCAAGTTTTTGAATGGGTAAAAAGATCGAACTTCTTACCCCCATAACAAGAACAGGTTCCTCTGATTCATTTAGAGCTTTCCAAATATGATATTTTTCAGAAGGCGTAACTCCACTATGGTAAGTATAAACCTTACAACCAAGATATGTTGCAAACATGGTTGTAAACTGCGGAGTTAAATTAATTTCGGGTAGAAGGAACTGAACTGAATTACCAGCAGAGATTGCTTCCTTCATCAGACTAAGATAAACAGCGGATTTACCGCTTCCTGTTACTCCATGGATATAGTGCTGAGAAAAACCATTTTTAGCTAGTGCATTTATCTCTTCGAATACTTCTTGTTGCTTTGAATTTAAATCGAAAGGTATCTCTTCATTTACACCTTGAATAAAATCGACTTTCCTAGGTCTTTTTAAAATCTTAGGTAAGCAATCATAAATAAGTTTCCCCAGAGAGTAGTGATAGTATTTACTCATCCATTTATAGAGTTCTAATTCTTTTTCGTGTAAACGAAAAGCATTTTCAACTCTATTTGATATCTCTTTAATTTTTTTGTCTTCAATTAAATCAAGTTTGTCGGCAGGTGTGACTCCAAGAACTGTTCCTTGAGCTTTCCTTTTTCCAAAAGGTACATCAACTAAGTCCCCCATAAAAAAGTCTTCTGATGACTTATAGGTAAAGACACTTGGTGTTCTTGGAAAATTTACGGCAACTTGATAATATTGATTCATTAAATAGTTTTGGGTACCTCAGAAAAGGGTTGAGTTAAAAGTTCCCCAAATTTAACAACTCTTTGAATTTCAATTTTATTTGAAAAATATATAGGAAGATCCTTATCGGCAAATTCACTTAATACTTGTAAACATAGAGCACATGGCCCGATTGCTGGCTGTGTATTACTTACAACTACTACAAATTCAAATTCTTTTTTACCAAAAGTGGCCACCGAGGATTGAATAGCTCCCCTTTCAGCACAAACTGTTGCTCCATAGGAGGCATTCTCTACATTACAGCCAACAACAATGTCGTCTTGTCCTTTAAGTTTTATTGCCGCACCAACATGAAAGTTAGAATAAGGGGCATGTGCATTGTCTTGAACTTTTTTTGCTAATTCATACGCTTTTTTTACAATCTCACTTACTTCCATGTAATTTCCTTTTTTTACAGACTTTCAAAGACTGTTTTTCCTTCAAATATAGTTAGTTTTGTTTTTCCAAATAATCTGTTTCCAATAAATGGAGAATTCTGAGACTTAGAAGCAAAGAACTCTGTGTTAATTTCAAATTCACTTTCTAGGTCAAAAAGAACTAAGTCCGCTCGGCTTCCCTCTTTAATCACCCCCATATCTAAACCAAAAAGCCCACCGGCCTGCTTACTCATTAAATCGATACACTTATTTAAACTAAGCTGATTTGTCTTCACAAAGTTTGTATAGATTAGAGGGAAAGCTGTTTCTAAACCAATAATTCCAAACGGTGCCTCTTGGATTGCTTTCGCTTTTTCATGAGGTGCATGAGGTGCATGATCTGTTGCAATAGCGTCAATGGTTCCATCAAGCAAAGCCTTCACACATTCTTCTCTGTCGGCTTTAGACCTCAGTGGAGGGTTCATCTTCCAATTTGGATTGAGCTCGCCTGGTTCTCTTTCAGGAATACTCTCATCACATAATAATAAATGATGAGGTGAAACTTCAGCAGTCACTTTAATTCCTTTCTTCTTGGCCTCTCTAACAAAGTTTATAGATTTCGTAGTTGAAATATGGAGGACGTGATAATGAGCACCTGTTTCTGCACTCAAATGACATCCTCGTTCAACATGAACAGATTCAGAGTCGGAGTCAATTCCCTTAACACCATACTTATTCGAAACTTCGCCTTTATGAATTGCTCCGCCTAATGATAATGATTCATCTTCAGAATGGTCCAACACAGGCATATTCAATTTTTTCGCTTCTATCATTGCAGCTTTAAAGATCTCATCTTTTTGAACCCCTTTACCATCATCTGTAAATGCAATGGCACCAGCTTCTTTCATTTCAGAAAAATTTGGTAGCTCATTTCCTGCAAGACCAATAGTTACAGCACCGGTTGGAAAAACACGACAGATTCCGACTTCCTGAGATTTTTTCCACATGTAATTTACAGTTTCTTTATTATCAGCAGTAGGACTTGTATTAGGCATAGAGATAACAGTCGTAAAACCACCTTTAACTGCGGCTTTACTTCCAGACTCGATATCTTCCTTGTACTCGAGTCCTGGTTCCCTAAAGTGAACTTGAGGGTCACATAAACCTGGTGAAAGAAAAAATCCCTTCCCATCGATTTCTTGATCAAAGTTTCCTTCAATTTTATCTAAAGAAACCTGTTCAATTATATCCTTACTAATAAGGACTTCAACGCTAATGAAATCCTCACCAGTTTGTCCTAAAAGATGTTTTGTTGTTTTGACATTCTTTAATAATGTTTTCATAAATAAGTCACCGTTATAAAATTTTGTTTAAATATTTACCTGTAATAGATTTCTTTTTCTTTGCAACTTGTTCTGGAGTTCCCTCTGCGACAATCTTCCCACCATATTTTCCCCCCTCAGGACCAAGGTCAATAAGGTAGTCACTAGTTTTCATAACATCAAGATTATGCTCTATTACAAGAATTGAATGTCCAAGGTCTATAAGCCTAAGCATTGCATCCAATAGGACTTGTATGTCTTTAAAGTGAAGTCCCGTCGTAGGTTCATCTAAAACATAAAGACAATGACCTCTTGTCGCCTTACTTAACTCTCTTGATAATTTTAATCTTTGAGCCTCACCACCAGACAAGGTAGTGGAGCTTTGACCTAATTTTATATATCCGAGACCTACAGAATCAAGTGTTGCTAATGCTCTATGGATTTTTTTATGATGAATAAAAAATTCTGTTGCTTCCTCAATCGACATATTTAAGATATCAGAAATATTTTTTCCACGATAAGCTATATTTAAAGTTTCTTGATTATAACGTTTACCACTACACTCAGAACACTTTATATAAACATCTGGCAGAAAGTTCATTTCTACTTTAATTTGACCATTCCCTTCACAACTCTCACACCTTCCACCTTTAACGTTAAAACTAAAACGTCCGGCTTTATAACCTCTGACCTTTGATTCATTTGTATTAGCAAATAAAGTTCGTATTTGGTCAAAGAGTTTAGTATAAGTTGCTGGGTTTGATTTAGGAGTACGTCCGATTGGACTTTGATCAATTTCAATTACTTGATCTACATTCTCGACACCAGTGATTGATTTATAACAAATAGGATAATCATGTCCCTTATTAACAGCATTCTTAATTCCTGGGACTAAAGCATTATGCACAAGTGTTGATTTTCCAGAGCCGGAAACACCTGTGATACAAACAAGTCCTCCTAGTGGAAAACTAACGTCAAGGTTCACAAGATTATTTTTAGTAACACCTTTTAGCTTAATAAATTTTGATAATTTTTTTCTTACCTCAGGTATAGCAATTGATTCTTTTCCTGAAAGGTATGCACCTGTTATAGACTTTGCTTTCTTGATAACACTTGGTTTCCCGAAGGCGACGACTTCACCACCATGTATTCCAGCTCCTGGCCCAATATCAATAATGTAATCACTTGCAAGCATTGTATCTTCATCATGCTCCACAACAATAACAGTGTTACCAAGGTCTCTTAAATGTATAAGAGTTTGAATGAGTTTATCGTTATCCCTTTGATGTAGTCCAATACTAGGTTCATCCAAAACATAGAGAACACCAGAGAGTGCGGAACCTATCTGGGTTGCCAAGCGAATTCGCTGAGACTCACCACCCGATAATGTATTTGCAGCACGATTCAAGCTTAAGTATGTAAGACCGACATCTACTAAAAATTTCAGTCTTGAATTCACCTCTTTTAAAAGTTTGTCTGCAATTATTTTTTTGTTACCTTTAAATTTTAATTTTTTAAAAAAGTCATACGCATCTTCAATTGAAAGTTGAGAAACACTCATAATTCCAGTATTGGCAATTTTTACATTTCGAGCATAGGCATTAAGTCTCATACCTTCACATTTTGGGCATGTCTTTATATTCATAAATTTTTCAAGATCGCCTCTGACTTTATCAGAATTACTTTCAAGGTATTTTTTATCTAACCAAGCATCAAGTCCAACGAATGCTTTTGTAAATGTATAGGAAGAGTTGTCTGACTTAAACTTATAGGTATATTCTTTTTCACTTCCATCAAAAATCGTTCTATAAACTTTCTTAGGCCACTTTTTAACTGGTGTATCTTCTGACACACCTTCTTCAGTTAAAATACACTTCACCATTTGATAATAAAAAGAACCTCTCTTCCCAAGAGCAGTGATAGCTCCCTCAGAAAAAGCTAAAGATTCGCTCTCTACATATTTTGATCTCTCAAAAACTTTACTTTCCCCAAGGCCATTACAAGAGTTACATGCACCAAGGGGTGAATTAAATGAAAATAATCTTGGTTCTAATTCCGGATAACTTTTTCCACTCTTATGTGAATAAAGATGCTCGCTATAAAATTCTAATTCATCATTACAAAGAACGTACAGACTTCCTTCTCCAAGCTTTAAACCTTGCTCAATTGAATCAGTTAGACGTCCTTTAATTCCAGGCTTAACTACAATTCTATCAATAACGATTTCGAAGTCATTCTTCTTATTTTTTTCTAATTTTAAACCTTCTTCTAAAGTAATCATTTTTCCATTAAGCCTTGCTTTTGAAAAACCAAGAGATAAGAATTTTTGAATAAGGTCTCTATGCTCACCTTTTTGTTGCTTAATAACAGGTGCTAATAATTGAAGTTTTGTTTTTTCAGGTTTCTTCAAAAGTGTTTGGACTATTTGCTGAGCTGATTGCGCTTCAAGAAGTTCTTGAGATTCAGGACAATAAGCATCACCAACTCGAGCGTAGAGAACCCTTAGGTAATCATACACTTCAGTTATAGTTCCAACAGTTGATCTAGGATTTTTACTTGTTGATTTCTGATCAATCGCAATCGCAGGACTTAATCCTGTTATACTCTCCACATCAGGTGGTTCCATTTGACCAAGAAATTGCCTTGCATAACTGGATAGAGATTCAATGTATCTTCTTTGTCCTTCCGCATACAAAGTATCAAAGGCCAATGAGGACTTTCCTGATCCAGAAGGACCAGTAATAACGGTTAAAGTATTCCTGGGAATCTCAACGTTTATATCTTTTAAATTATGAACTTTCGCACCGAAAATTTGTATTTTTTCCATGACTTACTATACATTAATGCCAAATAGACGGCAAAAAGAAAGTGTTAAGGTTTTGACACCCCACATTGACACCAGTCCCACTATATCAATTATAACCCCCTAAAATTCAAACGGTGAATCATGGTATAGTGCTTGCACAATAGATATACGTCAGTCAGGAAGACAGACAATCGAGGTATATATGAAAGGGAATTCTATTTATGGCCTTATTTTTTGTATTTTTTTCGCATCCTGCGGAAAAGGCATAACAGAAAAGTCATCTGCCCCAAAGACTAAAGATCAGGTCGGAATTATTGCTAGTTGTACAAGTACCTCCGAAGCCAATGCCATCGCAGAGGAATTTGGAATTCAATTTAGGGTAATAAATGAAAAAAGAAAGATTATTGAGTTCATTGGAATATCAGAAAAAGAATTGGCAAAGATAAGACCAAATTCGAAATTCAGAAAAAACAAACTCTATGACGATGTTTTATTTGCTGGTGATTTTAAAGCCACTTCAACAACAAATTATCAATTTTTTGGTGCGCATACACCACAATACAGAAGTCAAAATGCAGGGAGGTACTTTCCCCACTTAGAGCAAATTAATGCTCTGGATGTAACAGCTCTCGGAGAGGGAATTACCATTGCAATTATTGACACTGGTGTTTATTACAATCACCCTCACCTAAGCCCTAATATCCTTCTTAACAATAGCGACAGACATGGTGATCAAGGTAATAATTTTGATGATGATGGAAATGGTTTTTCAGATGATTATGTTGGTTGGGATTTTTATAATGGAGATGCATATCCAATTGATGATAATGGTCATGGGAGTCATGTTGCAGGACTTGCGGCAAGTACATATATGGGAGTAGCACCAAAAGCGAAGATCCTTCCCGTTAAAGTACTAGGCGCGGATGGACGAGGTGACCTTGGAACAATTGCAGCTGGAATACTTTACGCCATAGATCGTGGTGCAGATGTTATAAATCTATCCCTCGGAGGCACGGTTGGATCAGAAGTAACAGCAGAGGTTCAACAAATCATCAATGCAGTAAAATTAGCAAAAAATAATTCCTTACTTGTTGCAGCCGCTGGAAATGGTGGAAACGATGGCCTTGGGGATTGCAATGATGACTTACCAATATATCCAGCAAACATTCAAGAAGATAATGTGATGTCTGTTGCAAGCGTGAATCTTTATGATGAATTAACAGAGTATTCAAATTTTGGTGGTGCTACTGTTCATGTCGCTGCACCTGGCGGAGATACCTATACAGGAAAGCTAAATTCCATTGCCCTTCCTTATTGCGATGGACCATGTGCTTCAAGTAATATTCCGTACAAAGGCTCTATGGGAACATCAATGGCAACACCAATAGTGGCAGGCCTTGCAGCTGTAATAAAGAGTGCAAATAAGAACTTAAGCCCCAAAGAAATCAAAGATATAATCATGCTTTCAGGAACTGTTAATACAGACCTGGAAGGACTAATTCAAAGTTCTAGTGTCATTAATGTGAAAAATGCTTTAAACAGGATATAAAAAAAAGCCCTCTTTTAGAAAGAAGGCCTTGTTATTTTTTAATATTTTTTTCTTAAAGTTTATCAGTAATTTTTGAGATCACAGTAACGTGTTCCCCTTTAATATTTTTGTCATCTTCTATACAGTTTTCTCTCTGGCTGTCACAAGAATTAACTTTCATACATTTCTTTCCATCTTCAGTTGTGTGTGGATAATAATCTGTATCACCTCTAACAAGAATTCCTTCTACTTCCATTGTTTCTAAGTTAACTACTGGCGAACCAGAGTTCCCACCAAAAGTATCAAGATTGGTAGTGAAGTAGTTTTCATTAATATCAAAGATTTTTGCACCATCAGCATACTTTAATGGAAGTCCTGTAGGATGGCCCATTACAAAGATTTCAGTTCCTTCATTAGGAGTACCTTTAGAATTTAGCTTTAATGGTTCACGACCTACTACTTTACGGTCTAGTTCGATCAAAGCGAAATCGTTATCTTTTTCATACTTTCCATAAATAACTTTTTTACAGTTATAAATATTATCAGCTTTTACATTTTTAAGGTCAATTGATCCTTTAGAGTCCATTTTATAATCAAACATCCATGAATTAGAATCACATGCGCTTGAAGTATCGTTTTCAACGGTTTGACCCATTCTCACCATACAATGCCCTGCCGTTACAAGTAAGTTTTCACCTACCAGAAAACCAGTACAATCAGCAACAGTCGGCTGGTCTGCAAATCTTTCTTCTTTACATACATTCATTGATCTTGGATGTGAGAGGCTTAAAACTCTGTCGAAAGCAACGCTACTTTTATCTTCGCTTTCTGTGTAAGAGTATTTAAAAACTCTCCCGGCAATTGCATCACCTATTTTTTGTACTTTTTCATCGTGAACATTTTTTAAGTCTAGACGGTTATCTTCGCCGTAAACAATTCTTGTCTCAGCAGTTGCTTTGAAAGCAAATAGACTTAGTAATAAAATAGTTAAGTTTTTTATCATTTTGAATCTCCCTGAGACAGTAACTTAACTAAAGTTAAACACTTTTTCAACTTACATGACCTTACAAGTCAGTTATTATCTCAAAAAAGACTTCAAGCCACTGTTTTTACATTATAATTATATCAAAAAACATGTATTTTATAATATTTACACTAAGTGTCATTTTAATAAATACTTAGAAACTTCTGTGCTATAACTCGCCGCACAAGCTATTACATAATTAAAATTCAATATTAGAACGGAAAAGACAAATTAAGGAGTCAACTTATGAAAAAGCTAATCGTTCCAGCGTTACTTGCAATTACCGCACAGGCGGCCTTTGCTGCACCAATGTCACCAATGCAAGGATATGAATACGATAATATCCCAGGCAGAACAGCCGATCGCATCTGGGATAATATGAAAATTGATGTTAAAGGAAAAGATTGCTTTAAAAGAGCAAATATCTGGACCCGAGATATCAAAAGAGATTTTGGTTACAATACTAGAAAAATTTTCATTCATTACACTAATAAATGGAAAGAGAATTTAGATTTTCCAACCAAGCTTAGCTGGTTTGAAAGCGGTCCAGACGGAATCACAAGAGGTGAAAAAAGTATGGCGAAAAGCAATAAGGCCTGGGGATATCATGTTGCCCCCCTTCTCCAAGTAGATGGAGTCGATATGGTTTTTGATGGAACTCTTCCAATCGCTTATGACCATGGTACGGCCTATAGTAGATCTAATCCAAGACCAGCGTGGAATTTAAAAGTAAGACCATCAACACCAGAAGAATGGGTTGAAGGATTAACGGTACGTGGTGAACTTTTATGGCAAGTAAGAAAAGCTCAATTAAAAGAAGACTACAAAGATGCTAGGAAAAAATATAGAAAGTACGAAAAAGGTAAATACCTTGAAGAGATGAGAAGTATTGAATCGACAATGTCCAGACTTGAAATGGACAAAGAAGAGATTGCAATCTCTTGTGAAAAAGCAGAAACGATGGCAGAAGTTGATTTAAATGCAAAAGATGCTTGGTGCTACGTTACAGAAGCTCCAATGTATTACTACAGTGAATTATCTTTAAGATATTTAACTTTTGGAAGCATCAGAGGTTACAACTATATGTACCCTATTCCAGCTGAAGCACAGACAGAAAGAAATTACGAGAATGGTAGACAATTTGTTCAAACGGATTTTGATGAATATAATTTAAAAGACTCTAAAAAGGAATTTAAGTCTAGTTGTAAAAGGTATGATAATAGAAAAGAGTGTGACGATTTATAAAGATTAAAATGTAATAATTGACTCCAAAGGCTTAGGTAAGAAGTGTAGATACTTCTTACCTAGGTTTTTTGAAACAAAAAAAGGTCCCTTCATCAGCAGTGCTATAATATTTTAACTTTTATTTCCAAATTTCAAATTTAACAAGTCCTACCTAATTTCACTGTGTGGTACTCATTATTATTTTTAGTGATAAGTGCGGAAACCATCGCCAATGTTTGAGGTATTCGCAATTTAAATGTGGAGCCAATTCCCAATTCAGAATTAACAATGACAGAGCCACCAATTTTTTCGATATTTGTCTTAACTACATCCATCCCAACTCCACGCCCTGATACATTCGTTATTTTTTTAGCTGTAGACAAACCAGGGGTAAACACAAGGTTATAAACTTGAATATCTGTCATTTCATCAAACTGATTTTTTGTAATTAGGCTTTTCTTAATGGCCATTTTTCCAATTTTATGACGATCTAGCCCTCTACCATCATCTACGATTTCAATTACTACCTGTCCACTTTCATTATAGGCCTTAATTGAAATGATTCCTTGGTCTGACTTATTTTTGATCTTTCTTTCCTCAATTGTTTCAATACCATGATCACAAGCATTTCTAATGATGTGACCAAGTGAATCCTTTATGCTCTCAACTAGAGTTTTATCTAACTCTGTTTCTAGTCCAGAAAGTAAAAGATTAATATTTTTATTATTTTCCCTCGAAAAATCTCGAACAGCGCGTTCAAAATGAGTCAAAATAATACCTATGGGTTGCATCCTTGATTTCATGACCTCCGTTTGAAGCTCAGATGTAAGGCTATTTAGTTCCTGGGAAAGAGTTGTCAATTCCTGCACCTGTCTAGAGTTAGCGTATTGGACAATTTCATTTCGAGTAATAACAAGCTCTCCTACAATGTTCATAATTTTATCTAAATCTTTCACATTCACTTTTACAACTGAATTAGCACCCGGTACTTTATCAACAGATATAGCATCTGGTGCACAGGCAGAGGAATAAAAATCTAAGGATCTCTCATGTCCTTCATGACTATTTTCTTCCCTCATATTTTGTTCATTATTTTTATTTTCAGCAATTGATAGCTTTAGAAGTTGGCCTTTATTTGCAAGGAGATTATCGAGCCTTTTCCGAATAGAATCTATATTAATATTACCTTCAATGTCATTCTTCTCGATCCCTTTTAAAATCAAATTAAATAGATCAAATGTATCCAAGAGTGCATCAACGATATCTGAATTTATTGAAAAATTATTTTCTCTTAATTCATCTAATAAGTTTTCAGCAGAATGAGTTATATCTTGTAATTTCCTATACCCAAGGAAGCTAACAGACCCTTTAATAGTGTGAACTGTACGATAGAGCTTATTTAAAAGTTCTTTATTCGTAGGATCTTTTTCAATTTGAGTTAAATCCTCCCTTATGGAAGTTAAATGTTCAAATGACTCCACTAAAAATACATTTTTTAACTCTCTATTATTCATATATTCCTCAATAAACTGTAGTTAGCTCTATTGTAGGTGAACTTCTAATAATACAAAAACGGTTTTTAACTAAAACCTCATTTAAACGAATTAAATATCAGATTGAATTCAATGGACTGTAAAGAGTTTAAATAAAGGGCTTAATCACAAGTCGATAAAGGGACTGCGATGAATTTAAAAATTTCCTTTCAAATGGAGTGACACATATTTCCGGAACAAATTGCTCAACTTTCCCATCGAGATTAGGATAAAAAGCTTTAGAGGCATACAAAAAGTCCTCTAGGTACTGAGACCAGTTAGACCTTAACTCGATTGGACAGCTTAAGTTCATGATAGAGCTAAAAACAGGTTGTCCATACCAACGTAACTTTAAATGTTTCTTTTTAGGATATGGGTTTGGATACAAGATATATTGTTTCTTTATTTTAAAATCACTTTTATTCTCAAAAAACATTCGCCATAAATCAATTAAGTCCCCCCGAACAAGTAATATATTTGCAGGTAACACTTTTTTAAATGAATTATTTCTTTCCAAACGATCCAAAGATTTATCAATTCCAACGACAAGGCAATCTGAATATTTTTTTCCTAAATGAAAACTACTCTCCCCGACACCACACCCCATATCTAGAATTAGAGATTTGTTACCATTCAATAAAATCCATTCTCTAATTTGTTTAAAGGATTTAATAGATTCTTCTGAATAAGGTTTTTTAAACTCAGTCATGCTATACCTCTCTATAAGAGGTAGAATATTCTCATGAACTCCAACTTGATTACTGATAACAGGATTTGATTCTTTCTTCATTTGACTCACTTAACTACTAGGAAGCTAACTGACCGCATCATCAACTTCAAATTATTAACTGATTCCCTTCTAGCATTAAATACATTATTTCACATTAACTTTAGCTAGCAAAACCAAGTATAGAATAACGTCTTTTCAATAGGATATAAACTACACATAACTCTAAACAAACCTTAACAAAACCCTAACACAAAATAGTCTCTAATTTTGATACAAGTTTTTTTGAAACAAACCTAAAGGAGATGCCATGCAACCTAATTCAAACACCAATAGCATAGGTGAAAAGATTTCAAAGAATGATATCCTAGATGCCACCCTACGATTTTTATTTATCGTGACTCTACTCTATGTCTTTTTAGTTGGAGTATCTGTTCTAGGTGGATCATTCAAACTAATGGGAGGTGGTTTTGCAAAAGGGCTTCTAAATGTTACTGCAAATCCTTTTTTAGCGTTATTTTCCGGGATGTTTGCAACTGTCTTGTTTCAAAGTTCATCTGTAACAACCTCTATTATTGTTGGACTTGTAGCCTCTAGCACTTTACCACTAGGCGGAGCCATTCCAATGATTATGGGAGCAAATCTTGGAACGAGTGTCACTAATACTTTAGTTTCCCTTGGTTACTTAAAAAATCAGAAGCATTTTAGAGATGCTTTTGCAGCGGCAACTGTACATGATATTTTTAATATCTTAACAGTGGTAATTCTTCTTCCCCTTGAAATGATGACCGGTTTCCTAGAGAAGTCAGCAACCTTTTTAGCAAGTGCGCTCTACGGAGGTACATCTGCTCTAAAATTTAAATCACCAATAAAAGCTGCAATCAAACCTGCCTCTAAGGGAATTAAAAGTTTCGTAGTAGACACCTTAGGATTTGATGGTTCAGTTGCAGGAATCATACTTGCGATAGTCGCGGCAGCATTAATTATTTTTGCATTGGGTTTTATAGTAAAAACAATGAAGACAGTTGTGGAATCGAACAAAGGCCAAATCATTGAAAACCTTCTTGCAAAGAATGGTTATATAGCAATTGCGTTTGGAACATTTATGACAATAGCTGTTCAATCAAGTTCAATAACAACATCACTTTTAGTACCAATGGCCGGTGCTGGGGTACTAACTCTAGAATCAATCTTACCTGTTACCATTGGGGCCAATATCGGTACGACAACAACGGCATTACTAGCTTCTTTAACAGGAAATGTTGCTGGCCTTGCGATTGCTTTAGTTCATTTTATTTTTAATGTTATTGGACTACTTCTTTGGTATGTAAACCCTACTTTAAGAAAAGTACCCATAGCACTTTGTAATAAATTGGCAAACTTAACTCTTAAAAATAGACTAAGTGGTGTTGCATATATAGCGATTGTTTTCTTCATAGTTCCATTTATTCTTACTGTTGTATTATAGTTCTTTTAACTCAATAAAAACTAGGAAGATTTTAAATAGAATCTTCCTAGTTTTTATAGTTTATTTATTTATGCTCGAATTATATTTTTAATTGATTCAAAATCAACTCATGTCTATCCCTGTATAACCCGATACAATGGTACTATTGGGTGCCTATGAACGTAAAAAAAAATACTCTTAATAATTCTGAACTCGATTTATCGATGAGAACGATTGCAAAATCAAGTCAGATGTTACTGTTCTATCAGTTCTCCTGTCCACACTGTGGCACGGTTAATGTCTATGCTAAGAATTATAAAAAAGAAATTGTTTTATGCTCTGAAACAGGTTGTAAAAAAATGATAATCATAGATAACTACAAAGAAATTGCTTAATTATTTTCTCTTATGAAGTAATTTTCAACACCATCTTTTCTTTCTAATTTTACTAGAAATATCTTAGAGCCCAGTTCAATTTTTTCTTGAAGTTGACATAACTCAGCTAACTCGGCTTTTATAATTTTTGTATAGCTTCGCTCCCCTACCACCTCATTTAATACTTCTTCACAATTTCGACTTTGAGCACGATAACATAGTGTATTCACCTTCGAATGAATTGGTGTGTATGCACTTAAAAGTTCTAATTCAGAGATTTTCAAATGAATTCCCAATGCTTGAGAATCCCACTGAGTTGCCCCCATTTGATTGTTTATTCCACAATAGTTCATTGCAGATACCTTAGTTAGTAGACCCAGACCACTTAATGGAAAGGATATCTTCTTGTTTAGCGAGGATAAATTATGTCCAAACCATGTATCAGGTTCAAGAGTTGGAATCGCAATATACATACTCACTGGAAAGTACTCCCCTTTACCAACGTTTAGGAGCTTACGATCCTTGTCGTTAAGTAAATCTGTTTTTATTGCGTAACCATAAACTATTCCAGGCATGGCAGCACAATCAAAAAAGACCCATTTATCCATTCCCATCCCTTGCCCTCCAAAAGTAATTTGATCCATTAAATACAACTTCTCGATAAAATTTTGAGAGCGTAAAGATAATGGATTAAAACGCATTTCTGGCCCAATCTTTTTGCCAAAGAAATTAGTGTCATTTTTTAAGACTGTATTTGGCGAACAAACAATAAATGGTTCTAAAATGTTAATTAAATCATGATATTTTTCTTTCATTCCTCTATAATAGTAATAATTAAATAATATTGAAAGAAAGGGACAAAGGATGTCTAAAACAGACTTATTCACTCCACTAGATTTGGGTTTTACACAGATTAAAAATCGAATACTCATGGGATCAATGCACACTGGACTAGAAGAAGCTAAAAATGGTTTTGAAAGACTAGCAGACTTCTACGTTGAAAGGGCCAAAGGTGGTGTTGGAATAATTGTTACGGGAGGAATTGCACCAAACTTACAGGGGCGACTTCATCCACTTGGTTGTCAATTGAGTTTTCCTTGGCAAATAAAAAAACATAAAAAGCTCACTCAAAAAGTTCAGGAAGCTGGTGCCAAGATCTGTTTACAGATTTTACACGCAGGAAGGTATGGCTATCACCCACTTTGTGTATCAGCCTCGAAATCAAAATCCCCAATCTCACCATTTAAGGCAAGGAAAATTTCCAAACTAGAAATAAGAAAAACAGTTTTTGATTTCTCAAACACTGCAATGCTTGCCAAAAAAGCGGGCTATGATGGTATCGAAATAATGGGTAGTGAGGGTTATTTTATTAATCAATTTTTGGCACCAAGAACAAACAAAAGAACTGATGAATACGGCGGAAAGCTTGAAAATAGAATGAGATTAGCACTCGAAATAATGGCAGCGACTCGTAAAAAGGTTGGAGACGATTTCATTATAATATTTAGAGTGTCAATGTTGGACTTAGTTAGTGATGGAATGAGCTTTGATGAAGTCATTATGTTTTCAAAAGAGCTTGAAAAAGCCGGTGTAAGCATTATTAACTCAGGAATAGGTTGGCATGAAGCAAGAGTCCCCACTATTGCCACAATGGTACCTAGGGCGGCCTTCTCTTGGATTACTGAAAGGGTAAAGAAAGAAATTAAAATTCCCGTCATAGCAACAAATAGAATTAATACAGCTGAAGATGGACATAAAATTATCAAAGATGGTATCGCCGATATGATTTCAATGGCACGTCCTTTCTTAGCTGACCCTGAATTTGTAAATAAAGCGAAGGCAGAAAATTTTGATCAAATAAATACTTGTATTGCATGTAATCAGGCATGTTTGGACCATATTTTTGCTAATAAGTTAACTTCTTGTCTTGTTAATCCAAAGGCGTGTCATGAAACCGAGTTTAAAAATAATAGTGCGACTAAAATAAAAAAACTCGCAGTTATTGGTGCAGGTCCGGCGGGAATATCATTCGCAATAGAAGCGGCAAGAAGAGGGCACTCTGTCACCATTTATGAAAAAGGCTCAGTCATAGGTGGACAATTTAACATTGCTAAGGAAATACCTGGGAAAGAAGAGTTTAAAGAAACAATTAGGTATTTCAAAAAGCAAATTGAAGTTTTAAATATAAAGCTTGAGTTAAACACAGATATAAAGGTCTCCGATTTACAAAATTCAGAATACGATGAGTTTATTTTTAGCACAGGAATCATTCCTAGAATTCCCAAGATTGAAGGAATTAACCACCCTAAAGTGATCTCTTACCCTGATTTATTATTAGGCAGAAAAAAGGCCGGCAAGACAGTGGCAGTTATTGGTGCAGGTGGAATTGGATTCGATGCATGTGAATATTTGGCTCATGATCCAGCTCATTTAAGTACTTCACTAGATAAGCGATCTTTCTTAACTGAATGGGGCATTGATACAGAATATAAAAATCGTGGCGCTATAATGCCTAAACAAACTCCCCCACCATTTAGAAATATTATGCTTCTACAAAGAAAGACAACTCGGCATGGAAAAAATCTTGGAAAAACGACAGGATGGATTCATAGAACCTCTTTAAAAGATAAGGGCATTGTAATGATTGGTGGAGTCGATTATAAAAAAATTGATGATGAAGGAATTCATATTGAATGTGACGGTGTTTCAAGGATATTAAAAGTTGACCATATCATATTATGTGCAGGTCAGACTTCAAACAACGAATTATATCAAGAGTGTAATGATTCATTTACAAAACCTTGTCATATTATTGGGGGTGCAGAGTTAGCTCAAGAGATTGATGCAAAAAGAGCGATTAACCAAGGTGTAAGGCTGGCGAATAGAATTTAAGGATGAAACCATGAAATTAAGTAGGCTGATAATTTATTTAGGTGAAACTTTTAAGTTTCCAAGTAGATTATTTTTATCCGTTCTAACTTCCTATGTCATTATGTTAAATACTGTTAAAACCATTGATATAAGGGGAATGGTAATATCATCTACAACTCTTCTATTGTCCCTTCTCTTCTATAGGGTAAGTGACGAATTCAAAGATGAAGAGACAGATAAGGAGTTTTTTCCTGATCGTCCATTTCCATCCGGAAGAGTAAAAAGACAAGATCTTATTTTCTTACTTTACTTTAGTGCTATTGGAATGCTCGCAATTAACTTGTTAGCACTTTCATCCCTTTTATACGCTGTTGGATTAATAGCATTTTGTTTACTGATGGGTAAATGGTTTTTCATGGAAAAATATATTGCTGACAATAGGTTAATGGCTTTTCTAACTCATTCACCTGTATCAATAGTTATGCATTTATACGTCGCGGCTGTATTTTGCTTAAATAACAGTATTCCTTTATTTACCCAACAAAATTCATTTCTTATTTTTATCCTCTCCCTTCCCGGTTTTAATTGGGAAGTATTTAGAAAAACATTCACAAGTGAACGTGTAGGCTATCAAACTTATTCGAGCCTTTTAGGATACAAGAGAGCACTAGCACTAGGAAACTTTTTTACAATTCTAATCTTCAGTCTTTTATTCTTTATAGATCTTCACTATTCAATTAAGTATTTGCTAATTTTTTTTACAGGACTATACGTTGTATATGGTTCGTATCTCTCTTTGTCTGGGAACGAAAGTAAACTTAATCTTCAACAATTAAGTGAGTCTTATAACGGTTTAGTCCTTTTCGCATTTATTATTAACGGACATCTCGTTATATGAAAAAAATAAAATTTTTACTCTCACGATCATCAAAAGCTAAAGATATAAAAAGTTTCGGAGGTGGGAAGTCCATCGGTCTTTATCAACTTCAGCAATATAAAATAAATGTCCCAAAATGGTTTTGTCTTGATTCTAGATTTTTTGATGAAAAAATATCCTCAATTAAACCAAAGATTCAAATAATCTTAAGGGAGTCCACCTCGCCAGAATCGTTTAATGAAATTCAATCAATCATAAAATCGATTCCTTTTTCAAATTCAGAGAAAGAAGAGTTAAACTCATTATTTAACTCACCAATTGCTGTTAGATCTTCTGCTAATGCTGAAGATGGAATAAAGAGTTCATTCGCAGGAATATTTGATACCTTTTTGTTTGTAGAAAATGATATAGCAACAAAAATAAAGGAATGTTGGGCCAGCCTTTTCACACAACAACATCATGCTTATTTACAAACTAATAAAATAGATATTTTTTCAATAAAAATGGCGGTGGTCTTACAAGAAATGATAGATTCAGAAAAGTCAGGTATTTTCTTCCAGGCCCATCCAAATGGAAATATAAATCAACAATTACTTGTTTCAGGATATGGCCTTGGCCAGGGAATCGTCGATGGAGATACACCAACGGACCTTTACACCATTAATTCCATTACAAAAGAAATAAAATCTGAGAATAATACCAAAGGTACACAGAAAATATTCTGCCACCGATCAAAAAAAGTTATTGATTCCCCTATAGGACAAAAAAAAAGGAATTCTCCATCTCTTAGTCAGAAAGAAATTATTTTTTTAAAAACACAAGTTGAAAAGATTCGCTCAGAAACTGCTCTGTTTCACGATATTGAGTGGACTTATAAAGATCATAAATTCTATTTTTTGCAGGCCAGACCAATTACAACAGTTTCTCAAGATAGAAACATAATATTTTATGATAATAGCAATATTGTGGAAAACTATCCAAATATCACACTCCCATTTACATCATCTAATTTAAAAAGATTATACGGTGTTAATTTTGAATACCTCCTCATTCGTGTTGGAGTTGACAATAAAACCCTTGATAAAATAAGACCCTATCTCTATCAGCTAACTGAAACTTTTGAAGGTCGAGTTTATTATCAAGTAAATAATTGGTACAAAATTTTAGAACTCATTCCATTTATAAGTACAAAAGTTAAAAAGTCTTGGGATCAAATGATTGGTATTCAAAATACTCAAAACAATACACAGAATTCCATAAATAAAATCAAGGTCAATCATTTTACTATTGCCAAGAGAGTACTTCCCTCATTTTACCAAGCATTTATAAACGTAGAAAAACAAAAGGATATTTACCAAAAGCACTTCAGTAGCTTTTATAAGCATTATCAAGATATTGATTTGAATCAATATACAAAAATGGAGCTAGTAGAGCTTTACCAAGATGCTGAAATAGATTTCTTTGGATTTACTAACTACGCCTTATTCAATGATTTAATGACATCAATTCATTTAAGTATTTGCAAGTTTCTCTTAAAGAATGATTTAGACAAGTTGGTTGAGTTAACTCAGAACGACCATAATCTAGAAAGTTTTAAACTAGTACTCTCTGCACAAGGCCTTGTAGAGTCAATACGAAGAAAGCAGGAATTGAAAAAAATAATCAAAGATGCGATAAGTGCTCAACAATTAAAACTGATTCAAATCTTTGATCCTCACTTTTTTTCACAACTAACAAAGCACCTAGAACTTTATGGTGATAGAAGCATGGAAGAAATGAAATTTGAAGTTCCCACAACTAGGGAACTCCCTTATGAATTCCTTAAATCTCTAGTAAGTATGAGTGAGCTTCCTAAAACAGCTCCTACAGCGCCATTACCAATTAAAAAGATTATAAAAAACCCTATAAAGCGCATGCTGCTGACCCCATTTCTAAATCGATACAAAAGTGCACTTTCATTCAGAGAGTTAAGTCGTTTAAATCGAGCAAGGATGAAAGGACTTATGAGAAAATTTCTCTTATGTTTGGGACAAAAATTGGTTGATCAAGGTCGGCTCAATACTCCCAGTGATATTTTTTACGTTGGTGAAAATCACTTAATTCAAAATTTAATGGGGACAAAAACATTTCACAATACTGTAAAGAAATCAGTAAAATTTCTCTCAACAAATAAAGATAAATTGTTTCCAGCACAATTCATTTTAAATGATACAGTCTTTGACCCCGATTGGTTTACAACATCAGAAACCATAATAAATACAGACACCATATTCCAAGGAACTGGATGTCATGGTAAAGAATTAAATGGAGAGATTCTTATAGTCGACACTCCATCAATGGACCTAGATGTTTCAGGGAAAATTATTGTCACGCTATCCACTGATCCAGGTTGGGTATTCCTAATGATGAGGGCCAAGGCATTAATTGTGGAACGGGGAAACCTATTATCTCATGCCGCCATTATTGGAAGAGAAATAGGAATACCAACAATAATTGGCGTTCCTGGAATCACACAAAAGTTGAAGAGTGGTGATAAGGTTTCAATGAATGGAAAATCGGGGGTGATAAAAAAAATATAAAGCAGAGGAGAACCTAAAACCCTCCTCATGATTTATTAAACTCTATTCTGTTTTGGTGTAATCCTCGGTAGCTTGTTGCATAATTTTCTGAACTGTTTCTTTCGCTTTTGCATCCGCTTTTTGGGCCAATGCATCCTCAGTCCTTTTAAAAGCGACTTTTAACATTTTCTTTGGAATTTTAATAAGACTTGTACAAACAAATCCATCCCAATTTTTTGTAGCTCCTTCATCTTTTAAGAACCGTCTCTTTTCCCAATACTTTTTGTATTCTTGAGCACCAGTAACTGTTGTCTTAACTTCTTTATACAAATCATTTTGAATGTATTCAGCTAACTTCTTATCAGTCTTACTTGGATCTCCATGCTTACTTTGTGCAAAACTTTCTTTAATGAAAGTTGAGATTTCAGCAGCAACACTTGAGGCAGAATTTGCATGAGCAATTTTACATGCTGTATCTCTGTCATTTTTTGCTTCAGATGAGTATATATAATAACGGTTCTCCTTAAAGTCATCACTGTCTTCTTCATCATCTAACCATTCGTCTAGGTCTTCAACCCATTCAGGTAGTTCCTGATGTGAAGCATCCACAACCTTGTAATCTCTCTCTAAAGTTCGTGAACAACTACTCGTAAAAATAATTAAACACACTATTGATAAAATCTTCATTAATAAACTCCTAGTTATTATTACAATGAAGATTATAACTACATTTTTTTCAATATGAAGATGTAAAAATGGGGAAATGCATAAAAATTAACAACTTAGCCAAATTTAATGACTAAGTAGATAGTGTTTGACGGTTATAGTTCAGTTTTTAGGATAAGCGATAAGAATGACAATATTGATCTAAATATTATGAAATATATCCGATTTTGCCCTTTAAGAGTGGCATATCCAATATTATTACAATAAAAGCTAGAATGGCCTATAAAAACAAATTTAGTTAATTCAGAAGCTTATAAGAGAAAAAATTATCCTCTATCCTCAAATTGATGAAGTCGTTAAAATGAATTAGAGAGAAACGGGAGAGATTATGAAACTTTTAATAGCAGCTTTGATATTATTGCCATCTATTGGTTACTCAGCAAGTTACAATTGCCATTTTACTACTGAAGAAGGTAATGGAAATCTAAGAATCGCCATTAAGGGCCCTAAAGCAAGTATAGAATTATCAAATAGCGGTAAGGACTATACATACAAAAACTGTAAAGTAGAAAAAGATGACATCGGAATTTTGGTAGACTGTAATGCAGGAAGTTTGGATTTCATGGTTCTCTTGAATAATGAAGTTAGACCCGCATCAGGTGGGATAATGTCATCAACACATGAACTCTTCGCTGACGTAGACTGTTAGAAATTATTTGTTTCTATTTTATTAAATCTCAGGGTTCTTTTGTTTATATTGAATAAAGAACTTCTTTTGCTCTGAGTGCATTTGCTTCAAGTTTTTTTTACCATTCATAAGATCAACTAATCGTTTACGATACTTTTCTTCAAAAGTCCTCATCTCTTCGATTTGTTCTTTTTGATTTGTTACATTTATCTTCTTACTCATGTTGATAAGGTTTCTAATCAGTTTAAACTCTTCAGAAATATACTTAACAACCTTGTAGTCTTTTAACTTAAGTTTGTAGACAATTATCTCATCCACTTTTATAGTCCATGCTTTTTGCAACTCGTCAGTTGGCCATAATTCTGTAAATCTAGACGTATAAATAATATTATCCGTATAAGAGTCTTTAAAGGTATCAGTTTGACGTGGTTCAAATTTAGGTCGACTCTCACGCTTCTCTTCAAGCCCTTTTAAATAAAGATCCTTAGCACTTTCATCTACAGAAAAAATATTACTAAAAGAATCACCAATTGATGAATAAAAACTTGGAAAGATAATATTCACAAGAAATAGGAGAACAAGAACACCTGCTCCAATTCCAATTCTTCTCATAAGTTGTGTACTCTTTCCTTTGCCAGCTTTTCCATAAGGGTTTAGCTTTTTCAATAATTCATTATTTTGAGGGTTCTTCTCAAGAAGACTTGCACGAACAAGATATGCAATCTTTTCTGACTCTACTTTGAGGTCATCGCCTTTAAGCTTAGTTACAGACATCTCTTGTAACTTTCCATTAACAAGATTCTCAATCCCTTTAACGATTGAATCAGCGTATTGTTCTTTTCGATTCTTGAGCTCTGCTTCTTCTTGTTCCCTTTTAACTTTATGATTTTCCATTTCTTGCGCCCTAAGCTTTGCAAGGAGTTCTTTTTCTTTGTGGATCTGGCCTTCAATCCGTTTTTTCTCGGCTGCTTTTAAGACATCGATAGCATCTTCAGTTTCTTTTATTTTAGCTTTATGTAGCATTTCTACATTTTCATTTGCATCTGAAAGTTCTTTATTTGCTTTTGCAATTATTTGTTCTGCTTCGCTCTTGGCCTGTTGTAGAACTTCCTCTCGCTTTAGACTCATATTTTCTTTAAATTGTTGTTTCTGTGTTTCTATTGAAGATTTAATATCCTCAATTTCTGCAAACACTCTTTCTTTTTCTTTAGTAAGCTCATCATTTTCATGTCTTACTTGTTCGTTTTCATTTAAAAGCCTAGCTTTATGGGTCTCAAGTTCTTTTAAGCCTTCTTGATGGATTTGGGCAGACTTGTCATTAGCATAGTTAATGACTTCAGTAGCTTTTTCTTGTGCCTTTCCAAGCTCATCTTTACTCGCAAGATAGATCTCTTTGGCATCTGCTTTTGCCTTTTCAATTATAGCCTCAGATTTCTCAGCTGAACTTTTCTCGATACTATCTGCTTTTTCTTTTGCACTAACAAGTACTTCTTCATATTCAGAAAGTGCATTATTTCGAATCTTTTTTGCTTCTACATTAGCATCATGCAGTTTTTTTAATAGCTCTTCATTTACTTTTTTATTTTGTTTTTCTAGATCTATTATTGAATTTTCTTCTAGCTTAATAACTTCTTTTTCTTTCTCTTCAGCAATTCGAAATAACTCACTTGCTTCTTGTTCGAGCTTCTCGGCCTTATTTTGCGCAGAATCTAATATTTCTTTTGCAGTTTGTTCATTTTGAAATACTTTTTCTTTAAACTCTCTATCACCATCTGACCGCAGTTTTGCAACCTCTTTGTCATACTTATTCTTTTCACTTAGATAGTAATTTTGTGCTTTTTGTTCAATATTTTTTAAATAGTCTTCTTTCTCAATTATCAATTTTTCAAGAGAAACAATATTCTGATCTTTTCCTGTAATGTCTCGACTAAGTTCATTTACTCTTTCTTCTAGATTTTTAGTTTCCTCTATGAGGATCTCTTTATCTTTATAAAACTTATCAACCCTCTGCTCATTTTTTTCTATAGCTTGATTAAGATTAATTTCTTTGTTTTTTAAATCATGGATTTCTGTTTCAATAATTTCTTTTTGCCCCTTCAGGGAAAAAAATTCACGGTTCTGTTGATCTAGTTTACCAGTTGCTTCATCACGCTCATGGTAGAGTTGACTAAGTTGATCCTCTATTGTTTTTATTTCTTTTTGAACTTTCTTTGTCGTTTCTTCTCTTTCTGCGACAAGTTCATCAATCCTCTTTTCTTCTTCAACGATTTTAGCCTTTAGTCCATCACTTTGCATTTCATAGTTATTTTTTTGTTCTAATGAATCGCTTACTTTGTTAAGGAGATTTTCAACCTTCTCCCTTAAAGAATCTCTCTCAATTAGGGAGTCTGAAATATCTTTATTTATTCCTTCTAATTTTTCTTGTGCCTTTTCAATTATTTCAGATGCTTCATCTTTGGCATCATCGTAAATATCATCTGCTTGCCTAATTGCATCTTCTTTCAACGAGCTTGCTTCTTCCGAAGCATTCTTTACCATTTCAATAGCTTCTGAATTAGATTTATCTAAAATTCTTTGTGACTCAGCTAATGATTTTTCAATAATTCTTTTTGCTTCATACTCAGATTCTTCCTTAATTTTTAAGGCCTTCACCTGAGATTCAATTTCAATTTTCTTAATTTCTAATAGCTCAATTTCAGAAAATTCAGTATCCCTAGATTGATCAACTTTATTGAGGATATCTTTTAGATTTCCCTCAACCACAGGGGAAAAGACTACATCATCAAGGTTAGTTTTTTCGTCTTGTTTTAAAGAAGCATTCCCGTTAAAACTAGTTGTAGGCCGATATGAGACATTTGTTCGCTCTAGATTGCCAACGAGACCATTGGAACCTTTAGACATTGACTCTGCAGCTGTTTTACCAGAAGAAAAGTGAGAAGAATTCAATTCTTTTGTTCTGTTATATTCGTTTAGATCCACAACCGAAGTTGCATCTTCATCATGAAAACTTTCCTCTTGATTTTTTTCTTCATCAGATTCATCGTCCTCTAAGCAAATATTTAAAACGATATTACCATTTCCAATTTTAACTTCATCTTCTTTATGGATTTCATACCACTCATGAGCTTCAAGTTTTTTTCCGTTTAGAAAAGTACCGTTAGTAGTATCTAGGTCTTGAATTGATAAAATACCTAATTGATTTTTAACCTTAATATGCTTTCGACTTAAAAGGTCGTTTTTAACTGTAACTTCAGCTCTATCAGATCTGCCAATATAAAATCCCTCCGAAGAAATTTCTTCTTCAGAGGTTCCATTATCATTGTGAATATAGATTAAAGTTTTGTTACTCAACTATTTCCTTTTTATCATGAAGCTTTTTCTTCTTGGTGATCAAGGACATCATCCTCAACCTCAATGACTTCTTTCACATCAACAGAGCTTGCTGGAGTTTCTGTATTCCCCTCATTCCCCGAACTAAAGACCCTTTCTTTATTAACTTGAATATCAATTGCATCTTCTGCTAAAGCTTCAATTGGGTCACGATGTTCATTAAATCCGGGAATATCTTTTGGAAGTACATTATTTTCACAACAATCCCAAAGTAGCTCCATAGAGTTTTCATATTTATTAATTGTTTTTAAAAATAATTTTTCAGGATCAAAGAGTGTATTAATAAAAGTCATAGCAACTGATACAAGAATACCAATAATTGAAGTGCTCATTGAAAATGCAATACTTTTAAGGAAATTATCCATGATAATTTTTGCTCCTTCAACATCTTCTAACTTCATATTACCAAGTTCAGGTAAAGCGCCCATAATACCTAAAAATGTTCCAAAAATACCACCAATAATAAAGATACCTGGTAAAATATTGAGAACATCATGGGTACCTTGTACAGGAATTAGCCCCATCATCTTTTTAAAGCAAATATTGTTATCATAGATATTCTTAGTCATTTCGATAAATCTAGGTCTCTCTTTGTGATATCGTAAGTGTTTAGTTTGTCGAAGTGTTTCTTTAACTAACCTTGCACATCCTTCCTGAATAAGAAATATTCTATCTGTAAAATCCATTACGTAATCTGGATTTCTTCTTTTCATATATGCTCTCACGACAAAGAGCTCATAATATGTTTTCTCTAGATTCATTTTCATAGCTACAAAAAATGACAGTCCTTGAATCGTATCATCCTTATTATCAAGATAATCATGGACCCTTTTATAGAATTCTTTCGAAAACCAAAATTCTCTTGAAACGGTATAGTGGACTAATATTCTTAATGTCACAGCGACAATAAAAGTAAAAAGCATCACTGGTAATAAATATACCGCCAGATCCTCTGTTAAAAAATCAATAAAACTCTTAATCGTTTCTTGAGAAAACATTGTCAAACTCCAATTTTATTATCTTTGGTCTAATTCAAATCTTATAATAACTCTCTGCTCTTTCTTACAATCATAAAGGCTACAAAATTCTTTCTTACTCATTTCTTTAGCTGGTGCTCGTCCCTTTAGTGCTCCACTGAAGTAACTTCGTCCGGATACTTTTAAAAGAGGGGTAATTTGATTTTGTCGTTGATACTTCAACTTATTTGTATCTATAATATGTTTAAATACTGACTTGGCCCTTTCGATTGATAAGTTTGTATTATACTCAATGGCTTTTTTATCCTTACCTGCAAGGCTGTTAGGATTGACATACCTTCCAGCGTAAGTTGGAGAAGAGAAACCTATAATATCTACGGATTTAATTTTAGAAGCAATTTTGGGATCCTTAAAGATTGACTCAGCATAAATTGGCATAAATTTATTAAGAGTACTTTTCATACTCCCCTTTAAGTGAGCTTTTCCGTTATCAAAGTAGCTATTCCCAAAGGCAAGAACAACTTCACCTGTACCTGGATCAACCGAGGCCTCAATACCAGCTTTCTTAAAGTTCTTACTGATTTGTTTAGCTAGTGATTTTTTAGCATTTATAATTTCTTGAGCCTTCTTCAGGTCTTTTGATAATTGTTTTTTCTCTGTTTTTAATTGTGTTTTTTCTTCAGCTAACTTAACTTTCTCTTTTTCAAGTTTTTTACTTACTTTAGTTAATTGCTTCTTATCTTTATCTAATTTGGTATTAACTTTTGCGAGCTTACTATTAATTTGTTTAAGTTCTTTCTTTTGAGATTTAAGTAAATTCTTTTGGTTTTGAAGTTTATTACGTTGCTGCTCCAGAGTAGATTTCTGTCCCTCTAAACTTGCAACTTGCTGTTGGAAAGTACTTTTAGTTTTTTCAAGTTCTGCTTTAGTTGCAACAACTTCACTCTGTACCTTGGTTAATTCTGCATCCAAAGCAGCTTTTTGTGATTGAACACTATTAAGTTCTCTATCCAATTTCTCTTTTTGACTTTTTTGGCTAACAATTGTTTTATTAGCTTTTTTCAACTGAACGTTTGCAGATGAGACAGCTTTACTAACTTGGTAAAGTTTACCTTTAATCTTTTTATTTTTTCTGTTTAACCAGTTAATTTCTTTTTTAGATTTAGCTTTGATTTTTGCCATTTTCTTTAAAAAGTTCTTTTTAGAAATTTTTCTTCTTTTTTGTTCACGCTTTAATGATTTTATCTGATTGGCAAGGTTTCTATTAATTTTACTAATTTTCTTTTCATTAGTTTTAATTTGACCTTTTTTAACCGCTATATCTTTATTAAGTTTAACAATTTCTACCTGTTTACTTTTAAGAATACGTTGCTTTTCAGCGATAACATTATTCTTTTTAGCTATAATAGATTTCTTGAGCTCCACTTCTTTATCAAGGTTAGAAATTTGAGTTTCTTTTTCTTCAATAATTCCATCTCTTTCAAGAATCGTATCATCTTTAATTTGAATAGTTTCTTGCTGGTCTGCAATTGTAACTTGTGCGGATGCAATTGTTCTATCTCTTCTTTTGATTTTTGATTTAGATAAAACATTTGAATTAATTATGTTTCTTATAATTTGTTGGTACTGATTAAGTGCCATTTCCTTTTTTTCATTCTCCATTGCTTTTTTGCGTAAAGCTGAAGCTTCTTCCTTGTTCTCATCTTCTAATAAAGTAAGTTTATCCATAAGCTGTTCGTAAACTTGCTGCTCTTTATCGCTCGCTGATTTATCAAGATAGTTTTCTTTTAAATTATTATAAGCTTTGATTTGATTTTCTAAATCTTGCGCTTTTTCTGCAAGGGCTTGGTTTTGCATTTGCTGTTGTAATGTATGAGTTCCCGTTCTTAAGGACGCCACCACATACAGTAGTAAAAAAACTACTGATAAGACCATAAAAAGGTCTGAGTAACTGGCCCATTGCTCTCCAGTCTCTTGCTTCTTCTTTAATTTTTCGTAATCGAAACTCATAAAACGCACCTATAAAGTTCAGTTTTCATTGAACTTTTCGGTATAATGAATTTTTTATTTAATGCTTTTAGGATTAATTTTGAACTGGCTTATTCCTGATGTAAATACACCAGTTTTACAACCAACGGAAATAACGTTGGACTGTCGCGAACGCCTGACTAAACATGTTTGATTAACTTTTTATTTTTGTAAGAAATTTCTCTGTTTTGACTACTTCTATAAAAACCCAAATTATAGTAACGAGATATACTCCACCCATATAACCAAATACTGCAAAAAATTCTTTTGCTTCAGTTCTTCCCCATTCTGGCCCATATATTCCAGCAAATAACCATACAAATGGATAAAGAAAGCCACTTATCGCCAAAATGGGACAAAGGACTTTCTTTCTTATGCCAGGAGCACTTGTAAAATTTATTAATAATAGTAGAGCTAATGACATTGTACCTATTGCTGATGCGTGGAAGTGAAAACGTTGGTAATATCTCCAGTTTTTAGAAGCTTCCTTCTTAAGAAATTCATTTTTGTTTTCTATTTTGGAATACTTTGGATTAAGAAGTATTCCCTTTTCAATCTTATTTTTGAATAAGTCTTCATTGACGCCAAATACGATTGCAATGGCAATTCCAAGAATAATTCCACTCATAGCTACTAAAATAGAATTCTTAAAGTACATATATTTCTCCTTAAATTAGCTCTACTAACGATAGCAAAGTAATTTTATTAAATGAATAGGAGAATTAACTTAATCTATCTATAGAGCTTGAGGATGCTTTAAAACCATTCTATAGTAATAAATATGTATATCTACCGGCTCACATTCTAATGGATTATGGCCCCTGCGCTAAGAGAAGTTAAAGATGCTAAAATTTGAAATTAAAGATTTACCTTCTAGTTCTTGCATAAAAATCTTAACGGGTCCTGGTAGAGATCCACATGTATCTCTAGAAGATCTTTTAGTTTTTTTTAAAATTCACAAGGATCAAATTGAACTTCTAATCAATCAGGGTAACGCCATTTACTTTAAAGACTTCCCTATTAAATCAGCAGTAGAATTTGGAAAAATCTTAAAAACTCTAAACAACAATTTAATCCCTTATACAGGCGCCAAAGTTAGAAGCCCACATACGGATGATTATGAATTTTTATATAGTCCGACCTCCACTCCAAATTTCAGAAAGAATTTCCTACACAATGAAATGGCTTACAAAGCAGATATTCCAGCCAAAATTGCCCTATACTGTGAGATACAAGCTCCAATAGGTGGTGAATCAATACTTGGGGATCAAAGACAGATGTATCTTTTACTTTCAAGTCAAACAAGAAAAAAAATTGAAGAAAAGAAGTTGAAATTTGTTAGATTTTTAATCAATGAACAGAGGCATCATAGTTTTCTTTCAAAGAAATTTGACCTCCTTTCTATATTTCCCAGCTGGCAAAATAATTTTCAGACTACCGATAAAAAACTTGTTGAGCAAAAATGCAAAGAAGATGGTTATGAAGTCGAATGGACAAATAAAGGTCATTTACTAATTTGGACTATCATTGAACCTATTAAATATCATCCCGTAACAAAGGAGAAGATCTGGGTAAATAACGCTCATGTATTTCAATTACATAAAGATGTTTTTGGCCCATGGATCTATTATCTATTTACTATTTTCTTTTTTATTTTTAAATTTCCTAAAACGACTTGCTATTATGGTGATGGAAGTAAACTCGAAGATGAGGTTGTAAAAGAAATTCTTGAAGCTACCAATACAAATGAAAAACAAATTCTTATGGCCCCTGGGGATTTTATTTATGCAAACAATCAAACAATCTCTCATGGGAGAAAAACTTTTAAAGGTTCGCGAAGGCTTTTCTTTAGTCTATTAGAATAATTACTAAAACTAGGTTAAAAAATCATTTAAAAATACTGAGAACACTAATTATTCCAGACGAAATATCCCACCAAATTCACCTAAATTTAAAGAGCTAAAGAATACCTAAATGATTTAAAATACCTAGTAGAACAATACTAAAGTCTTAAAACTATAGTTGCCTGAGTTAGCAAATATGAAATATAATAGGATTGTATTTTAATAATTTGGGGTTTTATGAAAGCAGTCATTTTAGGCTTACTTTGCTATTTGTTTGCATTTTCAGTTAATGCCAAAGAGTTTGTAATTGGTGTTTCTTATTGGTCAGCGACAATTGAAGGCCAAGTTGCAATGAGTAAGGGACTTGAAGAGCAAGCAGTTAAGATTAATAAGACATCAAATGATCGAATAAAACTTATAACTAAAACTGCTGGCGATGGTAGTAATGGTGTTCGCAATCAAATAAAACAAATGAATGAACTCATTAAATTAAATCCAGATCTAATTATTATTCAACCAACAGATACCGCGGCCCTTGGCCCATCTTTACTAAAAGCAAACGCCAAAAAAATTCCCGTGATTACCTACGATCAATTTATTGTACAGGGGCAAACTGTTTCTTATATAACTTCCAATAATTACCAGGCTGGTCACCTTGGTGGTGAATATATCGCAGGTAAATTTGATAACAAGTTCGTATTAAAAATCATACTCGTTGAATTCCCAAGTATCTCTTCTACCAATGAGAGAGTCCATGGTTTCATTGATGCATTAAAAGAGTCTGGACAGGCATACAAAGTCATTGAAACATTTAATGCAGTAGAACCTATTGCCGGAGCAAAAGCAGGTAAGAAAGTTTTAAAACACTATCCAGCAAAAGGTTCTGTCGATGTTGTTTTTACTGTTAATGATGGAGGCGGACTTGCCGTTGTAGATGTTTTATCTAAGGCCGGTCGAAATGAAATCCTTGTTGCGACTGTAGACGGCGATCCATCTTCGGTGAAGAATATAAAAGATGGAAACTTAACGGTGATCGATAGCGCCCAATTCTGTGCAGAAATTGGAAGAGAAAGTCTAAACACCGCATACTCTTTTCTCAAAGGAAATAAAGTTGCAAAAAAGATATTAATTCCCACTTTCCCAATAACCAAAGAAACAATCAAGAAATATCCAGGTTGGATGGGAAAAGTTCCTGGTACTTTCCTAAAACCTTGGATTAAAAATAGAAAATCTTTCTGGAACAACAAGTACAAAAGGATTAATGATTAAACAGATAATCTTAACTATCCTTTGCTTCATCTCAGTAAATTCTTTTGGAAAGGAATTCTTGCTCCATACCGATTACAACTGCCCATACTTTTGTAATGAAAAGAAGATGCAAAAAAAGGGATATATTCTAGAGGTTTTAAATCTATTTTTTGATAAAAAAGGTATTAAACTAAAAGTCAAATACTTACCCTACCAACGTATCATCCCTGAACTTAATATCAGCAATAAAAATATATCAGTCCTCCCCTTAATTGATATCAACAATCATTCTAAGTTAAAAACTTTCAAAACCTCCATTGGGATTAATTTTTCTGCAATCGCTTTAAAAAGTACTGATCAGTTTTCATATATTGGTATTGAAGATTTAAAAGGTAAAACAATTGCTTTAAAACCAGGTGGCCTTGAAGCCCAACAAGTAACAAACAAACTTAAGCTTTTAAATTCAGGTATAAATCGGACCATAAGTATTACAGGATCAGACTCGAGCCAAAGGATGTTAAAAATGCTTAGCCTGGGTCGTGCTGACATAGCAGTAAGTGATTATAATTCACTTCGATTCATTGTTGGTACACATAAAATTGATAATGTTATCATAAAGCCGGTGGCCATCACTCGCTTTACTCCAATGTTTATAACATTTCAAAAAATGCCAATTCAATTCAAAAAATTGGACAAAGACTTCACCCAATTCATAAAGGACCTTAGAGCATCTGGACAACTTCAGAAAATATTAGACAAATACAATATCGAAGATTGGAAAAAATTCGTAGTTAGATAATACTTAGCAATACTTGAAGAATTAAGTTGGATTTTTTTATTTTTTGATCTTTAATATTTTTTGAATTTTCCAATTTTCATCAACTGAAATTTCACCATCATCATAATCGTAGTCACTATAGGTCAAAGAAAAAGTGTATTTATTATTTACAGGAAAATTTTCAATGTTTTTTTCATATAAAGATATTTTAATTTCATTACCTAGCTTCAAAGAATCTCCATTCTTGGTTTTAAAGTTTTCAATGTCTTCCTTTAAAACTTCAACTATTTTTACTTTAAGTTTTGAATTAGAGCCTAACTGAGCACTTTCCGTAGTGCTTTCAAGTAATAAACCATTAAATTTAAATTCAAAGTGAGATGACAATATTGCCTCCGATGGAAAAATGAGAATAAGTAAAAGAAAGAGAATATTATTTATTTTTGAATAATTCATATGTGTATTTATAACATAGTTTAATTTAAATTTAAAACCTATGTTAAGCAAGTTATATCACTTGATGAAAATCATTTCACTTCTCTACTGGTGAATTCAACTTAACTACTATCTCTACTGAGTTATCCTTTAAAGAATCTATTACCTGATTGTTTCTTTGAAGAATTTTCAATCGCGGACGTAATAAGTATAATGGAGGTTTCGGCTTACTTTTTCAAACGTACGACATTCGCATAATCTCTAACTAGTCGCACCTGGTCTCTAAATGCCTTTTGCCATTTTTCCTTACCTTGAAAATTAGTATTTTGCGATAAAGATTGATTTAGTTTATTTATAAAGCCAGTTTGTTTTCTCAAAATCTCAGGGGCCTTCTCCTGTACCTTTATCGCCATGGACAAAAGTTCCTCTACCTGAGTGCTTGCGTGCTTCATAAGTTTTAATTGAATTCCTTTGGTCTCTTCTGCTTCTTTTACAAGAAATTCCTGTATAAATGTAGCTGCTTCATCACTACCTTTGGGACTTCCTGTTTTTTGAATTTTTTGGTTAAACTTAAACATTAGTTGGTCTTGTACGTCTAAATAATTCTTAACATCACTCTTCATACTTTTAGTAATAAAAACCTTAATTAAAACATCTTTTTCCTCATCAACGATTCCCATAAAAACAGCATCATCAATTTTTACGGCCTGATTTTGAATATGATCAAAAAAGATCAAAGTACTTTTATTATCCGGAATTAATTTATTTTGAAGAAATTCAATATATTTCAAAAAATTTTCTGTTAGATCTTGAACTTGTTCCGCAATTTTTTGTGAGGCCTTAACTTGCGAATGAATCAAATTTAAATCACCTAAAACATGTTCCAATTTAAAATCATTTATATTCTTTAATCTTCTTGCTGCCCAATATGGATTATTTACATAATTAAACAATTCTTCAGCACTCAAATATTCATCATACCCAGATTCGACCTTACTAATGGGGTGTGTCCCACCAGATTTAAACTGAGTATGAAAAGGCGAAGGTATATTTTTTTGTCTCATGATACCAAAACTGGAATGCTTAACTTCATGCATACTTAGTAGCGTTAAAATATCATCGATCAAGATATCTTTGATTCCAAGAATTCCAAGATCAATTTGAGAGTTGGCTTCATTTCTAAAACCAGCAAACCCCTGTCTTATGTTGTCTAGTAAATCTATTGTAAAATGTTTTACTTCGAACATTTCTTGATATTTGGCTAAAATTCTAAGAGATTTTTTATCAGAGGATTTAGCTAAATCTAACTCTATATATTTATAGTCCGGAAAGTTTGGAGACATTGTTTTTGTTTTTAAAGAAAAGGGAATTTTTTGATCTCTAAGTATAGTTGCAAGGGTATCTGTAAGTATATCTGAATGCCCCTTATAATGTGAAAGTAAACCTTCCAACTTCTTCTCAATGAAAGTATAGTAAATAGTTTGATTTGATTTATACTTTTCCGCCGTATTTAATATTTTAGTTCTAGATGCACTAAAATTGAAAACAAGTTTGTTAAATTGTATGTTGAGAGTCTTCATCTGGTAATTTAAATCATTCGAATTTACTAAATTCTCGTTAAATTTAAGAATTTTACTTCGAGAGGAATCACTAAATTTTGATAAATTTTGTTTATTGTATTTGAATAAGAATACGTTCTCACAAACTGAGTAATTGGCCAGTGCTGTATTTAAAAGTATTAACAGAAAGAAACTATACTTCATATAATCCTTTTCGGTTTGCAAAAATTAAACATTATAGAAAACATGAACAGTTTATCAAGTACTTATAGGATTAAATATTAACCCTATGATTATCAACGGTTAATGAGCTAAGAAGCACTCGAAATCAAAGATTGTACTTTCCATTTAAAAGTCTCTAATTTTAGCTAAAAGTAATTTGTTGTTAAAGCTCTCATGATGAAATTGATCGAACTTATAAAAAGCAGTTTTATATTTTGTTTTTATTAAGCCAAGACTTCTCGTTGCAAGAGAGGGCCTTATATAGCTTATAGATAAATTTCTAAGTTCTAGTTCACCATCTATTTTCTTATCATATATAATTTTTCCATAAAAGCTCAGGTCAATATATTCATCCTCCATATTTAAACTTTGTATACTTTCTGCCAATGCGATTTGTTCTCCATTAGCGTATAAAGTACCTTCAACGAGATAGTCTCCAGCGATGAGAACATTGACTTTACTTTTAATGATTAAATCACCAGTCGAAGAAATGCTATCCTTCGTGACACCCATAAAGTCGAAATAGTGTTTTCGAACACCAAAGTTTGCCGTTAAATTTGAATGGCCATCAATTTCAAGGATGATTCGATAGTCATCTTCAATTAACTCTTTAGGATCAACGACAGATAAATAAGAATTATTATTTATTTTTTTAGATTTAAGTTTATATTTTTTTTCTTTAATAATAAGAAATAGCTCCATTCCCAATGACTCACCGTCCACTACAGAATAATGAATCTTCACCATGTCCCTTTTGGCATTATATATTTTCTTATCTAACCATAAATTAACACTAGTTCCATTCTCTTCCAAAATAGAATTAGAAATTTTAAATCTTTCCGCTAAATAATTTGAACTATTCCTATGATCTACGGGAGAGGATGTATGTGGGTATTTTGAAGCTTCCAAATATTTTTCATTTGTTATTTTAATTCGACTCTCTTTATTAGAGTTTTCAAAAGACTTAGAACTTTGAACTTGTTTAACTTGGATTGAATCACTAGCTATTGATCTTTTACTTTTGCTTGAACTATTACCCGGACTTTCAAAGCTTATAGAGCTAACAGTAACTAAAGAAACTAGAAGAATGCTTAGTTTAATCCTCACCAATACTCCCCATCAGCATAAATACTTTATCTTCCAGAAATTCCGTATGGTTTCTATTTTTTTCATGAAAATAATCAATAAAATAGCTAGAGTTAATTTTTTTACAATTTTGATTTTCCCCGAGCATCACCTCTTGACTAGCACACGCTCTAGTTGAAGATATAGGTAATGTATTATCATTTTGATTTCTCATTCCCTTAAAGTAGAAGTCTGTAAAGGAAACACCGTCCCTAGCAATAAGAGTACCAGTTGAATTGAGATATCCAGATCTATCTGTACTATGTACTAGGTAAGTTGGGACGCCTGGGTTATTTACATAATTGGTGACACTTTTAACTGAGTTGGTGAGAAGGGACTCGACACACGATTTTCCAAATGTCCCTCCAACTATTTTAGTGGATGTGTTTGAGCAAACTAAATCCATCAATGGTGTCCCATGATAAGCACCTGTATAGGATACAACTTCATAAGTTTTTTTATAAATCTCTACAAAGTGATGATCAGGGTACTTATTTTGAAACCTTCGACCAATTCCTAAAATATACATAACTACCGCTGCACCGTAACTATGAGGCCTTAATACTATAATGTCATTCACAGAACATGTATCAATCTGATCCAAAATTCCTAACGCAACTTCATCCGCTGCCTCCTCAATATTCTGACTAGAATCCCAATGTACTTGCCTAGGAAGATCACCGAAGTAGTCCTTATTATTAGCAGTAAAGCCATGCACAAAGATACTACATGTATTTTTAGACATAACAGAGTTTGAAAAAGCCAATAAAGTTACTGCAAGTAGGAAAAATCTATTCATGCACTATCTATCGGTCGTACAGAGCATTACTTGAGCAAAAGAATCACCCATATTCAAGGACCAAAGAATATAAGCACAATGACCGATTTAAATGGAGGATTATTAGCGAGAACAAAAAAATTGGTGACTTGATATTATTTTAAGAAGCTTAGCCACGACTTCAGCGAGCGATGACAACCTTCAATAATCTAAGTTGAAGAATTTCACACTCTCAAGGGCCGCACATAAATTCGATTTAATATAGTAATTGCCCTCAGAGCCGCAATTCTTTCGTCCATCCACTGGTTGCCCATGCTTCAAACCGAATATAGAGATTACTTCCATCTCTCTTCCAAACAATTGTCTTTCAAAATACTCATTTACAGAAGTATCTGTTTCACTCAAATTGAGCTTTAAGACATTGCCCCATTGAGCGATCAAATTTTTAGCATTGGAGTAAGATACAACTTCATCAGATTTACCATGAATGATTTGAATCTTTGGCCATGGACCTTTAAAAGTTGGGTTAATATTTCTTATTGCATTCCCTCTTTGCTGAGCTGAAGGATATGGGAATTGAACCCCTTTCATACACAACAACGCTGTTGTGGAGTTATACGCACACTTAAAGGGCACTCCTGCTACAATGGAGCCTCCCTTAAATAAGTAGGGAAAATTAGCAAGCATTACGTTTGCCATTCCACCACCAGCACTTAAACCAGCAATGTATATTTGAGAAGGATCTATTTCGTGGTTCTCTACCATCCATTTAATCATATTTCTTATTGAGCTAGCTTCACCTCTTTCTTTTGAGAAATCGCTACTTGAAAACCAATTGAAACAATTTTTCGAATTATTTTCTTTATTTTGTCTTGGTAATAATAGATTAAAACTGTATTTTTTCGCTAAGAATTTCCACCCAGATTTATTTGCATAGTCTCGTGAGCTCTGAGTACATCCGTGAAGAAGAACAACAAGCGGACGTTTAGTTTTATCTCCTTCCTGCATATAATTAATTAAATCTAATTGCCCTGGATTCTTCCCAAAGTTATCTACAACATTAAAGCTTGCATACGTTGTTGCATTTATAGCAAAAGCTAAGAGTATTATTAGTCGTATTTTCATATGAAACCTTTAAATGAGATATTCTTTTTTAGAAAAAGTACTCCTTTCTACTATTGCGTTAAAGAAAAGAACAGACTAATTTTCTTCAAATATTTAACTAATAATTTTTCTAATTGAAGTACTCATACTTTTAATCCTCCTACTTCTTGATTCTGATATACTTCAGCTAAATACTGAAAACGACCATACCTAGTACTAGACAGCAATGAACCCGATTAAAGAGTAAGTAGTTTCTTAAGCTCTTAAGACCTCGTTTGAATATTTACGATAGCTTATGATTTAAATTTTTGTTTGTGGTTTTTTGGAAAAAAATGGAGGAGAAGATCGGATTTGAACCGACGGCTTTACGGTTTTGCAAACCGTTCCTTTGGACCACTCAGGCACCTCTCCCCATAGAAAAAATACTGAAAACCAAATCCAAAGTGGCTTAATAATCCTAAAAATTTGCTCATCTGTCAACGTTAAGTGCTTAAAATCCGTCTTCAGCTGTAAAAATATAAGCCGAAACGAAACAAATTGCATTTTGTGCTACCCATCATACGTAATTGCTAAAGGGGTTTTAAATCAAGCTGGAATGGTGGTGAAAGTAATTTATGCTCATTGTACTTATTCTTAATTTTTAAAACTAAATACTTCTCTAGTCTGTATAGTAAATATGCTGTTGCAATAGATATGGACATGGAAACCAAACCAAAAATAATTGTCATAAACCAATGATCATAGTTTGCTGTGATCTGATCCCACGGTTCACGCGTAAATCCATTTATTAAAAATATATGAAAAGATATATTTCCGATGAAGAAGAAGATTTTTTCGAGAGATCCATTTTGTTTTACTAATAGTAGTAGACCTTTAAATAAGAAAATCACCATAATCATTGCTGCCAAGTGCCCAAAGAACCATGCAAAAGAGAAAAAATTACTCAAAACAAAAACAGCACATGCTATCAGAAAATAAGGTAAAAAATTTGAACCTTCAATTTCATCTCGGGCCATAATCATCCCGATGCAAAATTCGGGTAAATGCCCTAGAACCATAAAGAATAAATTAACTTCTTGCTTGAGTAAGATTGGGTAAAGAGTAATGATTGGAATATATGAAAGTGCTCCAATTAATATAATAGGTATTGGTCCTTTCCACTTTAAGATTTTTAACAAGAAGGGAAAGACCATATAGAAGCTGACAATAAAAGGTAAAAACCACCAAGGTCCAACAGGGCTTAAAGACTGTCCAGGAATATAGCTGGAAATCATGAGAACTTTATAAAGGATTGCATCCCACTTCCAAAAGAAAACCTTTGCAGGACCTAAGGCACCATAAAAGAAAAAACCTGCAAATAGGTAGAAACCAATGGCTAAGATGAAGCCTGGGTATAGTCTAAGTAATCTTTTTTTAATAAAGTTTCCAGATCTGATTCCTTTAATAAAGTACTTTCTTGTAAGACCATAAGCACTTAGAAAAATGAATATTTGAACCCCGTAATGTCCTAAATATGACATCGTAATACGGATAAAATCTTCAGGGGTATCACCAAGAAGGTGAATAAATGAAACAAACTTCGCTTTTGTAAAAGAGAATTCGTTTTCACCAGGTAATGGTTTAATTAGATGGAAAAAATTATGGGCCATAATGAAGAGAATCCCAAAACTTTTAAAAAGTAAGGTATCCCTCTCTGAAAAATGTTTCCATTTAAAAAATTTTTTTCTCATTAATGTTCCATAAACCTATAATCTTAAAAAATAATTAGCATAAATTTAGGGGAAATTTAGTAGGGGCTATAATTATTTTATAGGTATTAAATACAAACTTATTATTTTCGGCTCATGAGCGTGTTGGTAGTCCTGTTTAGGCACTATATAAACAGTAACTTGTGTAAGGGACTATAAGCATCTAACAAAGAATTAGATGCTCTATATATATGTCTCTAAGAAATTATTATGCTTCGCGAATTACGTACTTATCTTTACCTTCATCTACCATTTCTTTAAGTTCTTTACCTACTTTAAAGAAAGGTACTTTTTTAGGTTCAACGATAACAACTTTACCGGTCTTAGGGTTTCTACCCTCATATGCTTTATAGTTTCTGTTAGCAAAAGAGCCAAAGCCTCTAATCTCAATTCTTTCATCGTCATATAAAGACTGAATCATCGAATCAAAACATATGTTTACAAT
This sequence comes from Bacteriovoracaceae bacterium, assembly GCA_047634375.1. Taxonomy (GTDB): domain Bacteria; phylum Bdellovibrionota; class Bacteriovoracia; order Bacteriovoracales; family Bacteriovoracaceae. The sequence goes on from JBLIAG010000001.1 coordinate 199,964, forward strand.
TTTTTCTGATTGTTTAGGTGTTAAGTTCGCTTGTTTTTCGATTACAGCAATTAAGTCCGCTTTCGTCATAATTTCTTCTCCTGTTAGAATAATTATAAGTTTCTGTTATTTGGTATCCTATCGGTCCAATTATTTAAAAACATTAGGAGACATAGATAATTGGCGCAATTTTTTCTATTAAAACCGTTTAGGCACTCTAACATACTAGAATCACATAAAAAAGAAAATTTCGGAGTGTTTAAGTCTAAAATACTTAAGGAGAGAAAAAATCGGTCGATAAGAAAGTAACTATTATGAAAAAACTAAACCTAAACATTATATTACTATTATTAACTTCCGCCCTATATATAGGTTGTGAGGATAATATACCAAGAGATAGACCTACTTTTGATATCTCGGAATCAGTTTCTACAGAAGTTGAAGAAGAGGATGAAAGTGTCATTGAGGAAGAAGCTGTTCCATCAAGACCTTCTGGTGCCATTATTATTCAAAGCAATCACTGTGCGTGTGCTAAAGGCAAACCAATCAGTATTGGAAACTGTACGAATATATGTCAGGAAAAATCCTCGTCTTCGGATGAGACTAAAAAATTCTTTTTTGAAGTCGACTTAACTCCGGCCATAACAGAGACAAATCTTTTAGACGTATTTGGCTTTTGTAATACACTAGACGGCGAAACAAGTGTTGCTAGTTGTAGTGTGGAAGTTAAAGATGAAGCAGGTAATATTGATTATAATCTCGCCTTTGCACCAGCTAGCGGGAGCAAATCCTTTACATTAGATGTGGGTGCCTTAGCAGAAGATCAGACTTATCGACTTACAATTGTAGAAGCAAGTTCAGGTGCAAGATCAACGACGGTACAACTTAGACTTACCTCAGACCTAATAGTGGATACAGTTGGCGGCCCGTTAGCACTTATGCCTGTTAATCAATACTCTTGTTTATTTAGGTCAGGTTCGATTGATTCAACTTCAGGCGAACTCATAGTTGATAATGTAAATCGATTTCATTTTTACTTTATACCGGAGACTAGACCTGAGCCATTACAACAGGCCTCACTCCCATCTGTAAACTGTTATGACATTGAACTATATGGAACAACACCTATTAACAGCCCTCTACTTGAGGAGTCAACTGGTGCTTTCTCAGTTTGGAATAAAGCTGATCCACGATTCTTTGACTTAGATGGTGATAATGTTATTCAGATTCACAATTTATTAGAGCAAAGTATGTTACTTCAAGGACAGGCCTTGGCAACTCCGCCAACACTATTTTTTCCACTTAGCTGGCCAAATGGATTTGATGACGGAGATACTAATCCAAGTGATTCAGCGGACACAGCTACAACTATCGAAGTTTCTAGTTCAGATCTTGGTTACTATATGACGCCATTTTTAGACAGTGATACATTTAAGGCATATTGTCCTAAGAAAGAGCACTACTATAGTGATAGTCCATTATTTAAGGCCATGCGTGAAGTTGTGTCCCTTGATACAGAAGGCCTCTATGCTGCGAAACAGGATAATGTTTGTGACTTTATTCTCATTAAGGAATCTCTTTTGAAAAAGATTTGGTTCTATATTGAAGGTGGCGAACATATTGAGCCGACTAATAATACAATCTCAGGGAAAAAAGTCCAATTCTATTGGCCTGCAGATACTGCATCCCCTTTTATTAAAAAATCCCATCAAAGAATTTATACAATTAAGTCATCTCAAGAAATTACTTGTGGTTCAAATACAACTCCAGAAAGTAGTGGCCAAAATGGTGACGGTGTTAGAACTAATATTCCACCACATGATAAAAGAATTGGTTGTATCCCAATGTTAGCAGACTAGTTAGTTACCAAGCTCTCTTAAAGGCCTCTATTCCTGGGGCCAACTCATCTTGAAAAATCAAATAAAATGAAAGGCAATTCACGGTCGTACCAAATAACATCAACCCTAACTTTATCGCCATTTTTTTTAAGAAGTTAGATTTAGAGTTCACCATATTCATAAAGAATACAAAAAGAAAAACACATAAAAAAGAAAAACCATACATTTTCATTTTCTTTGGTTTATTGATTAAGGAAATAAATTTGGGGATTGCATTTTTATCATGACAGACTTCCACTAAAACCCTAAGAGCTCTCTTTGATTTTCGAAGAAAGTTTCCGCCAGCGGTTCCTCTTGTTTTATTTAAAATCGTTTGTTTTAATTCATCTTTCGTCATTACTGAGAATGGATTTTGCTTCATCATAATGTTAGCACCATCTCTCATTTTTTTACTCATAATTCCTGTTAGAAAGCTGTCCTCAATAACATCATCCCCTAGCGTCGCTTCGATAGTACCTAAGACTTCATCGTTAGTATTAACCTCTGATTCCAGTATTGAGTTAGTATCAACCTTTTTAGAGAGGGTCTTCTCAACTTCAGCAATATGATTATTAAGTATATCTCGTAGGTCTTTTAAATCAATTTGGGCCCTAGAATTATTCCTTTTATCAAAGTCTTCTTTGATTTTATTTGAATTAATTAAGTGCTTTCTATAAGGACTAGTTTTAATTTCAATTCTTTTTAGTAAGTTTTGAACTTGTTGCTCAGTTTGATGTCCAGTATCTGCTATTGTTTCCATCTGATCAGAAATAAAGTTTATTTTGGAATTTAATAATTGATTTTGTTTTTGGATCTTACTGAGAAGTTTTAAGTTTTCTGTTTTGATTTTTGAATGTTTGTATTGTTTCTTACTTCCATAAAGCTTAAGGATTCTTTCTCTTTCAAGCTCATCCTCGGGGGTCTGTCCAAAACAAACCCCGGAGAGGACAAATATTAAGAATAAAATTTTTGCCATTAGCTATTCTTACCAGCGAACTTATCAAGAAATAATACAGTTGGTGCTGCAATAAAAATTGAAGAGTAAGTACCGATAAGGACACCTAAACATATTGCGAAAAAGAAATCTTCAATTCCGGCTCCACCCATAAAGTACATTACTGATGAAATAAGTAGTGTCGTTAAAGATGTTAATATCGTTCTTGATAATGTTTCATTTAATGCAAGATTGATTAGCCCTCGAAGACCTTCTGTCGGTGATTTTTCTTCATGTTCTCTAACTCTATCGTACACAACAACCGTATCGTTTACTGAGTAACCAATAACTGCCAATAATGCACCTACAATTTGAAGAGAGAATTCTTTATCTGTAATAATAAAGATACCAATAATAATAAGAACATCATGTAATAGTGCTACAATTGCTCCTGGTGAATACTTATAATCAAACCTTAAAGCAATATAAACCATAATCATTAATAGTGCCCAGGCCATTGCTTGGAAACCAGAAATTCTTAACTGCTCTCCTGCTTTAGGACCAACAATATCTGTTTTTTGAATAACAGGATTAAGGCTTTGGAAGTCAGTAACTAACATTTTAGTTAGCTTATCTGTAACTGTATTTAAGTTTTTTTCATTTGCATTAACTTTAATTAGAAATTCATTTGATCCATCATTTCCAATTGACTGTACTGAAGATGATTTAAAACCTTGTCCATCAATTGATGCTCTTAGATCTTTTAAAGCTAAAGAGCTTCCAAATTTCACCTGAACTTCGGCTCCACCTCGGAAATCTACTCCATAATGAAGTCCCTTTGTAACAAAAAGACCAATAGAGGTTGCAATCATTACTAATGAAAAGATGACAGCGATTGGGAATTTATCTACAAAATTTATATTAAATTTACTCATTTT
>JBLIAG010000002.1:0-179589 GCA_047634375.1 Bacteriovoracaceae bacterium
TTCAGCCTAGATTGTGATGCTATTTGTGGTGAACAAATGAAGGCAGTTAGCGCTGTAAATCCAATGGGTATCTCACTTTTTCACATAGACAGTTTATTGACTGAGGTCAAAAAAGTTCATAATGGCAAAGTATTTTTTGGCCTTTACGAATACAACCCAGTTTATGAAGATCTTTCCCAATTAGGATCACGTGGACTTTCAAATCTAATTTATAATTTTTTAAACTAGCTTGTTTTTTATATTTTTTTTTGGTAAAATAGTTTGGTAAAAATAAAAAAGCCCGTATAGAGAAATACGGGCTTTTTTCGAGAGACATTTAGGAGAAGCTATAAAAAAATCCTTTCTTCATAACTCCAACACACACACACCATATACAAAGCAAGTCTCGTGCCAACTTCCCAAAAAATAGAAACGCATATAACCACCTGTAATCACGCAAAAACTTAGAAGCAACGTAATGTTTTTTTGACGCAACCATGTCAGAAGGCACAACGCAACAAAGCTTTTTTAAAGTTATTTGACCAATCCCCCGAAAAGTCTTCAAATATCAATTAATTATGGGATAATAATACAAGATTTCGGTATCTTATATTTTTAACGAAAAACGATAATAACATTTAGATATTAAAAGGATGTTTAATGAACAATCTAAAAAGAAAAAGTTTTCTATCAGTATTACTAACATTAGCTTTCATCATTACAGGATGTGCTTCAGACTCTGGAAAGAAATCTGGTAGTACTTCGGACTCAATGATGGCAGATGATGCAGCAACAGCAGCTCTAGAGCTTAACGGTTCAAGTGATGACAGTACAGCTGGACCACTAAAGACGATCTACTTTGATTTTGATTCAACAAGATTATCTTCAGCAGCAAAAGAAGTTCTTAATCAAAACGCAATGTTCTTAAAGGGTGTTGAGTCTGTAGATATTCAAATTGAAGGTCACGCAGATGAAAGAGGTGGTCAACAGTACAACCTTGCACTTGGAGAAAGAAGAGCAAAAGCAGTTAAGGGTTACCTTGAAGCACTTGGTGTTACTTCTGCAAGAATTTCTGTTATTTCTTACGGTAAAGAAAAGCCAAATAGTTTTGGACATGACGAAGAGTCTTGGTCAAAAAACAGAAGAGCAAACTTCGTAGTTACAGCGAAGTAATTAAAGTAAAAGAATGAAAAAGTATCTTGTTTTTATATTATCTATATTAATGGGCTGTGGTTTAACTACCACACGCCCAAAACAAGAAATGAGTTATGCGCAGGCCGCTTTTCTTGCAGCCAAAGAAGTAAAAGCTGAGATCCACGCTCCACAAGATTTTCGAAAAGCAGAAATCTATTATCTCAAAGCAAAATCAAGCTACAAAAGAAAGTACTTCAACAAAGCAAAACAATACGCGAAACTAAGTAAAAAGTTTTCTGAAAAAGCAGAGTATGAGGCCATCAGGAAGCTTACCCTAGAAGATAATTAGACTTTCAATTCTTTTTTTTCATGATAAAATTTTTCTTATCAAAGGAATGATTTAATGAAAAAAATGATACTACTTTTAGCACTTCCCCTAGTCTTCACTTCTTGTTTTAAAACAGCTGAAGAAATCAAAAGAGAAAAACAAATTGATCAACAACTACAGCAATCTTCAGAAATTATTGCTCACCTCACAAATCAAATTAGTGAACTCAAGGGGAATTTAGCAACAACCTCTGGGCAGATCGAAGAGATTGACCACAAAAGAATGAAAAATACCGAGGCACAAGAACTAACTTTTAAGCAACAAATAGATCTACTTTCTGAGCAAGTAAAACTTTTAACAGAAGAAAACACTCAAAATAAAGCCCAAATCCTACAACTTAGCGAACAAGTTACCGGACAAAAGAAATTCATGAAAAAAGTTACAGGGACTTTATCCAAAATGAGTGGAGTAAGTTCTCCAAGTAATGGAAGCTCTTTATTAAAAAAGGCTCATACCGCTTTTGAGAAGAATAAACAAAAAGATGCAAAAAATTTGTACCAACAAGTTCTACAGGAAAACAAAATTAACAATGCTAATAAGAACCATGTCTACTTCAATCTAGGCCTCCTTGAGTATTGGAATAAAAAGTATGATCAAGCCCTTGTCTACTTTAGTAAAATCTATACAAAGTTTCCCAGAAGTTCTTTTGCTCCGAGGTCTCTTCTATATATAGCGAGATCATTTAAGAAAAATAATAGAATGGATGAAGCCAATGCTTCATATCAAGAACTTATAAAAAACTACCCTAAATCCAAACATGCTAAAACAGCAAGTGAAGAATTGAAATGAAAAAAATAAAGCTACTTACTTTTTTGGTACTATTCATAAGTTGTTCTAAATTCGTGCAATTAACCGACGATCAATACCATGAAGTCATAGATGATAAGGGAAGCAACCATTTAAATTTGTTGTTTTCACATAATATAAATGGTGAAACTCACCCTTGTGGCTGCCGTCAGTTTCCGCTTGGGGGAATGCCTCAAGTAAATGGAATAATTAAATCTGAGGAAGCAAAAGCTCCAACAATTTATGTTGATTCAGGAGATACATTTTTTGAAACAACAATTGTCCCCAATTTTATAAAAGAATCTGCAGAGTTTAAAGCAAGAAAGATAGCAGAGGCGCTTGATCAAATGAGTTTAAAGATCTTCACACCAGGAGACCAAGACTTTTCAATGGGGGAAGGGTTTCTAGTAGAAATATCGAATAAACATAAGTTTAATTTCTTGATTTCTAATGCTGCAGACCAGGTAAAAATTAAACACCAAAAACTTATTAGAATAGACAGTAATGGCCTTTCCCTTTTCTTCATTGGAGTTGTTTATCCAGAATTGATGCGAATGGAATATAAAAATCTTTTTACTCCTCCTCTGCCAGCAATTAAGAAACAGATCGATATAATTAAAACGAAGTTCGCTAATATTAAAAATAAAAAAATTATTATTCTTTCTCACAGTGGTGTTGAGTTTGATAAGAAAATTGCAAACCGCTTCTCAGATATTGATTGGATAATTGGAAGTCATAGTCAATCATTTCTGCGTTACTCAATTGACGCTAACAAAGCACAATTAGTACAGGTACTTTCAAGAAATCATCATTTAGGAAAAATTTCATTGGCCCTTAATTCAAAAACTAAAGATAAATACGAATTAATCGAAGTAAGAGATGAGACTAAAAATCTTATCAAAAACAATTCGATGACTTCATGGCTAGATAATTTCAAGAGCCAGTTAGATAAAGTCCATGCCCATGAACAAAAAGGAGGACAAGAGTTTGAATCAGAAACGAAAATTGCCACCTATATTTCCTGTTCAGATTGTCACACCAAGCAACTAGACTTCTGGCAGGGAACAAGTCATTCCATTGCTTTTGCTTCCTTGTTGGACGCAAAAGCCGCTAACAATCCAAGTTGTGTCAAATGCCATAGTGTTGGTCATAACCAAGAAGGTGGGTTTAGCTCAAAAGATAATATTGTTAAATCTAGTAAAGATAGTTTTAACACTGAAAAATATTGGGAAGAATTTACGCAAGAGGTTAAAATCAAGCACCCTATTCGTAAACTTAAAAGTAAGACTATTCGTAAAATTGCAAAGCACTCTTTAAAAAGAGATGTGGATCTCGGTATAACTGACAATTACTCAAATGTTCAGTGTCTTAACTGTCATGATTTAAATCAAGAACATCCTTTTGGGGAAACACCTAGTGTTCATGCAAATAACTTTGAATCTAAGTGTATCAATTGTCATACTCAGGACCAGTCTCCTGAATGGTACCAAAAGGACACAAAAGGTCTTGCCACATCCCTTAATCAAAAGTATTTTGCGAAAAAACTAAAAGAAGTGAGCTGTCCAAAAATTGATTAATTCAAAACTAGTGCTAGGCATTGAAACAAGTTGTGACGATACATCGATAGCAATTTTAGAGGAAACCTCAGGTGAAATAAAACTTCTTTCCCACTTAAAGTTTGGGCAAGAAGACCTCCTAAAACATTGGGGCGGAGTTGTTCCTGAAATTGCTGCTAGAAATCACCTCGCTAAAATTACTCCTCTATTGAAAGACTGTTTTGAAATTGCAAAAGTTAGTCCAGAACAAGTCGACTTAATAGCCGTAACTGGCCTACCAGGACTTCTAGGTCCCCTTTTAACCGGTCTAAATGCAGCAAAATCATTGGCATTATTATATAAAAAGCCCGTTCTTGGTGTGAATCATCTTTATGCACACCTAGAGGCTATTCACCTTACAGAGACTGTTACCTACCCTTACCTGGGTATGCTAATAAGTGGTGGCCACAGTATTTATTTTTGGGTTCAAGACAAGAATAGTTTTAGTGTTTTAGGTAGCACAATTGACGATGCTTCTGGAGAAGCCTTCGACAAAGGTGGGAAGATCCTTGGTTTAGGCTACCCTGCTGGACATATAGTAGATGCACTTTCCAATTGGGGAGACCCTAAAAAGTTTAAATTTCCTATTGGGTTGCAATCTTCAGCTGATGCGCGTTTGAGTTTTTCAGGATTAAAAACTTCACTTAGAGTTTTTTGTGAAAAAAATGAAGGTATTTTGGAGAAAAAACCAAAACAATATGAAAAATTTGAAAGCGGTTCACAAGAGTTTTATGATGTTTGTGCTTCCTATCAACAGGCCATTTGTAGTGCTCTTCTTTTGAAAATGAAATATGCGATAAAAAAAGCACAGTCCGAATATAAGGCACCCAAAAAATTTCCTATTGTTATTGGTGGTGGTGTTGCCTGTAATAGTTTGATTAGATCGGCATTCAAAGAAAAATATCCAGAAACAAAGATAGTTGCTTCCAAATATTGTACCGATAATGGTGCTATGATAGCCAATTACGGACGAATACATTTAGAGCAAGCAACTCCCTTCCCCGAATGTCTAAAACTAGATGCAAAAGGAAGATTTATAAATAAGAAGGACTTTAATAAATGAAAAAACTTCCTTTTGCGAATAAAGATTTAGGTCAACATTTTTTGAGAGATCAAAAAGTTATAAAAGGTATTACCTCTGACTGGCAAGATGAGTGTGATGCTATTATTGAAGTTGGACCAGGGCCCGCAATCCTTACGAAGTCTCTATCCGAAATTGATAAGCCCTATTTCGTCATTGAAAAGGATCAAAGGTTTAAAGAGCATCTATTAGAGTTCGTAAAAGAAGATAACATCATTTTTACCGATGCACTTAAGTTCGATTGGGATAAGTTTTTAAAAGATCACAACTTAAGAGGAAAAAAACTTTGGTTAGTTTCAAACCTCCCCTATAATGTTGGGACAATTCTCTTTACACAATTTTTAAGAATTCCTGAAATTCAATACATGAGTTTAATGTTCCAAAAAGAAGTTGGAGAAAAAACTTATTTTCGTGAAACTAAAAATCAAATGAACGGCCTATTATTTCTTTCCAATAATTACTTTGAACCTAAGTTACTTTTAAAAGTGGCACCTGGGAGTTTTACTCCACCACCAAAAGTCGATTCAGTTGTCGTCAGTTATACTCGGAAAAATGAATCAGATGTTTCTGTCTCTGAGTTTAAACCTCTTAACAGCTTCACTCGTTTACTTTTTTCTCAAAAGCGTAAACAAATCGGCTCCGTACTTAAAAGCCAAATTGATAAAGAAATCCTTGAAACTGCATTTGAGAAAACTAATATCTCAAGGCAAGTAAGGGCAGAAACTCTTACCTATGATGAGGTCTTAAAGCTCTTTCGGGCCCTAATTTAGCACCATCTCCTTACATATCTCATGACGTAGTGAAATTTATTGTATAAAGTAATAAGTATATGAGTGGAATAAAAATAATTAGTAAAAACAAACGTGCAGGCTATGATTACTTCTTAGAAGATAAGTTTGAGGCCGGTCTTGTCCTTCAGGGAACCGAAGTTAAAAGTCTACGTGCAGCAAAATGTACTATGAATGAGGCTTTTTGTACTATCGATGAGAAAAGTGAAATTTGGGTCAATCAAATGAACATTGCGCCGTACCAATTCGGAACCTATGATAATCACAAGGAAACAAGAAAGAGAAAGCTACTTCTTAACGCAAATGAGATCGAGCAGATTGAAAAATCTCTTGCCACAAAGGGTCAAGTCTTGATACCTACAAAAATATATTTTAAAGGCAGTAAAGTTAAGATTGAAATAGCACTCGCCAAAGGTAAAAAGCTTTACGACAAGCGAGAAAGTACAAAGCAAAAAGAAGTCGATAGAAAAATCAAGCAAGGTAAATACGAGTAATTAGGGAGAGAGAACTAATGGAACAAAACGTTCACAAAATTTATCATTTCAATTCAGAAAAACTTTTTGGTGAAGACGAAGCCTACGAAATGGTAAACCTTTTACTTGCAGTTACCGGTAAAGCAAAAAATACAATTAATGGCCTGAACTCAAGGCTGGAATACTACAAAGCTCAACCAGAACAAGCAGATGCAATTCAATTTGAACTCAATACTGAAATTCAAAAATGGAGTGATAAAGTCAGAAGACTTGGTGGTGTTCCCCTAGCTCTTTATAAAGTAAAAATTCCAACTAATGGTGGTTTTTTCACTTGGGAATTTCCTTCAGCAGATATTGAATTTATGGACTAATTACTTCCAATTATTAAACACATCAAAACAATTCCAATTAAATCTACAGAGTAATCAATTACAAATGCCGATAGACTTCTCCTAGCGAATGCATAATGTTTTGCACTACTTCCTACTAGTATTAATAACCACGCTCCAATTGCAATTCCCATAAGCTCAGATACATTCTTAGGTTGAATATGTTTAATAACGAGGAAAAGACCATAACTAGTCCATAACGAGCCAATAAATGCGACAAGGTATGGTTTAGGGTCTTTTATGTTTAGATCACTTTCTTTGAGTTTCCAAGCTTCAAGCCATTTGCTTTTAAATACGGTGTACCAAAGTCCACCTAGTGCAAAATTTAATAACGCAGCCGAAAAAACTAAACTAGCTTCTGAACTCAACATTTAAACTCCTAATAATTATCTATATTACTTTTAACCAATGCCCTACCATTACAAGATAAACTGTAACAAAAATACAACCTGTTAATTTATTTATACTCTTACCGGTCAGTGATAGACCAAGTAAGACTGCTCCACCAAATATTAAGGAAGCAATTTCATAATTAAAATTTTCTGTGAGAGTAAAGTTATATACACCAAGGGAGCCAAGAATAAATGCACAATTGAACAAGTTCGAGCCTATAATATTTCCAACAATAAGGTCCGTATCTTTTTTCCTATAAGCTGCTAGAAAAGATGTCACTAGTTCTGGGAAAGAGGTTCCAAAAGCAATAAATATTGCTGAAACAATATACTCACTAATTCCAAGTGCGATACAAAGATCAGACCCTGACCTTACTAGCATCTCTCCACCAAGGTAGAGCATTCCAAACCCACCAATTAACTTTAATAAGACAGGACCTGGGCTAAATGGTTCTTCAGAGTTTTTATTTTGTTCACCGCTTTTTTTAAATTCACCTAGTAGCGTATAAAGATAAATACCGCATACAATCAAGAGTGGTGCCGCAGTAACTTTATCTAAGTTAGATCTGGTAAGAACAAATAATAGAACAAATCCTAAGATGAAATGAATTCCAAGTTGTGTTCTTAGTGCTTTATTAGAAACCTTCATATTAACTAAAAATCCACTTAGACCTAAAATTAAAAACATATTAGCAATGTTAGAACCAATGAGACTCCCCACAGCGATTCCTGCTTTCCCCTGAACTCCTGCAATATGGCCTACAAAAAACTCAGGAAGAGAAGTTCCAAAACCAACAAGTAACATCCCTATTAGTAATGGTGATAAACCAAGCTTTTTACCAACTTTCTCTGAAGCATCAAGTGAGAATTCAGCTCCAAAATATAGCACTATAATTGCACCGAGAAGCATAATAGTAGGGATTAACATTTAATTTCCTTTGACGATAATTCGTTATGCTACCATAATAGTCATTATGCTTAAGATACTCAATCAGAAACTTGATCTTATTACTGCAAAAAGATTTCGTGTAATAGCTCCACTATTAAGTATTTGTAGTGATATTATTTTATTACTCTATATTAACGGGGTTATGCTTCCAAAAATCGTGAATGAAAGGGCAATACGTTTTGCGCTGGCAAAAGCTAATGGTGTCCTGCCCGAGCAATTAACCCAAGACTTTGTTGTTTCGGCAACTCAAATGATGCTATCAAGTTTATCTTTAATGCTAACATGTATTTTTATTTGCCACTTGGTTGTCTATGCTCTGTGTTTAACTAAGCACACTTGGCCACGAACCTATATAATGGGATATGCAGGATCTGCTGTTTTTCTTTCATTTTTTGAACTCTTATTCTATATCTACAGTGAATCACGACTAAATTTTGTAACACTCATAACGATGATCCTTTATTTTATTGTGGCCCATGGATACAAGTATTTCAGGAAAAAATCGGAATTATAAATCGCGAATTCTCTTTAACGCCTAATTCTGGAATCTTTTTTAGTCTATCTAGAATTAGACTCTGTCCTGCAATGGCCAATATAAAAGAATCAAATGCTTTCGGATTTTTAGAAATTAGTTCTAGATCTTTATTATAAATAAAAATATTTAAATGCTTTTCGATAAGCTTAGCGACTCTCACTCGTGCCAGAGTTGATACATTCATATCTTGTAGTTCAAGAATATTCTTTCTGGTAATTATTTTTGAACGATATAGTTCTAGAAGTGCAATTGATACATTAGATTCATTAATTTGCAGCTCTCTAGGTAAGTGTCTTAATAAATAGTGAAACTTATGTAAAAGCATGACTGACACATTTCCAAATGAATCATAAGTAAGGTTAAAGGTGTTAAGCATTTGGTCATAGTAGTTAAGCCAGATCCAGAAATCAATAGGTCTATTCCAATAAGGAATAAATCCCTTCTTCAGTTTTCTTTTAAATGGCTTTGATAACATATGGCTTGACGTTTCTTTAGCCAAAACAGATTTACCGTAATCGATAAGGTCATCCTCATTACGTTGTTGTTCATATTTTTTAGGATTTTCACTTATAAGTTTTGAATCTTCATTTAAAACTTCTTGGATAACACCTTTAATATCTTTTACAACAGGGTGATGACAACGGTCCAAACCAGGGCAGACTAAATTACATGTTTCACATGGAGGTTTTGATAATGGAAAATCAACAATTAAATGTTTAACAGAAGTTCCTTCAACCCAAGTTGTTATCACTTCGTCTTTAGTTAGTTTTTCTTCTTCTTTAACTTGTTTTAAAGAAGTAAGGAACCAACGGTCTTCTTTTTTGTAATATTCTAACAAACAGAAAAAGAAGTTCTCCTTCTTTCCACCACCTAGACTCATTCCTGCAATTGAATTTAGCTTTTCTGTTAACATGTATCCTCTACAACGGTTTTTCGATTTCGAATTCTAGTACACGCATTTTTTGCGCTATTACATCGTCATGAATAAGTTTTTTATTTTCTTTAGCATGGGTAAGAATAAAGCATCCGCCACCACCTGCTCCGCACATTTTAATACCGCTAACGAGAGATTTGCCTTTAAGGCTTACATAAAGATCGTTAACTTCTTGAGGCAGAATTCCAGCAGCGAGACTTTTTCGGCTATCACCTTCTTGTCCAATAAGATCAAGAACTTTAATAAAATCAGAATTTTTAATGGCCTGATAAGTCTCAAAACTAATTTTAGCGATTTGTGACAAACCTTTTTTTGTTTGCTCTACTCCATCAAAAAAACCTTTATACACATCCCAATTATTAATTCCCGAATTTCGAGAAATGCCAGAATAAACAAGGGTAATATGATCTTCTAAAAATGTTTTTAGTTCTTCAGAGTATAATTGTTCAAAGTTAATGGCCCCGGGGACACCTCTTAAACAAAGAACTCCTCCCACCATAGCAGGATAATAATCTTGGTATCCTGGAACACCTTGATTGAGAATTCTCCCCTCAACACCTTTAACCATTTGGACTGCTCTATGAATATCCACATCTAGTCCAGATAGGTTTGCAAGTGCTTTATATAAAGTCATTCCCATTGCAGACGAACCACCGAGTCCAGAGCCAGCCGGCGCACCAGAACTAAGCGTAATTTTTAATCCACTTCTGATCTCGAAAAGATCAATGATCTGGAGAACAAAACTCATTTCCTTAAAGTATTCTGAATAATATAAGTTTTCATCAGTGATTTCTGATTTTTTAAAAATATAGGTCTTATTATAATCACTTGAAATTATTTCAATTTGATCGCAATCATTTTTTTCAAGAATAACTTTTGCTTTAAGAGAGGTTGCAACATTTAAAGTAACAACATTTGGAAGGATTAAATTAATAGGTTCAAGGTCTAGTGTACCTCCTACTAAATCAACTCTTACGCTTCCCTCACTAGTTACCTGCATTCAGCACTCCGATATAAGGTAGCTCTCTATATCTTCCAGCATAGTCAAGACCATATCCAATAACGAATTTATCTTCGATTTCAAAGCCTAAGTAATCAATTTTTGCAGGGTGAGTATTCCGGGTTGGCTTAAAAAGAAGTGATGCTAATTTTAAAGTTTTTGGATTTCTTACTTTTAAAATTTCTAATAATGTTTTAATTGTTAAACCAGTATCAACTATATCTTCCACGATGATGACATTCTTATTATTTATAGAACCAGAGAGATCCATTTCTATTTTAACATTTCCTGTAGAAGTAGTTCCATCTCCGTACGATGAGAGTTGTATAAATTCTAATTTGAGTGGAAGTTCAATTTTTTTAATTAAATCTGAACAAAACATGAAAGCACCTTTTAAGACACAAATGACTACAAGTTCTTGTCCTGCAAATTCATCATTTATGGCCTTAGCTAAGGCATCTATTCTAAGTGATATTTCTTCTTCTGAGATTAAAACGTCTGGTGTAAAATGTTCCATAAAACCTTCCTTTAAAGTTAGGTTTAGGATACTTCGAACGAATAAATTTGTCTAAATTAGTTAATAAACTGTGAGACTTCTTCTTTGATTGGTAATCGAACTTGTTCGTCTTCTGGTTCGTAGAAATAATGCCCACGACATCGAGCATCATATGCATCAGTTTCGCCTATAAGGACTTTATCTGTACAGTCAGACAAACGCTGGCTTCGAGTTGCTGGAGCACCGCATACAGTACAAATAGCCTGAATTTTTTGAACATTATCGGCCAGTGCCAAAAGCATTGGCATTGGTCCAAATGGAACACCTCTAAAGTCTAGGTCAAGGCCTGCGCATATTACTCTATAACCTCTGTCGGCCAACTTCTTAACAACTTTTACTATGTCTTCATCAAAAAATTGAATTTCATCAATTGCTACGATACGCGTAGTATCTTTCAGCCTAATTAGTATATCTGTAGATTTTGAAACAGGTTCACTTTGAATGGCCTGAGATGAGTGTGAAACAACCTTTGTTTCATCGTATCTATCGTCTATTGAGGGTTTAAAGATCTGGACTCTTTGTTTTGCAATTTGGGCCCTTTTTACTCGTCTAATCAATTCTTCCGTCTTACCAGAAAACATTGGTCCACAAACTACTTCTATTCCGCCATGACCAAAACCATGCAAACTGTTAGACATTAGAACTCCCTCGAATAATCAAAACTCTTGTGTGTCCTGCATATTTCCAAATTTTTTTAGGTCTGACAATTGAATGTAAGACTAATTTGGCCCGGTATTTCTTAATCATTTGTAATCACATATAGTTTTTTTTAAGGCGCAGAGCAATACAATATTTTTTATTTTTTAACTTAAACAATATAAGCGTTCTTTATTTATTTTGTTCGCCAAGAAACTACAGCTTTGCTAGAGTGCCTCACATAAATTATACAGGGGCAAACAAACGATACAATTTAAATATTGATCTGTGCGGTAGCATAGATAATTCTTGTATCCAACCATGAGCAAGACTAAAAAATGTTAAAAAAAATAAAAAAACTCCTACAAAAACCACAGTCTAATCTGCCAATGTATAATGTTCTTGGTGAAGAGAATGGCACTTACGAGCTTGTTAAAACCTTCTATGAAATCATGGAATCTGATCCCAAAGCAGTTGATTGTCTCAATTCACATGAATTAATAAACGGAAAGATTGAAGATGAAGTTAAAAAGAAACTATTTATGTTTCTATGTGGCTGGTTTGGTGGTCCAAATTTGTTCGTTCAAACATATGGCGCACCTAGGATGAGAGGCCGTCACCTTCAAGTTCAAATTGGACAAAAAGAAAAAGATCAGTGGCTATATTGTATGACAAGGGCAATTGATCAACATAGTAGTAAGCTAAAAAGAAGTAATAAAAAGATAATGAACAATTCTTTTACAGCACTTGCCATGAAAATCCAAAATCATTAGATTCTATAGCGCCAATAAAGCAAGCAATATAATAACACTGGCCAGTCCAAGCATAATTACGAGCGGTGTAAGTATGATACAAACACTTAAAATAGGTGAAGCATTCAGTTGTTTTCTCAGGCCTGCATACATTAAAATCATTGATGCAAGGCTTTGCATTGGTGCACCAAAAATAGGAATTATTTTTAAAATGGACGAGCTAAAATAAACAGAGATTATATCTTGAGACTTCTCACTAACATCTCCACTAACATTTAATAAGTTCGCAAATAATTTAATAATAAATTCCCAAAACTGAATCATAAAGATTCCAAATAATGGATAAAAAATAATATCTAAAACAGATGAAAGAACTACAAAATAAAGACTAGGAAATTCTTCAATATTTAAAAATGAGGAATAATCAAATCCAGTGTCACTAATTAGATCCAACATTAGAAGTATAACAAAATTAAGAGTAACAATTCGAAAGATTCCATTTAAAATAACAAAAACCCATGATGTCGTTAGAGACTCATAAGGAGATAATCTCTGTGGGACAAAGCCTTCAACCCTATCAGGATTAATAAAAGCTTCATGTGTCTTAAAAGGATGAATCAGATAGTGAATATAAGTTGTGAATACATCAATAATTTTCATATATTATACTATGAGTTATTTCTTCACTACTGTAAAGATTTTATCAAAGAATCCAGGTTCTATTTGTCCTTGATTATATTTAAACTTGAACAGAACCTTATCATTATAGTCGCCTACCAAAATAAAATCATCCTCGATTTTAACAGTAAAGGATTTACCAAATAACCTGATATAGAGATCAAATTTCTTCTTATTAAAATTGACGGAATCACCTTGGAGTTTTTCAGTATAATGGGCCTGTTTAAAATCTGCTAAATTGAAAAGTAAATTGAATAAAAAGTTCATATGAGTATTACTCACGAATGAAACTTTCTTATCAAGGGGAATGACTTTAAAGCTCTCTAAATCATTAATTATAAAATCGAAAAACTTTCTATTATCAAAACTAATTTTAAAATTAACTTCATTAAGTTTTTTAAAATCAATATCGTAATTTATTTTTTTTATCCAAAAATCCTGAATATTCAAAAAAAACAAACTTGAATCCTTTAATTCGACCTCTATAATATCATTTCGCCCATCAACCTTTAGGTAGTTTCCATACTTTCCATTCAGACCAGAGTATAACTTTAAATTAAGTTCTTCTTTTCCTTTAAAGTTAATTCTACTTCGTGGGTTACTTAATACATTTTTCCCGTGACTAATAATACGAGTAATCTTAACCTTCTCGATTCCTTCCATAACTCTGTTAAAAAAATTTCGATATTTAATTCCATTAAGGGCCAATGGCGATGTTTTCATTTCACTAAAATCAAGTGAGAACCATCGGTTGGCTTTATTATCAATCGTCATTGTCGTAATTTCATCCAAATCAATTTGAAGTCCACTTAATAGATTATGATCAAAAAAATTAGACACTTTGGAATTAATTATATTTTTAAGACGTAAATATTTTTTTAGTTTTAAATCTACTTCACTTTTATGAATAACTTGTAACAAGGACTCATCCAAACAAATATTCACAAGATCCTCATGGTCAAGGTCCTTAATGTAGAATGAGCCAGTGATTTTCGAGGCATTCCCTAAGATGTATTTCTTCCAAATACCGTTAACCAGTACATCAAATTGAGTTTTTGTTTCACTAAAGTACTCTTTATTTTCCTTTTTCTCGATGGATGAATAGCGACCAAGGTTTTGAAATATATTAATAATTTCCGTTAACACTTCTTGGTCAATTCGCCAGTTGGTCGACTTTTCTATCCACAATTTGCCTTTAAGAATAAAATGATAGTTTTTTGTCTTAAGCTCAGTAATTGGAAAGGAGCTATCAATTAGACGTGACTTCATTCTAGCTAGATCCTTTTTTTCCCCTTTCATTACTTCTTCAGAGAAGTAGGCAAAAGTGATTAAGCAACTAAGAATAAAAGTTAGAAAGATATTTTTTTTCATTATCGGCTAAGCTTCTTTCTAAACATAAATATTCCCAGGGCGAAAAAGAAGAAAGGAAAAAAGACAATAGCAAAATAAAAAATTAAGGTTAATTGCGTATCTGATATATAAATGAGATTTCCTTCAAGCTGTGGACGATTCAAACTCATCAAAGCTTCTTCGCGAACTAACCATGAAATAGAATTTATAAAAAAGTTAAAGTTATTCGATTGTCCCTGAAATTGATTTGCGACAAAGTTTGCTGAACTAAAAACAAGGATTCTAGTTTTAGGGCCTTCTCCAGCAGCGACAATATTTAAAGGTCCCTGAAAATCGATACCTTCATTATACGCTGCCCTGCCTTGCTTTACCTCTTCAAAGCTAACTTCCCCCCAGCTTCCAGGAAAAGGTGTTGATTTTGCTAAGGCACTCCATTTGATATTCGTATTATCATTCATTTCCAAAGACCCGCTAACTGGAAACAATGTCCTATCCGTCATTCCTTTTGTGATTTTGTGAATTGGGTATGAGTTTACAACTGGGATTGATGCTTGTGAGCCCTGTTGAGCTGCTAACCTATCAAGTATAAGAATGTTTTTAAAGTTGATTCCATATTCGATTAGTAAGTCTAAGTAGTTTTTAACCATTACACCATTAAAGTGGGGCGATAACGTCGTAAGAAGTGAACCTCCCTTCTTTAGATAAGTCCGAAGGTTATCAATTTCTATTTTCAGGAATTCAATTTGTGGGTTTAAAACTAGAACACCACTTGCATCCGCTGGAACTCCCTTCTGTAATTCAAGTGGATAAAGTTCGTAATTACTATTTAAAATTTTCTCTTTTAAAAAATTTCCGCCTACAGCATTCTTATCATTCAAGGACATTTCGTTATGGCCAACGGAGTAATAGAGCCTTTTTTTATTAGGACTTAATATTTTTAATAATAAATTTGTAACAGCTAATTCATTCTTTGCGATAGTTTTATAAGTTTTACCAAGGTACTCAACAACCAAAGTCCCATTTTCAGTAACATTGTTAATACTTACCAAAGTCACTTCTTTATCAACGTCAAACATTTCAAGTTTAATATTCTTGGAGGAAGACTCATATAGTTTCAACAAACTTATATACTTTGCCCATGTCCCTCTCTTAGCGTATAGATTAAGCTTTAGGTCATGGTTGGCAAGAAGCTTTATTGCATCCTTAGACTGGTTAGAGAGAGAATGTAGTTTATTTTGAGTTAAATCGATATAATAATCATTTTTATAAATGAGATAGTTGATAACCCCCAATATACACATCATTAAAAATATATTTAAAAGATTATTAAAAGCAAGCTGAAAGCTCTTTCTTTTGATTAAGGTTATTAAACTCTTTCTCTTCCATGCAAGTAAACAGAGGGTTATAAAAAAAGAGAAACCTAAAATAGAGAAGATAAAATTACTAAATTCAGGGGCAACAATAAACATGGCCAAACCTGAAGCGTAAAGACCTAAATTTATAAAAAGTATTAAGTTTAATTTTTTATTCATTTCCAATGCCTAACTTCGATTCTTTTTTTCATCATGAGAATATTCAACATTATAAAACTCATATAAAAAGAAACATCTGCAAGTGAAATATTTCCTTTTACAAAATTTTCATAATGATGATTAATTGAAAGGAAGCGAAGAATCTCAGCTAATAAATAATTACTAGTCATTTGACTGAACATGGCAATCATCCATGAGAATAAAACTAAAACAAAACCCGCTAACGCCGCTAATAATTGGTTTTTTCCTAATGTTGAAGCGAAACAGCCAAGACCTGTAAAGCAAACGAGATTAAGTACAAGTCCTAAATAACCTGTAAATATAAATGAAGTATCTGTAACATCTAAGTTACTTAAGAAGAATGGAAAAATTAGAGTCGTGCTTAATAAAAACAATCCTTGAACAACTACAGATAAGTATTTTGCAATGATCAACTCATAATCTGCAACTGGAGAAGTAAAATACAGATCAATTGTTCCTTCCCTATACTCTTCAGAAAAAGATCTCATGGCCATAATGGGTGCAATAAAAAGAAGTAAAAAGTTAACATTTCCAAAAAGCTTTATGACAACTTCGTTAGCAAAGTCATACTGATTTCGCATTGACACAGGAACTTTTTGTATGTTTTCGACAAAGTAAACCAATTGATTAAAAAAAAGCCAACCAACAAGTAAAGTGAACAAGCCAGCAATGACATAAGTAATCGGGCTTCGAAAAAAGACCTTTATTTCTTTAAGAAAAATAACTCTAATCATGTCTATCCGTTATGCTTATAAATATATCTTCAAGTGTATATTTTTTTCTATCAATCTTTATCAATTGAGCTTCACTTTCATTTACTAATTTTACAATCTCATGCCTAACTTCATCACCAGTATTTGGTACAAGCATATACTTTGTAGAATTTACTTTTTTTACCTTAGATAGCTTAGGGAACTCATTAATTACTTTTTCAAATTGCGGACATTCTTCAAGGAGTTCTAAATAAATTTCCTGTGTATGTCCTATTTTTTCTTTTAATTCGTCGATATTCCCAGAAGCTAATATTTTCCCTTGAGAGATAATAGTAACCTCATCGCAGACAAGACTCATCTCATGTAAGAGATGACTTGAAAGGAGAATCGTATGGTTTTCCTTTAATTTAAGAATGAGGTTTCGAACCTCAAGCATTGCTTGTGGATCCAGTCCATTTGTGGGTTCATCTAAAATAACAATTTCTGGCTTATGTATAATCGCCTGCGCAATCCCGACCCTTTGCTGAAAGCCTTTTGACAAATTTTCAATGGCCCTATCTATTACTGAAGATAAATCAAGGGATTCAACACAGTCATTTATATAGTCTTTAATTTTTTGAGCGGGAACTTTTTTAATCTTGGCGATATAGTCTAAATACTCCATTACTGTTAAATCATTATAGAGTGGTGGGTTCTCCAAAAGAAATCCTATTTTTGAGTTAAATGTCGATTTTAAATCGCCAACATCCTGGCCAAATAGTTTAACCTGCCCACTATCCTGAGTTAAAAGCTTGGTTATAACTTTCATAGTTGTAGTTTTTCCCGCACCGTTTGGCCCTAAAAAACCATGTATATGCCCTTTATCAACATGAAACGAGATGTCCTTTAAGATATTTCGATTTCCATATTTCAGAGTAATATTATCAATTTCTATTGCTTTGTTCATTACTAAAATAATACTCGTAATTACTCATCTTGTGAAATCAACATTTATTTATGTTCTTCATTGAGTTTTTGATTTTATTAACCGATATTTATCGTATGGAAATTATTCAAAAATTTAAGACTGCAATTGAAAATGCAAAAAATATCGTTATTACGACGCACTCATATCCCGATGCTGATGGAATTGGTTCAGAGATTAGTCTTTGTCTTGCCTTAAGGAAAATGGATAAAAATGCTATTTGTGCTAACGATGTGGAACTCTTAAATAGATATAAATATCTAGACCCTGATGATGTCGTTTTAGGTGTTGGACGTTTGAGTGAAACATTTAAAGAAAAGCCTGACCTTATTATTGTCGTTGATACAAACATTGTTGATAGAACGGGAAAGAACTTTATAAAATATTCTCAAAAAATAGGCTGCCCCATTCTTTATATTGATCATCATCCATGTCCTCAAGAAACAATGGATGGTCATTGTATTGATACGACAGCAGCAGCAACTGGCCAATTAGTTGGAGAACTGGTGCAGTCAATGGGTTTGGAGTTTGATGAAAAGATGGCGCTCCCACTCTATACTGCAATTCTTATTGATACGAGTAGTTTTAGATATCCAACAGTAACTGCAAAAACACATGAATTAATTGCAAAACTAATGGCAACTGGTATTCAACCACCTCAGGCTTATAACGGAATTTACGGAACCAAAAAAATTGAACATATGCACTTACTTGGAAAGGTCCTAACTTCAACTAACACAAGTAAATCTGAAGAAGTCGCATGGCTTGTACTTAAGAAAGAAGAGTTATCAGAATTTGGTGTAGATATAGAAGATACACATGGTTTCATTAATCACTTACTTATTTTAGACAATGTAAAAGTCGCTTGTATGTTTAGAGATGATGGAAATCAAGTGAAAATAAGTCTCAGGTCTGGTGGCGTCTACGATGTTGGAAAAATGGCAGTTGGACTTGGTGGTGGTGGACACTCTCATTCAGCAGCTACGATAATTTTCAAAGACTCAGAAAATGATCTCGAGAAAATTATTTTAAAGGTTACAGAAAAAATTCAGGAAGAACTAAACTCAATATTAAAGAATTAATTATTTGATTTTTGAAAAGTTAATTCAAAAACTGCCCCATTATCGTTAAAGGCCCTTAGATCGCCGTGATACATTTTCACATAAGATTTGATAATCCTTAAACCAAAACCAGTTCCTTTCTCTCCTTTAGTCCCAGGAGTAGAAAAAGTCATATCTAAATCTTCATTAATAAACTGGAGGGCCTCTTCACTAAAACCGTTTCCGAAGTCACGTATTGTTAGTTGAATTTTATTATCTATATTCTTAGTTGTGAAGTTGATCTCAGAGCCCGTAGGACTAAATTTGATTGAGTTAGAAATGATATTACCTAAAACATTATTTTTCAAGGTCACCCTCTCCCCCAAAACAACTTGGTGCGCTTGTGGTATATCAAATTTTAGAATTATATTTTTTTCAATTAAAGCATCTTCAAATATAATGATCAGCTCATTAAGAATTATAGGCAAGTTAACTTTTGAGAGTATAATACTTTCCTTATCTTGAAGGTATTTTTCTTGCATTTTTATTTGCTGAAGAATTTCTACAACATTTTTCGTAGAAACCTCCATTTTTGTGGCAACATCAAAAACTCTTTCATTGTCACTGATCTTCTTTAATCTCCTTGCTCCAATTATTAGAACTTGCATAGAATTTGAAATATCATGTGAAATCGTTCTTAATAAGTGCTGATACTTTTCTTTCCCTTGTGCCTTGATTAAAGCCTTTTGGGTTTCCTTGTCCAATATCGCCGCTTGGTATGCCAGTCCTAAAGACAAAATGATCATTTCGAATAAATTTCCAAATAAAAAACCATTTTCAGTTAAGAAATTTTTTGGAAGAAAGTTATAAATATTACCAAAGTACAGAACAGATCCACCAAAAATAAATGACCAAGAAATTAAATATACCTTGGCCAATGGCGCTTTTCTTTTGATTGCGATTATACAAGACCCCATTAAAAAGATTAATGCCACAAATATATTGATATTTATATAATATCCAAAATATTTCCCATAATATTCATACAAAGGAGTGGGAATAAGAATAAGTGGGAATAAAGTATATACAATAATAGCATTGCGAAGCTTGTAAAACTCTTTAAGGTAAACCTTGGCCTCTAAAAAAATAAAACCAAAGGATAGACCAAAATAGATAGCAATAATAGTTGTCACACTTAGATAATAAGAGAAGGTTGTGTTTTCAAAAACATCAAAGTTATCAAGTACACCGTGAAGATTTAATATTGTTATTAAAAAAGAAAGTATAAAGATGCAGTATATGAGGTATTTTTTACTACGAAGAAATACCACTAAAAGTAGATTGTAAAAGAAAAGTCCAGCAATCGCACCAACATAATATCTATAACTATTTTCTTTATCAGTTTTAAATAAATGATAATCAAGTTCATTTGCTAAATAAATCTTCGTACTCAAGGCATGTTGACTTTCTCTTTTGAAGTACAGAGTTTCTTTTTCCATTGGTTCTAAGGTAAGCTTTAGTGATGAGTATATCGATTGTTCATTACGCTTTCCTAATGGAACAGAGCTACCAGTATCATATTTAACGCCTTTGAAATAAAGAGATAGAAAACCTGTTAGGTTAGTATCCCAAAAATACCTTTTGGTGATCGTTTTATTCGAAGAATTGATAAAGTCTATCTTTCCCCATAAAATTTCATCACTATATGTAGCTCTAAGCGTATTCGAATAGTTTGCGACATAGTAATTTGGAAATATATTTTCTAATGGATTGATTTTTTCGGAGCGTTTTTTTTTGATAATTTTCGTAAGGTTTGTAATATTCTCAAGTCCATCAACTTTTGCAAAATCGACAAAGCTAGCTGCAAAGCAAGTGTTTACGAGAAGAAGAGTTATTAGTATTGTTTTAACTGAATAATTACTGAACCAACTAATAATAAACACCCTCCCAGAATTTGAATTGGAGTTAACGTTGCACCTAAAAACATCCAATTGACGATGACGGCCATAAATGGAAAGAACATCTCAGTAAGTGAGCATGCTCTTGCCGAAATTTTTCTTAGCCCATGATAATAAAGATACATGGCTAATAGTCCGGAGACAAGAACCATTAGGGATACTTTTCCAAAAACATCTACTGAGTGGGTAAAAATAGTTGATTGAAATGGTAAAAAAGGCAATAAACATATAAGACCGAGTAAGAATCGTCCCGCCATAATTTGTTCATCTTGATAGCCTATTTTAACTAATTTCTTTCCAAAAACAGTTGATGCTCCCCAGCCAAAAACCGAAAAAGCAACTAAAAGATATCCTTGAACTGAGCCAGAATGGAATAACAATTCGTACATTCCTTTTCCACTGTTAGTTAGTTTTAATATATCTTCAAAACTAATCATGAAGGCACCTACTAAACAAACAATGGCCCAAAGAATAAAAGGTTTTTGAATTTTTTCTTTTAGAACGAAACTCGCTAAAGAAATTGCAACTACTGGCTGAAACTTTTGAAGGAGTATAACAAGTGAGGGATTTAAATAATTAAAGGCTTGAGTGAATGCCAGTGTGGATAATGCTGAGCCCACTCCACCTACCATAAAAAAGAAAAAGAGGTGTGACACCTTCGAGTT
This sequence comes from Bacteriovoracaceae bacterium, assembly GCA_047634375.1. Lineage (GTDB taxonomy): Bacteria > Bdellovibrionota > Bacteriovoracia > Bacteriovoracales > Bacteriovoracaceae. The sequence goes on from JBLIAG010000002.1 coordinate 21,289, forward strand.
CCAAATTTTTGGAAGAGACTTAAAGAATACAACAAGAAATATAACCGATAGAATCAAATGTTCATAGAACACAATGGCATAGGCATTAACACCACTATTTAATAGGGGATAACGAATTAAGGTATCGAGGGCCCAAAGACAACAGGCTGAAAAAACAAAAAGAAATCCAACCAATTATTGTCCCTCATTCTGTAGAAACTCTTTAAATTTTTCCTGGGCCCTTGCCGAAGCAAGCTCCTTTTTAATTCTTTTTCTCTTTTTATCTCTTCTCTGCTCTTTGTTAAGAGAAATCGTTGGAATAAGCCCAAAGTTAATATTTGAAGGGACAGGTTTATCACATGTCATTATATAGTTTATTAACGCCCCCATAGCTGTTTCAACAGGCCATTGGGTGAAGGTTTTATCTTGCATTTTTTTTAATAAATTGTAAGCAACATACAAACCACAGCTTGCACTTTCCGTATACCCTTCTACTCCCGTCATTTGTCCAGCAAAGTGAATATTCGGATGTTTTTTAGAACTTAAATCCCAGTTAAGAAGTTTTTTAGAGTTCATAAATGAGTTCCTATGAACCGAGCCAAGATGGATAAACTGTGCTTCTTCAAATCCTGGAATCATTGAAAAAACTCTTTTTTGTTCTGGGTACTTTAATCTTGTTTGGAATCCAACCAAATTAAATGCGGATCCAAGTAGATTCTCTTTTCTAAGTTGTACAACAGCAAATGGTCTTTTCTCATCATCTTTCGCCAAGCCAATAGGCTTCATACAAGAAAATCTTGGAGTATCTTTTCCTCTTTCCGCCATCAGATCAATTGGTAGACAAGCTTCGAAAAATTTATATTCTTCAAAATCTTGGGGAGGAACCTTCTCTGCTTCAACCAAAGCTTCAATAAATTTATAGTACTCTTCCTCGTTCATTGGAGCATTCAGATAATCAGCCGACTCATCAACTTCTTTATGTCTGTCCTTAAAATAGAGTTTTGAGTAATCGAGAGAGTCAGCATCAACTACAGGTGCAATTGCATCGTAAAAGTAAAAATCATCTTTACTTAACTCGTCTTGAATCCACTTACTTAGTGTATCTGTTGTTAAGGGGCCAGTAGCGACAATAGCATTATCACAATCGTATTTTTTCATGAGTGCTATTGGATCTTCACCCTCAAGTGCCACAACTTCAATGTTCTTATGATTATTTAGTTTATAGGTAACCGATTTAGAAAACTCATCTCTGTTTACAGCGAGAGCGTCTCCGGCCGGTACAGCCGTCTCGTTAGCAGTTTCAATTATAAGTGAACCAATCTCAAGCATTTCAGCCTTTAATAATCCATGCGCCGAAGCCAGGGATTTTGACTTTAAAGAGTTGGTACAAACCAACTCTGCAAAATCAGTAATTTTTTGAGCAGGATTTTTTTTCACTGTTTTATATTCAACTAAAACAACTTCAACACCATTTTCGGCCAAATAATAACTTGCATCACAGCCAGCTAGGCCTGCTCCAATAACTAATACTCTATTTTTGCTCATATCAATTTACCTAAATACAATATGCACTTTACGTGCTATAATTAAAAAAAAATTTTAGCAACTATTGCCTGTTAGATGCAAAGTGTCAACTCTCAAAAAGGTTTTGTTAGGATGAATATCAAATTACATCAAACTCATCATCAAATTGCGGACTTTGAAGGAATATTTACATACATCAAAGACCAGTTCACCAATAAAAATCCTGGTATCCATATTTTCCCAGAACTTTTTCTTACAGGTTACCCACTCCAAGATCTCTGTCTTCAAAAACCATTTATAGATAGCTATATGGACTTTACCAAAGAACTTAAGTCATGGTGTAAGAAATATATATCCCAAAAGGATACTTGCCTATTAATAGGTGGCCTTAAGTACGAACTTTCAACTTCTGGAATACCAGTATCTATTAAAAATGTTGTTTACCAAATTGGTGATGGCATCAACTTCGAAGATATTTACTCAAAGAGACTTTTACCTAATTACGATATTTTTGATGAAAAGAAGTACTTCACCAAAGGCGAAACTTCTAGGATTCAAAATATTTTTGGTGAGGATTATGGGATACTAATCTGTGAGGATATGTGGACTTCAAGCTTCCACGACTTAGATCCTGTTAATGATATGCACAATATTGTTCAGAGAGATAAAATTGATCTGGCAGGGGTTATTAATCTATCCGCTAGCCCTTTTATTTTAGATAAATCTCAAAAAAGAATTCAACGAGGAACTGAAATTTCTCATCTTTTTCAATGCCCATTCTTATACACCAACAGAGTTGGAGGAGAAGATGAAATTCTATTTGATGGAAGAAGCTTCTTAATCAATGGTGATGAACTTTTAGAGTTGGGAAAGAAGTTTTCCGCCGATATTATTAAATTTAAGCTGCCAACATCGGGAAATTACAGTTCAAAATCCAAAGCTCAGAAAAGCCTAACTTGGGAAGAACTTTTCAAAGCAAACTTAAACCTTGAGACCTCACCAGCCAAACTCTTCCCTTGGGACGATGATCAATGCCAAGAAGTACTGGAAGCTCTTTGTTTTGGCTTTCAAGAATATGCAAGGAAAAGTGGATTTAAGAAATTCACAATCGCCCTATCAGGTGGAATGGATTCCGCGTTAGTCCTCACAATAATTTGTCTCTCTCTAAAGAAAGATCAGTTCTTAGAAGCGATTTACATGCCCAGCATACACTCAAGTCCATTAAGTTATGACTTATCCCTAGATCTGTGCCAAAACTTGAGTGTACCTTTGAAATCTCTTCCCATAAAATTTCTTCATTCAGCAGGGAAAAACCTTTTCACCCAAAATTTTAATGAACCATTTGAAGGACTAACTGATGAAAATATACAATCTAGGCTTAGAGGATTGCTACTTTATACCCGTTCTAATCAAATAGACTCAATGGTTGTTAATACCTCCAATAAATCAGAGCTGGCAGTAGGATATTCGACTCAATATGGTGATAGCGTAGGAGCTATAAGTATGCTGGGAGACCTCTACAAGTCTGAAGTTTATAGATTAGCGGAATATATCAATACAAAATTTAAAGGTATAATTCCTGAACAGGTGATAACAAGAGAGCCAACAGCAGAATTACGGGAAGGACAAGTTGATTCCCAAAGTCTCCCCCCCTATGAGAGATTAGATGCTATTTTGGAAGGTATTCTAAACTACCGTTATGCTAAGAAAGATTTACTCGGTTTGGGCTTTTCTGAAGAGGAAGTCGAAAAAACCCTTAACATGTACCGACGAACCGAGTATAAACGCAACCAGTTCTGCCCAATCCTAAAAATCAGCTCTAAGAGCTTTGGATTTGGCTACAGGATACCGATTAGTAAATACTCAGGTTTCTATAACCATTAAAATAATATTAAAGGAGTCTCATTATGAGCATGAACAAAAAACAAATCTTAGATTCTTGGAAAAAGCTTCAAAAAGATGTGAACACTTTTGTAAAAGACAAAAATGTTGATGAACTACAAAAAAGCGTAAAAAAATTAGTTATGAGTGCACAAAAGGACCTTACAAACCTTGTTGATAAAGATGTTGCAAAAGTAAGATCAAAAATTAAAAAAGAAGCAATTCAACTTGAGAAGAAGATAGAAAAAGTAATCAATGACGAAATTAAAAAAGCCAAGAAATTTGTAGATGGTCAAAAAAAAGAACTTAATAAACTTCAAACGAAACTTGAAAAATTAGTTCCTTCAACTAAGCCAGCGAAGAAAACTCCCGCTAAAAAGAAAGCAACGAAGAAAGTAGCTAAAAAAGCGACTAAAAAGGTTGTAAAGAAAGCAACGAAAAAAGTTGTAAAAAAAGCAGCAAAGAAAGTAACTACGACAAAGAAAGTTGCATCTAAGCCAAGAAAAAAAGCCGCAGCAAAAAAATAATTTAATATTATTAAGGGAGCAATCTGCTCCCTTTTTCCTAACTACCAATCCCTATCTTTTTCCGTTAAAATAAAAGTATCAAAGGATATTTCTATTTTAAAATTATTATTATTTTTCTCTTTTATAGGATGTGCCGAAAGTGACTACATTCGGAAATGGCAAGAGATTAAAGATTCTAAAACTATTAAAATCTTAACCACTAATACTGCCAATACTTTTTTTAGGGGTAAAGATAATAATTTTGAAGGGTTCGAATACGAACTAGCGGTTCGATTTGCAAAAGAAAACGGACTTAAAACAGAGTTCATAGTTAAGGATTCTGTGGAAGAAGTCATTAAGTCACTTCAACATGGTGAGGGTGATATAGGTGCTTCAGGATTAACAATTACTGATAATAGACTCGATTACTTATCTTTCTCCCCTTCTTATTTTGAAGTCAATCAAAGCGTTACCTGTAAAGAAAATAAAAAGATTAATTCAGTTCAAGATTTGGCGAAACTTAAAATTGTAACATTGAGCAATACCTCCTATTCGGAAAATTTAGAGAATTTAAAGAAAACAGTTAAAGACTTAAAGTGGAAAGAATTAGAAAATACCAATTCAGAGCTTCTCCTCCAACAGATCTGGGAAGACAAAACCATATGTACAATAGTTGATGCACATATACTCAGTCTCCACAGAAGGTATATACCAGAGTTAAAAGAAGTTTATAAATTCAAAGAGCTAGATCAAATTGCATGGGCAATTAATAAGAAAAACTCAAAATTACTAACAAGAATGACTGAATGGTTTAATCAAAAAAAAACTCGCTCCTTCATTGCAGATTTAAAACGTAAGTATTTTGATTTTATAGAATTTGATCCTTACAACTTAAAAACTTTTATTTCTCGCATTGACTCTAGACTCCCAACCTATAGGGAAGCATTCATGAATGCTGCTAAAGAGTATAATCTCCCTTGGGAACTAATCGCAGCTGTTGGTTATCAGGAGTCCTACTGGGACCCAAAGGCCAAGAGTCCTACAGGTGTAAGAGGCCTAATGATGCTAACAAGGAGAACCGCTAAAGAGGTAGGAGTCAAAAATAGATTGGATCCAATTGAGAGTATTAATGGCGGTGCCAAATATCTTAGAAAGTTAATCGATAGAATGCCAGATTATTTAAAATTAGAAGATAGAATTTGGTTTGCTCTAGCTTCATATAATGTTGGCTACTATCATTTAAGAGATGCACTAGCTTTAGCAATTTGGCAAAATGAAAACCCTACAAAATGGCACAGTGTACAAAAAGTTCTCCCTCTACTCTCTCATAAAAAATATTTTAAGAGGTTACCATTCGGTCATGCAAGAGGACTAGAGCCAGTCATCTATGTAAAAAGAATTAAAGACTTCTATGACATTCTTAAGAAAAAAGGTAATATGGTCGCACCAATTAAGGTATATAAATAAAATTATCTTTTATTTAATTACATCCCTATTCATCAAATATTTATTTTCATAGAATTAATCTTTCAAGGATTATTCGATGATAAAGATTTATAGTACACTACTTTTTTTTCTGGTGGCATTTAATACTCAGGCCAGCTTTCTCCCCATTAATAAAATGGAAATACCCTCGATCAATAAGGAGAATGACAATAGATTAAGAGAGACCTATCAACCCATAGTTAATGAACTCTTAAACCTTTACGAAAGTACCGTCCTAAGTCAAAATGCAAAATTAATTTTTCAATTCGACTTTTCCAGTCAAACAGTCAACGCCTTCGCAAAAAGAAGTGGAAATAACAACGAGCTATGGCATATAACATTTCTTGGTGGTCTTATGAGACACCCCAATCTTACAAGAAATATTTTCGCTGCTGTTTTATGTCACGAACTAGGTCACCATCTAGGAGGTCTCCCCAAGAAAAATCCCAATCACTGGGCAAGTGTCGAAGGGCAGTCAGATTATTTTGCGGCAAATGAATGTTTAAAAAAAATGCTTAATGATGGAACGACACTATCCCCATCAATCAACAATATTAAGCCTGTCATTAAAAAAAACTGCCAGCTTAACTTCAAAGCTCCTTCAGAATATAAACAATGTCTTAGGTCCGCGGTAATAAGTGAAGAGATTGGCTACTTTATTCATAAAATGAAGCAATCTAGAAGAGGGCAAAGGGGCAAAAAACCAAGTATTGAAAGTAGAGATAATGCTGTGGCTTCAAGAACATTAATTCAGCACCCAAATGCACAATGCAGATTGGATACTTTCTTTGAAGGTTCATTATGTTCTGATTACTACCGTTCTAATGGAAAGCAAAACCCGAACTGCTTAGATTCAGACTTACTGTATGAAGGATCTAGACCTAAGTGTTGGTACAGTCCACTTAAGGAATAAAGGAAGTCGTAACCTCTTCTCTAAATGGTCTCCACTTTCCTTGCCATACATTTAGGTAAGCATTTTTGATCGAGCCTTTCTTTTCATTTAACTCAATACAAACATAAGTCAGATTTGAAATACTTTTATGGAGAGCGGCATCTACAGAAGGAACTTGGTTCCAAGTTCCTGTATTGAAATACAATTTACCATCACTAAAACGACGCCATTCTGTAATATGAGTATGCCCCATAACAACAATCTTAACATCCGGTCTGGTCGCAAAAACCCGTTTAGCATTTTTGTCATATTTCGGGTGAATTGCGATATTGAAAATTTGTCTGAGTGATATTTTAAAATTACGATTGTATTTTCCAAAAGGCCTGAATTGAGTTCGAATACAATAAGCCATCGTTACCCAAGAGAGATACATGAAAAATTTAAAATCATGTAAGATTGTCCATTTTACATATAGTGAAAGAGGTCTAACTTTATCAATAAAGGGTCTCATTTCTTTTAACTTTGGTAAAAGATAGATACAAAAAAGCGAAGCCCAGGGCAGATTTATAATGGGTGTATTATCAGGACCATTAACAATAAGCTTACTTCTTGGAACAGTATTGATAGGTTCAAAACGATGACCATGCTCTACTAAGACTCCATTAGAAATGTATTGATGGGTAAATTCAACTTCACCCCCTACAGCTTCCATAAAGGCTTGTTGGGCTTTTTCAAAAACCATAGAGATATCATGGTTTCCAATAACATAAGTTAGTTTTTTATTTGGTCGAGATAGATATTTTTTAATGGCCTGAAAAAAGATAGGGTGACCTTCCACTATTTCATTAACCATTTGAACAGTGTTATCTTCAGTTAACAAATGAGTAAAAACACCATTAACGTCCATTTGAATCATATTAAAAATATCACCATTTAAGACAACATTCACATCGGAAAAATAATAAGTCCCTGTTGAATAATGATCTAAAAACTCAGAAAACTTCTCATCTTCATCGAAATCTTCTAAAATATTGATATGTCCATTCTCTAAAAATTTACCTTTACCTAAATGAAAATCACTCAGAACTAGCATCAACATCTTCAACCTCATTTACGTGAAAAACTTTTCCTCTACCAGACCTTTTAGACATATACATCATTTCATCAGCAAATTTAATGATTTCTAAAGCCGACTTGGCATCTGTTGGGTACTCTGCGAGGCCTACTGAGACAGAAAGTTTATACTTTTCGCCATTTCCAATATCAAATTCTTTATTCTTAATTTTATAGAGAACTCGTTTTGCAATTTCATGTACAGTTGCAATCGCAACTGTTGGCATTATAACAACAAATTCATCCCCACCATAGCGATAAATATGATCAGATGCTCTTAAGATAAGTGATAATACCTCACCAATATCTTGAAGTAACTTACTACCAATCACATGGCCATAATTATCGTTTACAGATTTAAAATGATCAACATCAATAAACATAATACTAAATGTTTCATGCTGTTTTTCATGAATCGCTATGGCCTCTTCCAAGTCAGATGCCAACTTACGTTGGTTGTATAAACCAGTAATTTCATCAGTTGTAGCAAGGACAGCTAGATTTTGTTCTTTTTCTTTATTCATCCTATAAATAAGAATATTTTCTAAGTACTTGTAGAATAAATTGTTAAAAATATAATTCTTGTCACTTTCTTTTAGTTGAGCGATTAGCCATACATTATGATCATTATTACAAAATACAGGTGTTGCAAGTACATACAGATCATCTGCTTTGTATATAATCTCTTGCCCTATATATTTTCGATTAAGAGTTGCCTTCTTTACTTCTTTTTCAATTTCCTTGTTGATAACAGGTCCAATCCAATTAAGTGAGCTATGATCAAACTCAATTAAAGAAAACTTGCTCACAGCCTCAAAAGAATTAAAATAGCCTACAACTCGATTAAAAAATTCGGAATTGTTTTTAATTTTAACAGGTGAAGAAAAAAGTTTTACAACGGCTGTTACGGGTATACTATTATCCTTCTCCTTAGAGAGGATATCTATTTTTAATAAGGCATTATCCAAAGAGACTTGCTTTAACTTTGCTTCAAAAATGGAAGTCACCTGGTATTTATAACAAAGCATTAAAAGATCAAAATCTTTATATTTAAATACAATATTGATTGGAAGGTTTCCATATCTTTTGAGTAAAGTCTCTAAAAACTCTAGATCAATCGATTCATCGACATGTATAAATAATGAAGCAAGATCACCTTTCTCCAACTTCAACAAAGCCTCTTTTTGATTTTCTTCAAAAATCTCAAAGGATTCGTATTTTGATAACGAATCCTTTAATAGAACTTTGTCTTCATGACGAAGTTTATAACAAACTAACTTTTTCAAATTTATACATCCAAATTTTTCTTAATTAATCTTTGACGTTCTTCAAGAGAAGATTCATCTTCTAAATGACCAATCGCAGAACGTAGAGTTTTAATGACATTATTCATTTTCTCTTCAATTGCCTGCTGATTTGTCACAATTTTTCTTTCTTTAATTTGTGAACTCTCAACATCAAACTCAAGAGTATCTATTCTTCGCTTAAGATCAAGTATTTTATGATCTCGATTACGAATTTGTACTTCAGCATCATTTTTAAGTAAGTCGAGTTTTTCCTCGAGTTCCCTTTCTCTTGAACGAACTTTGTTTATATCTAATTTTTTCTCTTTTCTTAGCTTTTCAAACTCTGTTTCATATATATTATTTTGTTCTTGAAGGACTTCTTTTTTATTCAAAAGTAAATCAAGTTTTAAGTTTAACTCATCAACTTGTGTAGAGAATCTTTTCTTTACAATGGCAATTTCAATTTTCTTTTCATCTAACTCGGCTTTCAAATCTATAAAGTCTGTTTTATCATCATTAAATTTTTCCTCAAGACTTGTTACTTTAGTAAGTAATTTTTCTCGATCCTCTCTAAGTCCTTTAATAGTCTCACCCAATCTAACAAGTTCCAGATCATGATTGCGTTGATATTCCTTATGCTCTTCTAAAGTCGACTTAGATATCGTACTTGGGGAAACTTCTCTGGGTTCCTGGGATGCTTTGACCTGAACTTCAACAGCTTGCATCTCAATAGGCGTGTTATCAATTTCTTCTTCAAAAGATACAGGTAGCTCCGAGAGGTCATCACCTTCATCATTATCATTATCATTATCAAATTCTAATGGAGTATCAGGTAAGTTGTCTTTACTTAAACTTCCTAAATCATCACCTTTCAACATAGCATCAATTTCTAGCATTTTAGTTTGAATATCACTTAGTGGATCTGACTCATCATCGGATATAGTTACTCTATCTAATGAGAACTCTTCATCAGAGTCAGCTAAACTTTGACCGATAATTGTCGATTCATGATCGTCATCCTCACCTGCTAAAATATTTACTTCCGAACCTGCTTCATCATCACCCTCTCCGTCTTCGGAGACCATAATTTGATCCAGCTCACTTTGTAAAATTGGACGAGTTACATCAAATTCATCGAGTTCATTAGTTTCCTTTAAATCTTCATTTTCATCAGATAGTGAAAATTCTTCTTCCATACCAATTGCAATATCATCAGAATCATCTTCTCCAAGAGAAATTTCATCATCTATACTTCCCAAGTCAAGGGTTTCCTCTTCTTCAATTGATTCATCTTCTTTACCTAGATCAAACATCTGACTCTCAGAGGTTTCATCATCAAAAAGAGAGATTCCACCATCATTTGAATTCTCAGAGCTGTCCGCTTCACCTATTTCAACACTCATATCTAGTGGTTCTTCATTGACTCCGAACTCTAATTCTTCAGATGACTCTGGTTCATCCGAATCTCCTAGAGACATTGAAAATGTATGCTCATCATCACCATCCAAAGAAAGTGCTGAGTCATCATCACTGCTATCCAAACTAAAGGCTGGTTCATCATCTTCTAGTGAAATCTCCAGAGCTTCCCCTGGAGAATCATCTCCACTAAGCGACAAATCAAGTCCATCACCCTCACTGGAACTCTCTAATTCACTTGAGCCGAGATTGAGATCGATACTACCATCACCTAAGTCAAGTCCACTTAGGTCAAGGCCTTCTAGGTCTACTTCTTCACCCTTTTCATCTCCAAGGGAGAGGTCAATACTTGAAGCTTGGTCAAGTCCACCAAGATCCAATGAGCTTTTATCATCTAGGTCTAGCTCCTCTACATCTTCGTCACCGAGTTGTAGCCCTACTTCATCATCCAAATTAAGATCTAAACCATCATCATCCGTTGTTGAGTCTTCACCAATTGAGAGTTCATCATCTAAATCTAGTCCTCCCATGGTGTGATCTAAATCAATATCTTTAATTTCTTCTATTGCCGGGCTTTCTGATTTTTTCTTTTTCATCTCTTCTGCCTTCCTATCACTATATTCACCAAAAAATGTGCTTGAAAAAACACTGTCCAATTTATCGCTCGCAATTTGAGCCTTGCTTGATAATAATTTTTCCGAATGATCCCTCAAAATCTCCAACGCTACCGTTCTTGTATCTTCAGAGTTGTTCGAACTATAGACTTCTTCCATCATCATGCGGATAACTTCAATATCAGTTGGCGTTGTAAAATAAATATCAGCTGCTGATCTGGAGGCCTGATGTTTTTGTAGTTTTTTACCTTCGAGGGAGTTACAAAGTACAATAATGGGTAAATCTTTGTCTGTTTTCCTAATGCTTTGAATCAATTTTTCATTTTTTTTAGTCTCAGTATCAAGATCGAGAAGTACTCCAGAACAATTATGGAGGTTCAAAAGGATACTTTCCCTGTTATCAAAAACCTCAACATCAATAATTGTATTGATATCCCCAGCTAACCCATTGAATTTACTCGATTCTGTTTTTAGCGCATAAATGCTCATAGTAAAACTCCACTTTATCCTACAATAATAACAAATAGATACGCGCAAAAATACCCGGGAAAAAGATGACAACCGATTGAAATCATTTCTATTGATAAAAAGTTAAGCTAAGATTAAAATTAGAAGAGATTAAATTCTTATTATATACATATTATTGAGGTCATTATGAAAACTATCTCGTTATTAATCTTTGCGGTTATTAGCTTTAATATTCAAAACGTCATGGCAACTGAGTTTCTACCATCCACTATTTACCAACTAGATGCGAGATTCACCCACCATGTAATAGTTGTTGAGAAATCTACTCATTCATTATTTCTTTATAAATTTGGTAATGAGTCACCTGAACTTATAAAAAAGTATAAAATATTAACTGGTAAGTTTATCGGTGATAAGACCACACAGGGTGATAAGAAGACGCCTGAAGGAATTTATTTCTTCCAAAAATTTCATACTTCAGAGGAACTCGTTTCTAAATATGGTGATTACGGGAAAATTTATGGTGCCGGTGCATTTACAACAAACTATCCAAACACAATGGATAGAAGATACGGAAAGACTGGTGGAGGTATCTGGCTCCACTCTACTGACAATGACGAAAGAGTATCTTTAGGACTGGATTCTAAAGGTTGTGTTGTTGCAATTGATGAGGATCTTAAAGATATTTCGAAGTATATTGACCTATCAAATACTCCAATTGTCATTGTTCAAGATTTACTCTTTCAAACAAAAGAAAACTGGTTAAAAAATAAAGGTGAAATCAAAGATACTATTGCAACTTGGATGGATGCTTGGAAAAATAAAAACCTTGATGCTTATATTGGAACTTATTCTAAAAGAGAATTTATTGATCCAAGAAAAGGAAGATATAATACTTTTAAAAACTATAAGCGTCGTGTATTTTCAAGAGATGACAAACCAACAATAGATTTTAGAGATGTTTCTATACTGCATAACGGGGAATACGTTGTTGTGACAATGGTTCAAGATTATAACTCTCCATTTATAAAAGATATCGGGAAAAAGACTTTGTATCTCAAGAAGAATGAAAACTATGAATGGAAAATTGTCTCTGAAGATTGGTCAAAACTTAATGAAGAGCAAAACATTGCTTTCACCCCCAAAATGCGTTTTTTCGGAACGCAAATCGAAAAAGAGCTAGCAAATGATTCAGGATCCATCTAAAGAACTTACGCTGATTGTTTACAATACGCCTAAGCCACCTAAATATCTAAAACTAAATAAGGGTTTGATAAAAACATTAATTATTGTTATTCCCTTACTTATTATTTCTTCAATTTCAATTTCATTTCTTTACTCTATGTATTTAAAGAATCAGGTAAATGACCTCAGATCAAAAGAACCTAAAATAATTAATGATTTGAAAGAAGATAAGGTAAAACTTCAATCTACAGTAAAGATGCTAGAGAAAAGTAATTCAATTTTAACAAAAAAACTTTCAATTGGTGCAACTGCAGAGACATCATTAAGCTCTATTGGACTCTTCACCGCCCCCCTAGGGATGGAAGACTTAAGAGAAAAAGAATTACTTAAAATGGAAGGACTTAAATTAGAAACGAAAGGAAATAGTATAGAATTTAGCTTTAACTTGGCCAATAACTCTCCGGACAAACTTTCAGGCTTCTTATTCATTGTTCAGTATCAAGGTAATCAAATTCAGTTCTATCCTAACTATGAGCTGGGAGAAAAAAACTTAAGGTTAGAGTTTTCAAAAGGAGAAAGTTTCTCCTTTTCAAGGTTTAGACCAACAGTAGCAAACTTTACAAAAACGACAAAATCGAGTGCACGTTATAAAGTATTTATTTTCTCGAGAACCGGTAACCTAATTGCCTACAAGCAAGCGGGCCCATTCAATATAGAGTGAAACGATGATAGAAAATGATTTTAAAAAGTTAAATTTTTCAGTACTTGGTAAAAATTCTTCACTTGAAGGTGATTTTAATTTCCACGGTGATACCTTACTTGGCTGTAAAATTAAGGGAACCATAAGTATGCTTGATAAGAGTAAGATTACTCTTGAAAGAGGCTCAGAAGTAGAAGGAAGCATATACTGCCATGACATCGAAGTCTTTGGGAGCTTCTCAGGTTCAATAAATGCATCAGGAACACTCTCAATTCGCTCCTCTGCTATTGTTTCAGGTAAAATTAGCGCTGATAAGCTCAGTATTTTCCCTGGAGCTCAAATCAATATTGAAGGTGATACAACAACTGCAGAATAAAAAAACCTTCTTTAATTATCTCAAAGAAGGGTCATCAAAAAATTAGTTATATAAAAAAAGCTACAAATAATTCTTATATTCTTTTACATCTACTTTATACCCAGCTTTCTTAAGAGTTTTAACAAGTTTTTTATCCCCAAGGATAAGTATTGTTTGATCTTCCCATGAATAAAGTTGCTTAATCATGCCTTCGAGATCTTTTTTAGTAACTTTATCCATAACTCCTGAGAATTCATAAATCTCTTCATATTTTTTTTCTATATGATCAAAGTGTAATAGGTTTTGTAAAAAGTCTGAAGTTGACTCGAGCCCTAAGAGATAATTTCCCTTAATATTTTTCTTTGAAAGCAAGAAGGGTTCCGTTTCAGCATCATTACTCGATTTTTCAACTACCTCTTTGATGGATTTTAATAAATCGACAATTGTTTCATTTTTCGTAAAAGTTGAAATACCACTACGTCCATAATTTTTTTGCTCGGATGCATATGATCCCGCAGAGTATGTAAGACCTTTTTCAACTCTTAGTTTTTGAACAAGCCTAGAGGTAAAACCACCACCTAAAAAGTTGGCCGAAAAAGACTTCAACTCTTCTTGCCCCTTTTGAACCTCGGCAGTCTTAATTATTCTTCCAATTCTTACTTGTGCTTGATTAGAATTTGGAACAGGAACAAAGATAATCTTATCATGTACTGGTAAACTCGCTACAACTGGAATTTTACGAACTTGTTTACCTTGCTTCCATCTACAGTCATTTAAAATGATATCTTTAAGTGCTTTCGCTTCCTTTGGCCCCTTGATATAGATTCGCTTAACTGCCGATTCGTTAAAAAATTTCAATCGACTTGCTAAATGTTTAGAGTTTAATTTCTTAATACTTTTCATCGAGCCTGAAGTAGGCATTTCAAATCCAGATCCTTTTAAAGATTCATATCTAAATGCTCGACTAGCAAGAGATGAGTGGTTGCTTACCATGGCCTTTAATCCAGCAAGTGCTCTAGATTTAACTTTTACTAATTCCTTTTTTGGAAAAGTTGCATCATCAAATAGGTGACAAACCATCTTCATAACAGGAACAAAGTCTTTAACAAGTCCACTCACAGAAAAAGTTGTGTACTCGTGAGTAATCTTACTTCCGTAATTTGCTCCATAAAATTCAAGAGACTCGACAATTTCTTTTTGCGAATATCTATGGGTTCCAGAAGAGAGTTGGCTAAACATCATTTCTGTTTCACCATGTAATTCCTTACTATCTCCTAAAGCCCCCTCATTAAAGTATACTGTAACATCATATGTTGGAAGACTGTCGTCCTCTAACCAAACAACATCAATTCCTCCCCAGTTCATCTTCTTAAGGTTATCATCTAAGTAGTTGGCACTTGCAGTAGAAATTAAAAGTAAATATATAAGTAGTGTTTTCATAATTAGTATTCCTTAATTCTTATTCCAAATTGATACTGTAATTGAATCATCAACAGTCATGTATTTCTTACAAGTTGTTTGTAATTCAGAGACTGTAATGGATTTGTAGATTTGTAATTCTTTTTTATAGAAATCATGAGAGCCATAATAAACTTCTCGATCTCCTATGAATCTAGCGACACCAGCATTGGTATCTAAATCCCCCATCATTGAGACGAGATACTGATTCATAACTTTTTTAACAGCTCTCTCAGTGATCGCCACATCACAAGCTTGGCGAAGTTTTTTCTTAAGCTCTTTTTCAAAAGACTTCAGTTTTACTTTCTCAAGTAATTGTCCACCAATAAAGAAGACACCGCTCTCTTGTAATGTATAATTTGCAGCATAAATATTTTGTAATTTGGGCTTTCTGCTTGTTACAAACTGTTGAGTTAAGTACGAACTCTCACCATCCCCTATAATTGAAGAGACGATATCAAGAACAAAGGCTTCTCTCTCCCCAATTTTTATCCCTTTGAATGCCAAGGAAAACATTGGTGTTGGCGAAGTTCCCTTCAGCTTTATATTTTCTGAGAAATTCTTCTTAAATTTAAATCCAAGTTTTCCTAGGTGTTTCTTTTTAATATTTTTAAGATCTTTAGTTTCTGGAATATTTTTAAATTTATCTTCAATAACACTAAAGACTTCATCAGCATCCAGGCTTCCTACAATGACAATAACGGCGTTATTTGGAGCATAATATCTTTTAAAATAAGTTTGAACCTCTTCCCTTGAAACAGTTTTAAGATCTTCAATCTCACCAATTACCGATGAACCATAAGGAGTTCCCTTAAATACAGCCTTCATCATTTCAAGATAAACTTTTCCTCGATCAGAGTTTTCATATCGCATTTTTCTTTCTTCAAGAACAACATTTCTTTCTTTTTCAAAAGACTCTTTTGCTAATAAAAGGTTCTGCATTCTATCGGCCTCTAAATCCGCTATAACACCAAAGTGTTCACTTGGTAGGCTTTCGTAATAAACAGTTAAATCGTTAGTTGTATAAGCGTTGTTACGACCACCATTTCCTTCAACTAATTTATCAAACTGTCCTTCTCCATACTTCTTAGCCCCTTTAAACATCATGTGTTCAAGTAAATGGCTAGAACCTGTAATCCCAGGACTCTCATACTTACTTCCGACACGAAAGTAAGTATAATATGAAAAAATTGGTAATTTTTTATTCTCAACAACCAGCACCGTTAAGCCGTTACCAAGAACTTTCTTTTTGACTTTAATGGAGATTGAATCAACTTCACTTTCTCCCTGTTTACTTTGATCTTTAGTGGAACTACATCCCGTTAAAGTTAAAAGTCCTATCAACATCAAGGCGCTAAGCCCTTTCACTCCTACTTGCATATTTTACTCCATCCATGAAATTTCAATTTATTATACCTGTTTTTCGGTGTTTAGAGTAATAAGAAATTAATGGCCAACGCACCACACACCCCACTACTAGGCTATGTTTTTTTTCATAAACGGTAATTTTACAGTGGTAATAATCTAAAAATTTTGTATATTTAGCAGCATATTAAATTAAACTTATTCCGGAGTAGCGCTCATGAAAATTGCAGTACCTAAAGAAATCAAAAACAATGAAAATAGAGTTGGACTTGTTCCCTCTGGAGTTCGTCAATTAGTTATGGACGGAAACGAAGTATTTATTCAAAAAGATGCAGGTGCCGGTATTGGTATTTCAGATGAAATGTATATTGAAGCTGGAGCAACAATCTTGCCAACATTGGAAGCCTGTTTTGAAAAAGGCCAAATGATCATCAAGGTTAAAGAGCCTCAGCCAGTAGAAATCGCATTATTAAGACCTCATCATATCCTTTACACTTATCTTCACCTAGCGGCAGATAAAGCTCTTACTGAAGGATTAATGGCATCAGGCTCAACATGTATCGCTTATGAAACAATTCAATACCCAGATAACTCACTTCCCCTTCTTGTTCCTATGTCAGAAGTTGCAGGGCGTATGGCAACTCAAGTAGGTGCAATGTGCTTACAAAAAGACAAGGGCGGTAAAGGTGTTCTTCTTGGTGGTGTACCAGGCGTTCACAGAGCAAAAGTAACTATCATTGGTTGTGGTATAGCTGGTACCAATGCTGCAAAAATGGCAATGGGACTTGGCGCTGATGTGACATGTATTGACCTAAGTACTAAAAGGCTTGCTGAAATGGATGACCTTTTTGACAACAGAGTAACAACTCTTTACTCAAATGCTCAAAATATCGAAGATGCTGTCCTTCAATCTGACTTAGTTATTGGTGCAGTATTAGTAGCTGGGGCCAAAGCTCCTAAGCTCGTTACAAGAGAAATGATTTCAAAAATGGAAGATGGTTCAGTTGTTGTTGATATCGCAGTTGACCAAGGTGGTTGTATTGAAACTTGTAAACCAACAACTCACCAAGATCCAACATTTATTGTAGATGGTGTTGTTCATTACTGTGTTGCAAATATGCCGGGAGCAGTTCCTAGAACTTCAACCTACGCACTTACAAACGTTACTCTTAAATACGCAAGAATGATTGCCAATAATGGAGTTGAAAAGTCAATTATGGAGGATGCCTTCTTGGAGAAGGGTGTTAATATTTATAAGGGAGACCTTGTTTATGAACAAGTAGCACTGGACTTAGAGCTACCTTTCACACCACTTGATCCGGAAAAATATCTCTAATATAAAAATTCATCCCGTTGTGCTATTATATTGAGCATGACGGGAAATCCTTCAATCGATAAAATTATTATTGCCCTAAACGGGATAATGGTAGCTGGTGCAGCTGCTCTTGTTGTATTTTCTCATACTATGATTAAAAAGCCTGGGACCGAAAGAGCAAAAGAATTTGGAAACATGATAGAGGGTTCTGTCCTCGAACTTCAAAAACCACCAGTTGTCCTAGATGAAATTGTTGTAAATCTCTACTCTCGCGAAGTACGTCTTAGATTTCTAGACACTCAAATGAACTTAGTTATTTTTGAAGAAGCTGACAGAGAGTTAGCTATGATATTAAAGCCTTTTGTTTTTGATACACTTATTGATATAGCAGGAAATATGCAACCAAAAGAATTGAATTCGATAACAGGAAGAATTTTGCTTGAAACTCGGGTGAAAAATAAAGTTAATGAACTGGCAAAAAAGCCAGTCATTAAAAAGATATTATTTTCTAAATTTATAATTCAGTAAAATTGATTTATTCTTCAGATGCAACTACAGAAGTGTTCCCTACTTGCTCGTAGCTTCCTTCACAATCTTCTAATTTTGAAAGATGAGCATCAACTTCAGCTTTAGAAAGTTTCCCTTCTGCCATCAATCTATCCATTAAACGAACGTCCATTACTTTTTCATTAAGAGCTTTTGCCAATTTCATATAGGTACCTTTTTTTGAATAATTTTACAGATTTCTATCACACAACGTCAAATACTGTAAAGACTTCTTTAAGTTGCTAAGCTCTTTTTCGTCACCACACGGCGTCATACCTAAACTATTGCCAATACTTTGGATCTTCAGGGTCATGTTTTTCATCTTCAGGCTTAACTAAACGCAGGTTTCCTCGATTTTTTCGAGCTTTATGACTTTTGTGATTTTCAATAATATCTTTTACTCCAAGACCTTGTCTTTTCAAAGCTTCATATCTCAAAAATCCAAAGCCTGTGGCCATAGCAATTAAATGTCCCCAAGCCGAATTAAACGTTCCTGAAGATAATGCCATAAACATTTCAATACCGGCCAGTAATAGACAAAAGTATTTCGCCTTCATAGGAAAGATGAACATGAAAACCATAGTTCTCTCTGAGTAGATGATTCCATAGCCAACTAATAGCGCTAAATTTGTTCCAGATAATCCAAAAAGAGCACTACCACCTAGAGCACTACCAGAGAAAAAAGTAATTAATGCAAATAGAAAACCACATGAGTAAGTAGCGACTGCCAAGAATTTTAAATAAAACTTTGCTCCCCACTTTGATTCAAGTTCACTTCCAATAAACCAAAGAATTAATGCATTAAAAACAACTGACATTAAACCTTTATCGACAAATGGAAATGTCATTAATTGAAAAATATTTCCTTCTTGTAAGCCACTAGCAGTTAAGCCAAGTAATTCTAAAAGATCCACTCCAGCTGAAGCTCTGAGAATATTAGAGAGAATAAACATCCCAACATACCCAATGATGATCATTTTATTTATTTTTGTAAGAGGTGGAATGTACATCTGACCTTGCATTTAAAAACCTTTATTTTTTTGTGAAATTTCAACCAAAACACCATTCATTGATTTTGGATGAATAAAATTTACTAAACAGTTATTTGCACCAGCGAAGGGTTTCTCATAAATAAACTTAAATCCCTTGGCCATTAATTCTTCTTGTTTTTCATTTACATCTTTAACTCTAAAACACAAATGATGAATTCCTGGGCCTTTCTTCTCAATAAATTTGTGAATACTACTATCTTCACTAGTCGGTTCTAATAATTCGATATGAGCATTTTCATCAACATGGCAGAAGGCAGTTTTTACTTTTTGAGATTCTACAACTTCACGCTTTTCATCAAATTTTAATCCCAAATCAGTATATAATTTTACCGAATCTTCTAAATTATTAACAGCAATGGCAATATGATCTAAAACACAATCTTCTAACTCAGGTAACATTAATTTTTATCCTTTAAAATAATTTCTCCGTATTTATAAATTAATTTATCCTCAGTGGGCCAGCTTATCAAATTTAAATTGAGTTTTGATAGTTCCCTTGCCTCTTTTAAGTTTGAATTGAGGAGTTTTTTTAGTTTTAAATTAGCAGAGTATGAAAGTCGGGTTATGTCTTTATTAACAAGGTAGTCATCTTTCAAAAGTTCCTGAAACTCCAAACTTGTCGCTTTTGTAAATCCATTTAAAGAATATTTTGGGTCAGCTAGGACCAAGAAACTAGAAAATAAAAGGCATAAAGTTAAAATTAATTTCATTCCACTATTATGCCAAATTTTTTATCCACATGTAGGATTATTTGCAATTTCAACTAATCTTTCAAATGAGAAAGCGGAATCACACCTATTAGGATCTTCTGGATTAAAAACTGGTGGTGTTGGCTGACATGGTGGAACACATTGAGCTGCCCCCATTCCATCTCCGGCAACACACTCTCCAAATACTTCGACAGTCACACATCTAAGTGCACAGGTAACTCCACCGTTAGGATCAGTTCCTGTTGAAACAATTCCACATGTTGTAACCGGATGTTTTTGACACCATTCTTTGGCCACACATGATTGTCCACTTGGTTTTGAACAAAAAGAAGGAGTTGATGAAACAGTATCGTGTGGAGCACATCTTCCATCAACTTTATTACAACACAGAGATGAGCATTGATAATCAGAGTTACAAACATCTCCAGTCTCAAGGTCTCCGAAGCTTGGAAGGTCTTCAACACATTGTGAAACTAAAGACTTTGACCAACATCTTTTATTGATACAACAAGAGTCAGATCCACATTGTCCAGAAGAGGAGCATTGTTGAAAGCTCGATAAGAGAACATTATCTCCAACTGTATTTAATTTCGTTTCTTTAACTAACTGGAGCTTTACTTCATCTGTAACATCAACAACAATTGTTTTTCCATCATCAGTCTTTCTTATAATTTCAATTGTTGCTGTTACATTACAAGATCCAATATGTTCACCAGTAACATCATGAACAGTAGTTGCTCTTTCATTACAGCCATCCATCCAAAAAGATTCACTATTACTTGCTGGGTTAGTTAGGATTTTTTCGTCATCAGGAGTAACACTCCCCATATATTGCCAATCTTTTAATAAATTAAATTTTGAATATAATGGAAATAACCGAGATGAATAGCCGTATTCAACTTCAGCGTCATCAACTAGACCGTTTGTATTATCGTCATAAATTCCACCAAAAATACCAAACTGGCCTTTTAGTGCTTCACTGCCAATTTCCCAATTATCAAAATTAATCGGTCGGTATGGTCCTCTAAATATATAGGTTTTTGAGTCGATGACATTAGTAGATTCAAAAGTTCCAAAGCTTGTTGAGAAGTCAAAAACGTAAGAGCTACCAGTTAATAATGGATTATCAGGTAAACAACGATCTAATTTTGTACTATTGGTATCATTATAATATCCATTTGAAGCTCTTTGAACATTCATCTCAGATGGAACAATAGGAAGATCTGGTGAGCCACTTTCTACTAGGCCCTTATCAACAACCTTCGCATAAGCGTACTTACAGATATCATTTGAATCACTACAACCATCAACAAGATTTCCAGAAAATGTTGAATCATCTTTTAGTGCTAGTCCCCTACAAAATAATTTATCATTTCGATTAAAGTTCACTGGTTCAACAAGTGCGCCAGGATCACTTCCGGATGCTGCAAAATCATAGGTATTATAGTCGTACAAATCATAAAGTAATTGGATATCTTCAAAAGGTTTAGATCTCATATCTAGAATCAAAACCTCAACATCCGTTTGTGGTGTAAGACCTGGAGCAGTGCTCACTGTTGCTGGCAAGGTAATACTTGAAGAGTCATAGCCAAATGAAAATCTAACTGAAACACTTTCCGATCCAAGAGAGGAAATATTAATTCCTGCTAAATAAAGTAGCCCATTATAGTTCTTTGGAATCGTCAGTTTTCTTTTATAATCTCCACCATCACTAGCTTCATCAATTTTTGGTTCTATAAGGTGCCTAATTTCAATTTTAGCAATTGGATTTTCAGAGTCACCACCAATAGATCCATCAGTATTTGTGATATTATCCCCACTACCGGGAGCATTAGTTCCGCCGCCAGAGCTATTATCGGTTTTATTTCCAACTCTACCGTTCTGAGCTGCATCCATACAAGACGTAAGAAGGAGGACGCTAAATAATGTTAAAATTAAACTTAGTCTTTTCATTTTCAACTCTACTTATTTACACTGGGATTAATCCCATCAACTCCTAATCGGAATGTGATTTCTGTAATTTAAGTATTATAAGGGGGAGAAATATATTCCCCTCAAGTACTTTGTAAGTGACTGAAATAAGATTCTAAATTTTATTCTATAGTGAATCGTTGCCGAAAAAATGTGGCTAGAAAAAGATCTATTGTATTGTTTAGTGAGAATTTCTGAAATTACTTCGTGATATAAGATTCGAAGGTTCCAAGGGTTTTATTCTTTCTTGCCCCTGGAATTGGAAATAATCTATTATGAAAGGCAATATAGACACCTGGTCCTACAAGTTGAGCTGCCATTAAGGCTTCTGTGACATTCTGCAAAGCATCACTATCTTCAAAACCAAGTGGCTTCATGGCCCCTGTTAAGATCACGGGTACGTTCACTTTACTAAGATTGGCAGCAATGACCTCCGCCGTTTGCTGCATAGTATCTGTCCCGTGAAGAACAACAATTGGATGCTCCTCTTCTGCCATTTCACATACCCTTGCACAGATTGCTTCACGGTCTACAGATGTCATCTCCAGGGAGTCCATTGTCATAAGCGAGCTAACCACTATTTCAGTATAAGGAAGTCTAAGTCTTTGATTAATCCTGTTCTTGATAACAGTTTCACGGTTAAATAACGTTCCATCCAGCTCATCGTAAGTTTTTTCTATTGTGCCACCAGTCGTAATTAAATTTATTCGTATCCATTTATTATTAGAAATTTGATCATTAATCATTTTTTTTGTCCCCTAAAGCTTGACTCTCACCTTAATGCCACCATATTGTTTTTGTCTATAAAAATATGATTTTATACAAATATTACAAGGAGCATTTATGTCAACACGCAAAGGACACATTTCAGTTAACACAACTGATATTTTCCCAATTATTAAAAAATGGCTTTACTCAGAGCATGATATTTTCGTTAGAGAATTAGTATCAAATGCTTGTGATGCAATTACAAAAAGAGCCACACTATCTAGAACAACTGGTCAGGAACTTGAAGCTGGAAAAGTGGAAGTTGCAATTGATAAAGAAGCTAAAACAATTACATTCAAAGACAACGGTCTTGGATTAACTGAGACAGAAGTTGAAAAATATATCGCTCAGTTAGCCTTTTCAGGCGCTGAAGAATTTGTTCAAAAAATGAAAGACTCTGGAGAAGAAACTTCTGATATTATCGGAAAGTTCGGTCTTGGTTTTTATTCTGCATTTATGGTTGCTGACAAAGTTGAAGTGGAATCACTTTCAATGACTGAAGGGTCTGTTGCAACAAAGTGGAGCTGTGAAGGAAATACTGATTACGAATTCTCAGCTTCTGATAAAACAACGATCGGAACAGAGATTACTCTTTTCATTAACGAAGAAAGTAAAGAATTCCTAGATGCTTGGAAAACAAGAGAAACACTAACAAGCTACTGTGACTTCTTACCTCATCCAATTCAATTAATTGATTTAAATGAAGTAGCAAGAATTACAGCCGAAAATGCTGCTGCAGAAAAAGAAGAAGATAAAAAACCTCTTACTATGGATATTATTAATGATACTGAGCCTCTTTGGAAAAAAGATCCAGCATCGTTAACTGATCAAGACTATAAAGATTTCTACAAGAAGCTTTATCCAGCTGATCCTGAGCCATTATTTTGGTTACACCTAAATGTAGATCACCCATTTACTTTACAGGGTGTTTTATTCTTCCCTAAGCTGAACCCAAGTAAGCCTACGAACGAATCAAATATAAAGTTATACTGTAAGCAAGTTTTTGTTTCAGATAATGTGAAGAATGTAATTCCAGAATTTCTTTCGCTCTTAAAAGGTGCAATTGATTCGACAGATATCCCTTTAAACGTTTCAAGGTCAGCTCTTCAAGGTGATCCAAACATTAAAAAGATTTCTAACTACATTGTTAAGAAAGTTGGTGAAAGTCTTAAGAAACTTTATAAAGATGATAGAAAAAGATACGAAGGAGCATGGGAAGATATCGGTTTATTCGTTAAATACGGTGTTATCTCTGACCCTAAATTTGATGACCTTATGAGAGACAGAGTTCTATTTAAAAACTCAGAGAACAACTACATGACTCTTCCAGAGTACACTGAATCAATTCCTGAAAAGCACAAAGAAAAACTAAAAGGGAAAGTGGTATATTTTGAAGATCATGCTTCTGATGAGTCATTAAGAACACAGCTTTTAGAAGAAGGTATTCACGCAATCACTACTGAAGCTTATATTGATCCACACTTTACTCAGCACGTAGAAATGCAAAAGAAAAATGATGTTGAAATTAAGTTTCAACTAGTTGATAACGCAATAGAAGATGTTTTAGAGACTGAGAATACAAGTGAAGATGATGTCAAAATCAAAGATCTTTTTCAAACAATTTTAGTTGGAGAAAAAGATGAGAAGAACCCATCACAACTAGAAATTGAAGTTAAAAACTTTAAGAATTCTAAGACTGCAGCCTATTTTAAAGTTGATGAATCAATGAAAAGATTTCAACAAATGACTAAGTCTATGGGTCAATCTAATTTTGAAATGCCAACAAAGAAAACGTTGGTTCTCAATCCTTCTCATAATCTTGTTAAGAATGCATTTAAATTATCTGAAACAAATGAGAAAAAAGATTTAGCTGATAAGATTTGTCATCATATTCAGGATCTCGCCGCCATTTCAGGTGAAGGCCTAACTGATGATCAAAGAAAATCTTTTGTTTCTAGGTCTCAAGATTTAATGAGTGAATTATCTAATTTAGCTTTATAAGATAAAATAAAAATGGGGAGACTTCTTTTGCTAAGGAGTCTCCCCATCATTTGGGATTAAAAATCAAATAAAAAAACTAAAGGTCTACTACACTTTCAAATGCAATATCTGAAACGCTATTAAATTTTGTTCTTTTAATTATATGGTCATCAACACTCTCTTCACCAAATTGTTTATTCGACAGGTCTCTTCTCTTTTTAAAAGTATTAAACTCATCTTTCTCTTTGGTTTCCTGGCAATTGATACAAAGACCTGCTGTAGGTCTCGCTAACAATCTTCTTTGTGAAATATCATCACCACAGTCCTCGCACTCACCATATGTACCATCTAAAATCTTTTGTTTTGCTTGCTCAACTTTCTTTAAAAATAAAATATTTCTTTGATCTAACCTAACATTAAGCGTTTGCTCCTTTAGGTCGTTTACTTTATCTACTTCGTCGCCTGTATTGGCAGCCTGAAGAACTCTCTGAAGCTCTTTATTACCCTGCCTGTCACTCAACATGTCATTGAAAATTGTCATAAATTTTTGTCTACTTTGATTGTTCATCCTAAACTCCTTTATTCACCTAAGTTTCGTTTTACTGATGGGTTTAACTTTTGAATCTTCCTGATTCCACTGAAGAAATTCCTTTTCCTCAATCCCCTTCTTCCGATTAAATGTAAGATGCGTAAAATTCCTTTCTACACTTCCTTTTAAACTAGAGATAAGCTTCCTGCTAATCTTCTTGCCATTCATAGAGCAGGATTCATGCCAACTTTGATTTCTTGTAATTTAAGGATATTAGAGTACTTAAGATATATTTAGACTCAGTGCCAAAGTGTCAAAAGTGCGTTTTGCCACCTGCAACTTGGCACCGATGTAAGGAATTTTAATTATTTAGCTATCCTTGCTCTTTAGATCGAGCTAGACGAGCTTATCGCCTTCTGGATTTATCAAGATATGCCCCATTTCGACCTTTTTTCGAAGTAGTTCTAGGACTTTGGCCTGTGCTTCTTCAACTTCTGACACTCTTCTAGGTTTCCCTTTAAGCCCATCCTCTATATCGAGTCTAATACCTGTGGAAACCATTGCTAGAAGCTTTTCTACAATAGCTTTATCGATAGTCCTGAGTGCCAAACCAAAGAGTTCTAAATCAATGTCTCTCAGTAAGCCAACAAGCATGGATGGAGTTAAATACTCTAGGTCTTCCATTGAAATAAGATTATTTTCAAGTTTAGATGCCATTTCAGGGTCTCTAGTTCTGATCTCTTCTAATAATTTTTTTTGAGCGACAGGACCAAGCCCCATTAGCATTCTTGCAGCTTCTTTAACTCCACCTTTAAACATATTTATCTCGACCTTATATATGGATTAGCTTGCATTAAATAGTTTTGAACATAATCAGATACGCCCTCTTCTAGTGAATGAAACTTAAAATCAGGTAATGCTGTTTTTAATTTATCCATTTTAGCTTGGGTATAATATTGGTACTGATTTTTTAAGTTTGCCGGCATTTCAATAAATTCAATATCTTCTTTTTTGTCCATCGCCTTGAAGGTAGCACTCACTAGATCTTTGAAACTTCTTGCGGTACCAGTTCCTAAATTATAAATTCCATTAACACCTTTATGTTCAGTAGACATCAATAACCACATAGCATTCACTATATCTTTTACGTAAACAAAATCCCTTAATTGTTCCCCGTCCGCAAAACCATCTTTATAAGATTTAAACAATTTCATTTTTTGAGTTTCACTAATTTGATTGAAGGCATGGCAAACTACAGATTTTTGTCCACCTTTATGATATTCATTAGCACCATAAACGTTAAAGAACTTTACTCCAAACCACTTTTTAGGTCTCTTTAATTGCTTGATAACCCATTCGTCCATAAGCTGCTTAGACCAGCCATAAGGATTAAGTGGTTGTAGTTTATCAAGATCATCTTCTTCATCAATAAATCCATTCTCACCGTCACCATAAGTTGCAGCACTTGAAGCATAACAAATAGGAACATCATAGAGAGATGAGTACCGGTAGAGAATCTGAGAGTACTCAACATTATTTTTCATAAAATAATCAACATTAGTTTCAGTTGTACTCGAACAGGCGCCCATATGATAAATTTGAGTTACACCTTCTTCAAATATGGACTCAAGAATGTCTGGCTGAATAAACTCATCAGCGTGAACAAATTCTTGAAAGCTAAGGCCTCTGAGATTTAACCATTTTGAGTCACTCTCCAGACGATCAACAACAAGAATATTCTCGATACCTTCATCATTTAATTTTTTCACAATGCAGCTTCCAATAAACCCGGCTGCGCCAGTTACAATATACATAAACTTCTCCTAACATAATACTTCTCTATTTTAGCAAACATTCCTTAAAGTGCCAGCTAAACTGCTAAGTGGCTTACTGCTACCTACACTGCGTTAGGAGTCATTTATGACGCACCGTCAGTGAACAAAGTTTCTAGCGCCTTTTATCAGAATATGATAAAAATAGAAGCTAAATGAGGAGTCAAAAATGCTTGAAGATGGTTGGTTTTATGAAAGATCTTTTAAAGGTCAATTTTCTATGGGTTGGAAGGTAAAAAAAGTCCTTCATTCGGAGCAATCAAAGTTCCAAAAAATTGATGTCGTAGAAACAGATGCTGTCGGTAAGTTATTGCTACTAGATGGTAAAACAATGGTTAGTGACTTAGATGAATTTGTTTACCATGAAGTGATGGCGCATATTCCATATATGGTATCTCAAAGTTGTAAGAAGGTTCTTATCATTGGTGGCGGTGATGGCGGCGTTGTAAGAGAATTTGCAAAGCACTCTGATATAGAACAAATTGATCTTGTAGAAATTGATGAAAGAGTTATAGAAGTTTCAAGAGAGTTTTTTCCTGAGTGTACTTCAGCTCTTGATGATCCTAGAGTTAATATTCTTCCTCAGGATGGATTCGCCTTTATTAAAGCACAAAAAAATATTTACGATATAATTATCATCGATTCAACAGACCCAGAAGATTTTGCTTCAGGGTTATTTACATCAGAGTTCTATACCGATGTATATAATGCCCTAACAAAAAATGGAATAATGATGAATCAAACCGAAAATCCTTTTCTGGATGAGTATGGTGTAAAAAACATTTATAATAATATGAGGGCTTCATTCCCTTTTGTTCAATCTTTTACAGCTCCAATGAGTATTTACCCTGGAGTATTTTGGACCTTTGGATTTTCATCAAAAACTCACCTTGGAACACATATAAATCCGAGTAAGAGATACCATATGAGTGGCCTTGAAAAAGACCTTAAATGGTATAATATGGATTGGCATAAAGGTGCATTCGCAATTAGTAATTTTCATAAAAGAAAGATAGGGCAGATTTGATGAGTAAAAATAAAATAAAAGATATTACAGATATGGAAGTATCTAAACCTTTTATTGGTACCAAATACTCAGAGGCATTCTTCAAGAATACTACTCATATTATGGGTTTTTGTTTTGATGGTACAACTAGCTTTAGACCTGGTGCAAGGTTTGGACCAGATGCTCTCAGAGATGCATCTTTTGGTATGGAAACTTACTCTCCCTACCAGGATCGAGAACTTGAAGATTACAATGTTGTCGACTGTGGAAATCTCCCCATCTATCCTAGTAAGTGGAAGGTCACAAATGACTACTTTCACGGAATTACCAAAGATTTGAATATTCGAGATAATAAAATTAAAATACTTACATTAGGTGGAGAACATTCAGTTTCTTATGGGCCAATCCGTTTATGTTTAGATCAATATGAAGATTTAGTCATTATACACCTTGATGCTCATACAGATCTCAGAGATGGTTATTTGGAAGAAAAGTTTTCTCATGCTTCGATAATAAGAAGAGTATGGGATCACATGACTCCTAAAAATAAGCTTATTCAATATGGTATTCGTTCTGGTCTAAAAGAAGAATTTGAATTTATGCAAGAACATGAAACACTTGCAACATCTCTCACTCAACTTCTCGAAACCGTAAAAGCCATTGAAGCGACAAGGCCAATATACCTAACTCTAGACTTAGATTATTTTGACCCATCCTTTATGCCAGGAACAGGTACCCCTGAAGCAGGTGGTGAAGATTTTCACAGCTTTATAAGCCTAATAAAAATATTAAAAAATAAAAATCTTATAGGTGCAGATATTGTAGAATTAGCTCCTAATATAGACCCAACTGGTAACTCATCTGCTTTTGCTGCGAAGGTAACAAGAGAAGTATTACTAGCATTACAAAAATAAAAGGACCTCACTATGAAAATCATCTCACTTATTGTGGCATTTCTTATATGCTCAATTTCTTTTGCAACCCCTAATTCAAAATCACAGGATTCCCCTACAGTTATCGGAAAAATTGTAAAAATAAAGCATGAAAAAGAAGGAACAAATTACTTTATAACTTATAATCGTGATGGCAAAGACCTTGCTTTCCCAATCTCTCCTGATTCAAAGGTTAGAGACCTAAGTAAATATATTGGTGAGACAGTTAAAGTTTACGGAAAAACGTCCTTTAAAAAATCAGAGCGAAAGGAGCTATCTTATATAATGTACTTTAAGGTTGAAAGTATTAAGTCCTTAAATCTGAAAGATTTAAAATTCAAACATGATATGACTAAAGAAGACGAAGTCGCCATGTACTTAAAGAAACAAAATATATCTGAACCATATAATGGGAATGGCTTAAGAATAGATGATAAAGTAGCTAATACTGCTATTTTTGTTGGGGGTGCAATTCTTGCTGCCGAGGTCCTATCAAGTCTTTTGAAGAAGTAATTTTCTTTTCAGAGGCAACCCCTCTTGCAAGCTCTTCTTCGGTTTTTAGAAAAAACTTTATTCCTGATTTTGCGGGAATAAAGTCCATGGCTGTTTTTCCTTTTAAATTTTCAAGGTTAACTTTAGCACCATGTTGTTTTAGAAGTAATACTCCACCATAACATTTTCTAGACGCTGCATATATCATTGGTGAGTTACCATCTATATCTCGGTGATCAACATTTGCCCCATTATCGATTAATAGCTGAGCAGAGGAAAGTTGGCAGTATCTTAAAGCCGAATAAAGTGGGGTTTTCTTTTTGAACTTACCAGGAAGATTAACAACATCTGGTTTTAGCTCAATAAGAGTCTTAAGAATCTCCAAGTTATCACTACCTGCAGCAATATGAGGCGGGTAACTTCCCATAATTTCCTTCCCCCAAGGAATTTCTTTTTTAGAATTAATATATTCGTTGAACCCTTTAGTATCTTTATTTAAGATGGTCAGTAAGAAAGTTTTTTCACTAAGATTACTCATGATATTCACTTTTTCTTTATACTTACTATTTAAAGTCTCTCCGACCTGTCCCAACCCCATACTTTTAAAGTTCTTTAAAAGGTTTTCAGGTTTATAAGCTTTATGGAATACGACAAGAGGAACTACAACAACAATAATTTTCCAACCTATTCGAATGACATCTCTTTTAAAAATAAAATACGATCGCGTTTCATCTTTAAGCATTTTCAGTGTACTAGATCCTGCTAAGAAAACTCCTGTCGCTATAAGAATAAGGAAGCCATACTCTTGCATAAAAATATTCTTTGCGAATACAATATTCACAACCCCAACGGCCATCGTTACAAAAATAATCTGAAGAAACATTTCCAAATACTTATGTAAAAATAAAAAGGAATTTTTAAAAGAGGTTTTTGAGTGTTGCATTCTAGAGAAATCGATACGTTTATTAAATGCAATTATGTTTCCAAAGGAGATCACTAAATAAAGTATTATTGCCGCCATGAGGACATGATACTGTGGGAATGAAAGGCTAAAGCCATATAGAAAAATCAAAGCAATTGGTAACATTTGAAAACTATCAGCGAAAGATTTAAGAAGAACAATTTCTTTTTTTGTCATTGGCATGGCCATCAAATGTTTTATATCAAACATCATACTATTTTTTGAATTCATCTTCCCTGTAAAGATCATGAACATAATGTAAAAACAGTACTGCATTAAAGCCCCACCCATTTCTTTTGGGTCATCATAGAAATACGAACAAAGCCCTAAAAGGATAAGAGACAATACCGAGAGAAACATAATTCTAACACTATTGAAAAGAATATTAAATTTTACAAGGTGCCAGAACTTACTCATGCGACTTCCTCATCATCTTCAAATAATGCATCTATTTCTTCAACGTCTCGAACGAGGACTTTATGATTGTCATCAATAAAAATTACTTTATCCACACAGTTCTCTAAGTCTTCAGCAATATTGGTGGCCAAAAGAATAGAACAGCTATGATAGACCCGAAATTGTTTTACAAACTTGAAGAAGTTTCGTCTCGATTTTGGATCTAGAACAGCAGTGACTTCATCAAATAGGTATAGCTCAGCCCTTGCAGCAAATGCAGCACAAAGAGTAGCTTTTATTTTTTGGCCTGTAGATAGAGATCCGAATTTCTTTTTTGGATCAATTTCAAAAAGGGTTAGTAGCTGTTCTTCTATTTCTTTTGAATAGTTTGGATAAAAAAATTGATAGTATTTTAAAAGATCACTAACCTTTATCACACCAGGTATAAGCATATCGTGGGTTACAATGAAGATCTTTTCTTTATGAATACGGCTACTATCTCGGGGATCTTCATCAAAAACAAGGATTCTTCCCTCTTCAAGTTTTCTAAGCCCCATAATCATTTCAATTAACGTAGACTTCCCTGCACCGTTTTTTCCAAGTACACCATAGTATTCATTTTTAAATAATTTAAAACTTAGATTTTTATAAATGGTCTGTCCATTCGGAATAGA
Source organism: Bacteriovoracaceae bacterium (assembly GCA_047634375.1). GTDB lineage: Bacteria > Bdellovibrionota > Bacteriovoracia > Bacteriovoracales > Bacteriovoracaceae. The sequence goes on from JBLIAG010000002.1 coordinate 52,680, forward strand.
ATAAGTCACGTTTTGAAATTCTAAAATCATAAATACCTCAGTAAACCTATCGGTTTTCACTGGTAAAAACTTTACTATTTCTAAGGATCTTTTTGGAGAAATGAGAATACTTAGGCTTCTTCTAAGTCTTTGTTTTTGCGCTTTTTATATGGATCAACAATGAAGAATACCGCCCATAAACCAATCTCATATAGAAAGACCATTGGAATCCAAAGTGCCATCATTGTAATTGGATCTGGTGGAGTCATAACAGCGGAAAGTACCGCAAAGCCTGTAATAACATATCGCCTAGCATCTTTGAGTTTTCGACTGTCAATTAGTCCCATAAAACCAAGAATTAAAAGTAAATTAGGTAATTGGAAAAGCACTCCTAAAAAGACTAAAACCTTACTTGCGAGAATAATATAATCTTTAAGGCTCATGGTCGCTTCAATTCCTTGAACACCAAAGCTTAAGATAGTTTCAAAGGTGAACGGAAATACAATAAAGTATCCAAAGCATACCCCTAACCAAAATAAAACAAAGCTAAAAAATAGAAATGGCCGAATGAGCTTGACTTCATTGTCATACAACCCAGGTTTAATAAAACTCCAAATTTGGGTAAACCATAGTGGGGAAGAAACAACAATTGCAGCATAAAATGATAGCTGAAACTGAGTGAGAACTTTATCAAGAAGGCCTAAGAAGACAACCTTCCCATCTGCACCGAGTGCTTTTCTTAAGGGAACTAGTAAGAAGTCTTGAATCTCTGGTCCAAAATGATAACAAACAAAAAATGCCACGAACAAAATCACAACAACACGAATCACTCGTGATCTTAATTCTTCTAAGTGGTCTGTTAATGCCATTTCTTTCAAGTACAACTCCAGTAAGCGATCATAATAATCAAGAATTATAATTCTTGCAAATTAATAATATGGGACAATATCATAATCGGTAGTTATAATAATAATATGAAACTTTTTTTACTACTCAGCTTTATATTTACGACTTTATCTTATGCATCTCCAAATAAGGAGTTTTTAAAATGCTTAGGAGATGAAGAACAGTATTATCACAAAAATAAGCTTGCAGGGCCGTACTTAACCCTCAACAAAAGGCTTATAAGTGAATTTATTCAACTCAGTGACACCGTTACTATTAAAAGAAAATATCAGAATACTGTTTGCAAGAGCCCAAATATGTTTCCAAGCGTTACCCTACTTAAGCTAATTCTTATCCATAAGAGAAATCTCTTCGTAAGCCTCGCTAAAAAAAATGATATTGTTAACAGATCAATGGATGAAAGAACTACTGATGAAATGAGTAATATGGCGGTTTACGCGCTTATCGACTTTATAAATAATTTTCAAGCACAGTCCAAAAAACCTAACTGCATCATTACAAAAATTCCTGAACTCGGTAAATTCTATGAACAAACCAGGTACACAATGGAGGATCAAGGTATCTCTAGATTACTTAAGACTCTTAAAGATATCGAAGGTATTTTTAAAAAATTAGGTGATAAAAATTTATTAAAGGACTGTTAGTTCAGCTTCAATTCCCATCCCTAGTTTAGAACAAAGATAGTTTGTTAGGGAAACTTTAAATTGCTCTAAATCAAACTCTTCATTAAACACTTTTATAGTAAGAGTCACTTTTGGTAATTCAACGTCAATTGCTCGCACTTCAATATCGATAAGATTTTGAGCTGAGTACTCGTTAAACGACATGAGCGCTTCATGAATCAAAGCGGTAAAGTCTTCTGCTGTTTCATCACCAACTTCAATGTCCCCTCTAGATAGAGCGACTAAGTATTTATCAAAATCTTCCCTACAGCTTCCACAGGTCATACTAACATTAGAATTTCTAATAATATCGTTTCTAACACCTTTAAACTGTTTAAAGTATTTCTTTAATATTTCAAGATCTATATGATTACAACGACAAATAATTTCATTAGTACTAATGCCAGATGCAATACCGTCATGCTTAAGATTAAGTAAAGCCTTTCGAGATAAACTAAGTGCTTTGTCTAATTTAAAGGGATCATATTTGTATTTTTTATTTTCTACAAGTCCGTAAACATCGTGGGCCAATGACAGTGTTAGATCATCAATTTTCTTATCCTGAAAAAATGTTCCAAGGAATTCAAAATAAGGGTTCAACTCAGTATCAGATGTTGAATACCTAAATTGAAATATTTTATTATCGGAGTCTAATTTAAAAAATATTTTACTAGAGCCAAGAATTTGGTATTCATGATTTTGGCTTTCATCTAAAAAATATTGTTTTTGCTCACTAAAATTTTGGATCATAAGGATTTTCTGGGTCAAGGGTAAGTATTCTATGTCCATCTTCAGTTATGACAATCGTGTGTTCAAATTGAGCTGAAGGTTTCTTATCTTTTGTAACAACTGTCCATTCGTCCTTTAGGACTTTACAATGTCTTTTACCTAAGTTGATCATAGGTTCAATTGTAAATGTCATTCCAGGTCTCATTTCAACACCTGTACCTTTTTGTCCGTAGTGAAGAACTTGAGGGTCTTCATGAAACTCTCTACCTATTCCATGTCCACAATATTCATGAACAACCGTATAACCATTATCATGAGCCATTTTTTCAATAACGGCCCCTATATCCCCCATTCTTGCACCTGGCTTACAAATCGAAATTCCCGCCATCATACACTCGTAAGTTACTTTAACTAGATCTTTAACTTTTGGATCAACATTACCAATAAAGAAAGTTCTATTAGTATCTCCATGAAAGCTTTTAAAATATGTCGTTACATCAATATTTAAAATATCTCCGTCTTTAATTTTATCTTTCTTAGACGGTATTCCATGACAAATAACTTCATTTAGCGAAGTACATACTGACTTTGGGAAACCGTGATAGTTGAGCGGTGAAGGAATAGCATTATTAGCAATAATAAAGTCGTGACACAAAACATTAACATCTTCTGTTGTCATACCGATTTCAAGTTTATCAGCAATAAAGTTTAAAGTTTTTGCAGCGAGTTGACACGATTCTGTCATTATCTCAATCTCTCTAGCTGATTTTATTGAAATCATCTCAAATTCTCCATTATTCCTATTATACGATATATTTAATTTGTGCATACTACATGTATTAAACTAATTTCGCTAGTCTCTCTTTATCTTTTGCTTTAAAATTTGGGAATGAAATTACAAATCTATAGAACCAATGCGTCATCGTATCAGAGCTCTCAATTTCTCTCTAAAGAGCAAAGAGTTCTTGAGGAAATTGAAGGTGTAAAATACATTCAAAGTTTAAAGGAAATGGACGATTCCCTTCCTTTTATTTTGATTACTAATACTCATACAAAGCCGGAAGAAATTTCTCAAAATATTCTTGAGAATACTGTCCTAATGGTTCATCCAAATTCAGGCCATGATAATATTTGTAAAGAGTTTGTCCTTAAATCGTCATTTCCTATTATTGTAGGAAATCCAATAAGGGCAAATGCTGTTGCTGAATACACCCTAAGTTGTCTTTTTCAGCACTATACAAAAATTACTAATCACCAGCATTGGTCAGAAACTAGAGAGTGGGATCGGCGCTTATTAAGAGATCAAAAGGTGCTGATCTTAGGTAATGGTCATATTGGAAAAATCCTGACCCAAAGTCTGACACCATTATGTAGAGAAGTAAAAGTCTATGATCCATTTGCACAAAAATCAGAGTTAAATAGGTCTCTCATAACCGAGTGGGACGAATCAATCTTTGATGATGTTTCCGTTTTAATGGTGGCCGCGAGCTTGAATCCTACTAGCTATCAAATGATTGATCATAAAGTATTAAAAAGGCTTTCCTCGAGCTGTACAATTATAAATCCAGCAAGAGGTGAAATAGTAAAAGAAATTGACTTAGTTCCATTTTTACAAAAAAACCCTAAATCCTTTTGCTATTTAGATGTGTTTGAACAAGAGCCTTTTAAGCCCGGTCATCTAAATGAATTAAAAAATCTAAACAAAACATCTCATATAGCGGGTGTTTACGAAAAATTAAATAAAGATATTATTTCTTTTGAATACATCGTTATTAAAGATTTTATGAATCACTTTAACAGTGACAATATTTCAAGCTTTCACCAAGACTACCAAGAGTGTCTTTTAACAGAAGAGTTATTTTTAGCACATGAATAAGAAACTAATCGACAAAATATTTCAATACCTTTGCCCTCCAGGGAATGGTGTTTTTACAGTCCACACTGCCAAGGAGCATAAAGAAGTTCTACATCACAAAATTTATGGAACTTCAAACTTAGAGGATGTTACCCTTCGTTGGAAAGATAGTTTTAAACATCTAGAGAGCGATTCTAAACCTTGCTTACTAGGAGTAACTTCTGATACAGGTGGCGGAATTCAAAGAGGAGCTAACTGGGGACCTTTATTTATAAGAACCAAATTAAACCCAAAAAAGTACTTTGATATTGGAGATGTAAAAACAATTCCACATCTACTTCATGATAAGTACCTTAATGAGGAAACTATACAAAGTTGCCGTGAAGCGATATATGATAATAATGAAGCACTTCCTGTAAGTGCATTAAGTATTACAGAAGATTTTTGTCGAGACTTTTATAAAAACTTCCCAGATAAAAAACTAATCTCACTTGGTGGAGATCACTCTGTAAGTTACGCTCTAGTAAAACCTTGGCTTATTTCTAAGAAATCAAGAGGTATTAAGACTGCAATTATTCACTTTGATGCTCATACTGATTTAATGGTTAAAAGATTGGGGATAGATATTTGTTTTGGCTCTTGGGCCTACCATATGATTGAACATCTTAATTCTCCTGCTGACTTAATTCAGTTGGGAATTCGATCAAGTGGACAAAAGAAAGAATATTGGGAAAAAAGCCTGGGTGTTCAACAGTTCTGGGCAGAAGAAATTAATAATGATGAAAATTCTCACATTGAAAAGATTATTACCTACCTTAAAGAACAAGGTACTCAAGAGCTTTATGTAAGCTTTGATATTGATGCACTCGATGCAAGTTATGCTAGTGCTACAGGAACTCCAGAAAAAGGAGGCCTGCAACCCCATACCTGTTGTCAGTATATATCAAGACTATCTGAGCATTTTTTAATCACTGGTGCTGACTTGGTTGAAGTAGCCCCCTTTGTTAAAAGCTCACACCAAACAGATCTTTGTCCTGAACCTGAAACAACACTTCTGAGTTCTAAAATAATTATAGAAAAATTTCTAGAGGTTATGAGTTAATGCCAATCGTATTTCCGCCAATTGAAACAGCTTCACCGGAAGGTCTTTTGGCCGTTGGCGGAAATTTAGATGTTGAAACCTTACTTACAGCATATTCCCAAGGAATATTTCCATGGCCTATATCTACAGACTCACCACTAACGTGGTTCTCACCTGATCCCAGAGGAGTTTTCTTCATAAAAGATCTTCACCTTTCAAAATCATTCATCAAATTTCTTAAGAACAATACTTTTGAGGTTAAATTTAATACTAACTTTGAAGCAGTCTTAAGAAACTGTGGATCTGCTCCAAGAAAACACGAAGAAGGAACTTGGATCACACAAGAGATTGTTAACGGGTATAATTCCCTCTTTGATGCGGGACATGCTTATTCAGTTGAAGTCTATAATGGAGAAGATTTAATCGGTGGACTGTATGGAGTATCTATAGGTAACTACGTTACCGGTGAGAGTATGTTTCATAAAAAATCTAATGCCTCAAAATTAGCTTTATACGCCTTGATCTGTACTCTTAAAAAAAATAATATCCAATGGCTCGATACTCAGATGGTTACCCCAGTAATAGAATCCATGGGTGGTAGAGAGATAGATAGGAACTTATTCCTAAAAGAACTTAATAAAGTAATTGATATGGAAAGTTCAAGAGACCAATTATTTAAAACTAATTTTTCGAAACTAGATCCACTTTTTTAAGTGAATAATTTTCAGTTAATTCCAATGCATCAACATAGCAGACATCCTGACAAAGACCACATTTAACACAGTCATTAACATTTAGGTAAAAATGTAGTGGGCTTTCACCTGTAGTTAGTGAATTTGGAAAATTTATCATATTAGCTTTTTCAATATTGATAGCCTTGGTTGGACAAATATCCTCGCATAGACCACAACTGATACAACTAGTATTACCGATGGAATCAACTTTTAATTGAGGATATTTAAGCTGAAAAAATGTTTTAAGTTTTACAGAGTCCGCAAAGATTCTTCTATTAACAAAACCACTTATTAGCTCAATATAAAGCCCTTGGAACTGTCTCTTAATTTTATTAGCGAGAGGCATTTTTTCTCTATTCTCTAAATTAACTATCATTTAGCGCTCCACTTCTTTGAGACTTATATCGAGCATTGACCAAAATGGTTTAGCCCTATTTAACTCGTTCCCTTTTAAAACTCTTTCATACAAGGTCTTTAGAGCGAATGATGAAGTATTTAACTTTAAACGATTGGCTTTATTTTCTGAGAAGTCCCCATATAGAGACATAATACCATTACTACCTTCAATGAATGATGTATTTTTAAAGTCCTCTATATTCAAGTACCCTTTTACAGATTCTTTGTATTTGTTCTCGTCTAAAGCTTTCGAACCATCTTTATAATACATGTGTAGATTGACACTTTCGTGCATTATCTGACCTGTTGGTAGATTATCTAAAACTTGCACCATGATTTTAAAGGACTGAAATATTTCTTCAAATTTAACTAACAGTAAGTCATAGGCAGTTCCTTTAACTCCAATTGGAACCTCAAAGGATACGTCTTCATAAAAATAGAATGGTTTCAGTTTTCTGAAATCGAGGTTAATACCAACTGCCCTTACTATTGGACCTGTTACACTCCACGATGCTGCAATTCTTTTTGAAATTAACCTAAAGTCAAAAGTCGATTTCACGTAACTATTTTGAATAATATTTTTATATGAATGAAGTAATGAATTTTCCATCCAAACAATCTCGTTTATCGTTCGAGATAACCAAACTTGTGATACATCTTTAGTTACTCCTCCAAAACGAATGACTCCAATGCCGAACTCATTTCCGGTGTAACTCATAATCAGAGATTGAATACGTTTTATCCATAATAATGAATTGGTATACATCGTTTCCATTTGGAATTCGTAAAAGACTTCGGATAGAAATTGTAAATGATTTGAAACTCTATTAAGTTCTAGCATAACCATTCTTATGGCCTTGGCCCTATTAGTGATCTCTAGCCCTTGCTTTTCTTCAATACATGTTGAGAGTAAATGTCCCCAGAAAACCGATTTCAACGGGTAGTATGATTCCAATAAGTGGTAAGATTCGCTTAGGCTAGTCCCTTCCAGTATTTTTTCAAGGCCTATATGGAACTGTCCAGGTTTTACGATACACTTTTGAATTATATTATTTTCAAGTTTTAAATTTAACTCCTCTTGATTTCTTCTTAAAGAGTTTTCAGGTGTTATTTTAAAATTGAACTCACTATCGTCAAACTCATTAAACTTAAGCCCTTTACTTTGATTAAAGTCCTTTCGCATTGGATAAACATTACCCTCAATTCGAAAATTAGCCCCGTATTCACGAGAAAAAATAATTCCAAAAAGTTCATGAATCTCTTGTTCATAAGATGAGGCATTTCGCCACATATGACCAATACTTTTAACCTTCGTCGAATCATCTAACTGAATGGTTATAGAATACCATTTATAGTTTTCGACATTTACAAAACAGTAGTTGAGTTCAAATCTTTTTAGATTGTTAACATTATCTTGGGCCACAATATCGACAAGCCAAGTATAAGCAAAGTGACTTTGAATATTAAAACAAATATTTTCAAAATCTCTTACAGAACATTCAAAACGTTCAAACTGCTCATTTTTTTCAATTAGGGTTAGACCAAAAAAATCTTCAAAACGATTATTCATGGTTTACATCCTTTAAATCGACTATTTCTTTCAATAGCTCTTCGAGGCTAAATGGAAATTTTGTATAGTTTAAATCTACTTCTAAATGTTCTTTCAATTCACCGACAAACATATAGGACCGAGCCATGGATTTAGCGTAGAGACTGCCCGATACATTCACGATAAATCGGTCATCACTCTCCATCGAATCATATAATTTTTTTATTTGATTTAATTGATGAAAGTTAATAGAGCCAATAATTAAAATAATATTAGCGGGTTGGTACGTTGACTCATTTACAGATAAAAAACTGTCTGAGTAATTATGAAAGTCGTAATCAAACTGAAATGAATCATTAACATCATTCCCCCAGATACTTAATCTGAGATGATGTTTTCCAGTAATATGGCTTAAACTTTTTTGAATATTTCCTAGTATTTTATTGATCATATTTATTACTTTATTGATTGCCCTTTACTATTAAATTTAAGTCGCTTTCGTTTCCAACTTACATCTTTTGGAAAAGTTTTCATTCCCATCTGAACATTAAACTCTGGTTCTTCGTCACAGGAAAAAACTTTATTATCATCCAGAACCCATGAGTATACTTTTTTATGAGTACCAAAGCTTCTACTATCATAATCAACATAACGATAACTTTGATAATTCTTTTTCCTTAGAGAGTCCATAAATGGAATCCCAAGTTCAAAAGCAGAGTCTATCATACGAGCATTACATTTCTTAAACTCATTTCCCAGCGAAATGATACGTTTTCCATTACTTCCTATTACATTTTTAATCCAAATTCCCCGATTACAATCGAAGGAATATTCTAGCTCATGCAATAAATGTACAGCAGAATAGTATGAGAAAAACCAATGCCTTTCAATATTATCATTAATGCTTGATGGGTAGATAAAGTGCAGACATGTTTTATACTCTGTATTATAGTCAATAAATGCTTTTTTAAAACGTTTATAAAATAAAGATTTGTTTAAACTCTTTTCGGATTTGATGAAACTTAATCTCTCCCGAGCTGTCTTTAAACTTTTCATTTGAGTTTCATAGGGTGAATCTTTATAAACTTTATTCCAAATATGATTGTAAAGTCGATGGCAAGACTTACGCATACCAAGAAGCTTATTATTTTTAAGGTAGACAGAATTTTTATCTAAATATCTAAGGGCTTGCTCCTTAGTAATTAAAGCACCAAACCTAAAAGCGGGATAGGTATTTGTTACAACTCGATTAATGCCTTGCCCATTCTCTATAAAGGCTTCAACTAACGGCCAATTTACAACTTTCTTTAACTCAGTGATAGTTTCAACTTTATGAAACTTTTCATGATCCTTCTGAACCCCGATAAGAACTATTCGAGACTTCCACTCTTTATCTTTGAAACAACCTCCAATAGGACATACCTGTTCGATAAAGCCACCAACAATCCGTGCATCAAAATAGTTGCTTGTAAAATTGTTCTCGTAATTTTTCTGATCTCCAAAAACTATGATTTTTTGCGGGTCTCCTATCTGATCAAGAATTTTTGGAACTATCCCCATAGTAAATGGGGGCGTAAAAATCCCCTCACTAAATTGCTTCCAAATATCATTTTGAACACAATAAGCTTTATTCACTACATGTTGACCTGATGCAAGGTCGATATTATAAGAAAACGGACTTCCTTCCGGTGTAGTCACAACAAAATTCAATGTAAATTTATTTATGTCGATATCTGGAGATACATCATAGAACATGTGAGGAACACCTTGCCCAGAACTATGACGAAGTGTGAACTCCTTATGGCCAGAAAACCATCTAGGCACTATTCTTGAGACAATTGCATCTTCAAGGCTATTGCTTCCGAAGTCCTGATTTGAAGATTCTTTGTGTTTTCCAATTTGAGTGCAAGAAATTAAAAAGCATAAACTAATTAAAAGGCCCTTTGTTTTTTTTAAGTTCTTACTCATTTTTGATTGACTATCCTTTATAATTAATTCAATATAACAGCTCGTCTTATTCTGCTCGGGTGGTGGAATCGGTAGACACAAGGGATTTAAAATCCCTCGGCCTTAGGGCTGTGCGGGTTCAAGTCCCGCCCCGAGCACCAAACATTTTTTAGTACTTCACATCAACTTTCGTTTAAATATTTTCTCTCAAATTTCACTACAAGACAAATAAAAGCGCGAAAAATCAACAACTTTACTTAACGCATTACTTATTTGATAATTTACAAAAGACCATTTTAGGAATATCAAGAGTATTCAAATAAACTAGGATCTCAAATGGAAAAAATAACGGCAATTATCCCGAGTTTTAACGAAGAGCACAATATAAAATCTGCTATTGAATCCTGCCTTTTTGCAGACGAGATAATAGTTGTAGACTCTTTTAGTACAGACAAAACAGTAGAAATCGTAAGATCTTACCCACAAGTGACATTACTTGAACATGAATACATTCACTCTGCTGCTCAAAAAAACTGGACTATTCCTCAAGCAAAGCATGATTGGATTTTTCTCCTCGATGCTGATGAAACGACTAACGAAAAACTTATAAAAGAAATTCATTCAATAATAAATTCTGACAACAAAGAAGTTGCCTACTGGATTGGTCGAGACAACTACTTCATGGATAAAAAACTCGACCATGTTTGGAAGGGTGATGCAGTCATAAGACTTTTTAGAAAAAGTAAATGTAAGTACGAAGATAAACATGTCCACGCTGAAGTTTTAGCTGATGGAGATATTGGTCGACTTAAGAATAGAATGGCGCATGATACTTACAAAGGAAAAGGTCTTGAAGCCCATCTTTTAAAAGGTCAACGTTATACAACATGGGCAGCACTAGATCGTGTCAATAAAATTAAAAAGGTCACTATCTATCACCTTTTAATAAAACCGCTTTTTGCTTTTTTCAAACGATACGTGCTACAAATGGGTGTTTTAGATGGAAAGCAAGGTTTTATAATATCTTGTATGGGTGCATGGAATGTGTTTATCAGAAATGTAAAAGTTTGGCGTATTCACGAAGGTGAATCCTTTGATACTGAGTTAAAAAAGTAGATGAAGACGATTGTTTTTTATAACTCAAACCAAGTTTGGGGTGGTGGGGAAAAGTGGCACTTTAATATGGCCCTGGCCTTAAAACATAAAGGCTACAATTCAATCCTAATTACCAACCCGAATAGTGAATTAGAAACAAAGGCAAAAGAAGCTGGAATTCAAACCTATTCGCTTTCCACTTCAAACTTATCTTTTCTCAATCCTTTAAAACGGATAAAACTAAAGTCCATTTTAAAAAAATTAAAGCCACAGGCTATTTTAATGAATCTTCCAAGTGATGTTAAAATCTGTGCTCCGATTGCAAAGAAACTTAAAATAAAAAAAGTCATCTATCGACGTGGTATGCCCCACCCGATTAGAAATACAAGAATGAATCGTTATTTCTATTCTCATGTTGATACTATTATTGCGAATTCTGAAGAGATAAAAAGAACTGTAACTAAACATATAAACTCTCTAATTGGTAAAACTCAAATTGTTTATAACGGAGTTATTCCACAAGAGCACAGTCCAAGAATTATTTCCAAACCACTTAGGCTTGGTAACCTAGGTAGATTAGTAGAACAAAAAGGGCAACATCATCTAATACTAGTGGCAATTGAGTTGAAAAAACAAAAAATTAATTTCACACTTGAAATCGCAGGCAAAGGGCTTTTAAGCCAAGAGCTACAAGATCAAATCAAAGCAAAAGATCTTCAGGACTGTGTTAAATTGGTTGGTCATGTCAATCCAACTGATTTCTTTCATTCATTAGATCTATTTATTTTTACAAGTCATTTTGAAGGATCGGCAAATGCCCTAATTGAATCCCTTCAATATGGAGTTCCAGCTGTTGCTTTTGATACAAGTTCTAATCCAGAAGTATTAGAAGATGGAAAGTCTGGATTTCTCATCAAGCCTTTTGATGAGATCTTGATGGCCAATAAAATAATTGAACTTGCTAATTCTCCTGAGCTCTATAAAGAGTTTCAAAAAAATGCAATTGAAACAATTCGTTCTAAATTTGATTATAATCAAAAGATTGAACAAATAGAGAGTTTAATAAATGAATAAGAAAATACTTATCGTTCAAACAGCTTTTATTGGTGATGTTATTCTGGCGACTAGCTTGGTTGAGTTTATAGCGAAAGAATTTCCAAATGCACATATTGATTTCTTCCTTCGTCATGGAAATCAGACAATAATGGAAACAAATCCAAATGTAAAAAAGGTTTGGATTTGGGATAAGTCTAAAAGTAAATTTTTTGGTCTCATTAAACTTATTTTTGCAGTTCGAAAAGAAAAGTACGATTATGTATTTAATGTTCAACGTTTCTTTAATTCAGGTTTATTAACAACTCTCTCGGGGGCAAAGAAAACGATTGGTTTTCACTCGAACCCTCTGAGTACTTTTTTTACGAAAAAAATCATCCATAAAATCCCACATAAAGAGAATGGTGTCTTTCTTCATGAAGTTCAAAGAAATTGCCAACTCATCAGGGGCTTATTTCCTGAAATAAAAATACCAAGCCCAACAAAACTTAAAACTAAACTATACTTTAACGATAAAGATCAAGATGTTATAAAAGACTTAGCTCTGCCAGAAAAGTACTTTGTTATCGCTCCATCAAGTGTTTGGTACACTAAGCAGTGGCATGTTTCTAAATGGGAAGCGCTTATAAAAGAATTAACAGCTCATGGAACTATTTATTTAATTGGAGCTCCATCAGATAACGAGTATGTATCCAAACTCATCTTAAACAAGAACGTTATTAATCTTTGTGGTCAGTTGAGCCTTCGTCAATCTGCCCTGCTTATGAAGACAGCAAAAAGAGTTTTTGTAAATGATTCAGCCCCCCTCCATCTGGCATCTTCAGTGAATGCCAACACGACAGCAATATTTTGTTCTACTGTTCCAGACTTCGGATATTTTCCACTGAGTGATAATAGCGAATTGATTCAAGTTGAGCCAAGACTAGAGTGTATGCCTTGTGGGCTTCATGGCCATAAAGAGTGTCCTAAATCTCATTTTAAATGTGCTATGGATGTTGATGTCACTAAGGTTTTGAATTCAATTACAAAGTCGTTGTAATGAAAAAAAACATATAATATTCATACTCAAAATCTACTTTTCTTAATAAATTTTTAATCTGGATTATAATTTAATTTAATAAATTCAATCTCATTTAAAAACGTTGTGCTTTCTTTACAACACGATCTAACTTACACTTGCTCCAATAAGCACTCTTTAAGGGATAATTTATATCAGAAAAATAGAGTGCAAATATCTCAATAACTGATGCCTGACACTCATTTCCTGGAAAAGTGAAATGAGCTGCTTCGTGTAGTAGAACCTGAGTTATAATATCTTGATTTTGTGAATAGATTGCTGGGCAAAAGAAAATTTTCCCCTCACTCAACCCAAAGGCCGGAACAGCATACGCTAAACTTTTATCACCACAATATTTGTATTTTTTACTTTGAGTGTTCCAGTAAATTTTACTTTTATTGAAAACTCTAATAATTTTTCTTACCCGTGCCTTGTTAAAAATAGCCTTGGCAGGAAGATTTAATTCTAACTCCGTAAAGGCTTTTATCACGTTAATTTTAGCCTTCTCTAAATTAACCTCAAACTCGGCTGCATAATCTTGATCTACTCCAGGATTCTCATTCAGTTTTCCTGTAAATTCAATTGGGCCTGCCATAGAATGAACAGAAGAAAAAATTAAGATTAGTAAGAGACCAATTTTCATTTTTGGACACTAGCCGCTAAAGTAAATTGAATCGAGGAAATTGAAATTTTTATACTTAAGGGAAACCTAAAGTTTACACAATTCAACAGCTATTTGGTTAAAATCTCAACTTCAACCCTTCTATTTTTCTGAGCTGTCTCCGAGTATTGATCATTTGTCATCTCAATAGGCCTTGAGGCTCCATATCCGACACATCTGAGTCTTTTAGGATTAACCCCTTCCCTAATAAGAATATTACAAACATTTCTGGCCCTTCTTCCTGAAAGGTTGTATTCGTCTTCGGCTTTTCCTGACTCAATGGCCTTTTGTGTTTCAAATATATGTCCTGAAATTTCAACCGTTACATTTGGATTCTTGCTCATGAATACCGCAAAAGACGTCAGTTCTCTAGATGCATACGGTTCAATTGCACGATCTGTTCCTGGATAGAAATGAACATCTTGCAGGAGAATTTTGCTTCCCACTTCAAACTCTTTAAAGTTAGTGCCAACACCTTTTTTCCCCAGAGCTGCACTTCGTCTTTCACTAGAGACTGCTTTATTTAAATCATCTATCATTTGTTTAGATTCTTCGACTTTTACCTGCATTGCTTCAAGTCTTTTATTATAGTCTTGCTTTGTCCTTATAAGATTTGATTTTAAAACTTCAATTTCTAAATTCTGAGATATTTCAATTTTTGATGTATCATCAACTTTTTTATTTTTAAGGGATTTCACTTTTAATTGAAAGTTCTCATCAGTCAATTTATCTAATTTTGCTGTAAGTAACTCTATTTCTCCGGCCATTTCAGCCATAACAGGATTGTTTTGACTCCCCTCTTTAGCTTTTGAGTTTTCTTTCTTTTGATTTACTAACGCTATAATAGATACAATAAGAAAAACACCTAATCCAGAGGCGAATAAATCGACTACGGATGCTGAAAAAATATTCACTTCACGGTTTTTCTTGGCCCTCATTAAATAATGATTCCTTTATCTATTACTTTTCTACTATTTTATTGATGAGATTATCTAGGATATACCTTCCAAATTCATTGATTATATTTTCTTCTTTAGCCTCATAATGGGTTGTAAAAAACTGAAGAATAACAGAAAGAACCAATGCTAGAAGTGTTGTATTAAAAGCAATTCCCAAACTTCCGGCCATATTGGTTAGGAGGCTGGGGTCATCAAGGCTTCCTTCCCCTAGTCTACTTACTGCAAGTCCAATCCCATAAACAGTTCCCATGAAGCCTAGAGATGGAATGAGCCAGATAATATATTTTAGCTTATTGTATCTTAATTCTACAGAGTGAAGAAATAACTCTAATTGTTTTGATAGAAAGTCAGATGTTAAAGATATTGAATTATTAGTTCTAAATTGTAAGGAAATCTGCAAGATCATATAGGGTAAAATTCCCATACTCTCTTCTGCATCTTTTTTTGAAGATTTAATAATATTAGTTAAAACTTCGTCATCAATTATAGTCTCAAAGTCTTCTGGTAGGTAGTCGTTAGATTTAAATTGATGAAGTTCATTAATTTCTTTTTTTCTTAAACGGACTTGAACTAAGCCTATTATAAAAATAATCCACATGACGTCTTGAAAGGTCAATCCCAGTTCAACTTTAGGTTTTCCTATAAACATATTTGCCCAAAAAACAGGAAGAGATCCAAAAAGAATATTAATAATAATACAACCGATAATACTGAAAAGAAAATATTCAAGGTATTGTTTAAAACTAAGCTGATTCTTCAAAGATTGCCCCACAACATTCACAGTGAATTTTCGACTTTGACATCACTGTTCCACAATCATTACAACGTTTAAGACCTACGGCTTTTACTCTTTTTGAAATATCTTTCTTATCCCGTTCCTTAGCATAATTATAATCATCAATGAACTTTTTTATCTCAACTCCCTCTAGAGAGCTTCCTAATCTTATAACTGTATCTAATCTTATTTTGGCACTTCTTATTCGCTTGTATTCACCATTATAAAGAACAAAAGTTCCGGCTTCAGAGTTAAGATCTTCAATTAAAACACTATCACCTGAATAATAGATTTTGAGATGGGCACGACTAACACTTGCGTGCTTTACCATCAGATCACAGCCTGAACTACTCCCTACGGTAAATTGGTACGTTTCAGCTGATGTTAACATTAATTATCCTTTTATCTGTTCCTAGTATTATCTTATAATTACAGATTTTTTAAAAGAGGCTTCCTTAACTGCTCTTTATTAGGCTCACTTCATCCTTAAGTTTGACTAAAATACTTGGCATTATTTAGAGTACTCTAAAGCAATGTCCCCGAAATCACTAAAAATTCCATCAACACCGACTTCATTGTAGAGAAAATCAAAAAAATCTTTATTAACAAAAAAGTATTTAGGAAGTACTCCTACAGCTACTGAATCTATCCGGTGGGTATACGGATGTACTTTAAGTCCATACTTATGGGCGTAATCTACGAGTTCTGTTTTTTCAAAATTTATTTCAATTGCCTCTTCTGTTGCATTTATTTTCTTTGTAGAGTTAGGAAGTTGTCTGACTAAGTGCTTTAAGTAAGGGCCAATTCCGTCTACGTAAGATGAGAGTTCCTTTATTCCTTCTTCAGTTCTAAGTTCATCATAATTAATCGAACTTTCCTTCCATTCATTCTCTGCGATCAACGCAATAAGAGGCATTTTTGCATTAAACTCTAACCTTAGTCGTTTCAGGGTTGGTGGATAAAAGCATTGGACAAAAATATTTGCATCCTTTTTGTTGTATCCGTATTTATCAAGGATGTTGAAGACTATTTTTGCTATATCTTTTTTTTCTTTTTTATGAAATTCAGGACTCTTCAACTCTGGATAAATTCCTATTTCCTTGCCAGTCGATTTATTCAAGCCTTGCACTAGCTCTATGAATTCAATAAAGGTTGGAACTTCAAAATTTGACTTTCCAAGTGCGAATCTTTTCTCAAAAACTTTCTTACCTGTTTTTAAATTTATTCTCTCATTAACATTGAGTTTTTTAATTTCTTTTAAGGTAAAATCAACCGCATAATATCTTCCATCTTTTCTTTTTCTATTAGGAAAAAGTTTCGCTACATTGGTGGTCGTATCTATATGGATATCATGTAGGACGACAGCTTTATTATCTTTCGTAATAACCACATCTGGCTCGATAAAATCAACCCCCCAAGCATGTGCCATTGCGACTCCCTCTAGGGTATGTTCAGGTAAATAGCCAGGAGCTCCCCTATGAGCAATAACTGTTTTATTCCTTGAGGCACACGAAGTTGTTATGGCCACAATCAGTAGTAAAATTAGTTTCATTTGATTCCTAGTGAAAAATAGTTAAAAATTTATATATATTTATAATTATATTTAAATTCGAAATTTTTTCATGAGGGGATAATTATGCAAGAAAGCCTAAGACCGCCAAATCCAATAGAGCTTATTAAATTAAAGCGCTGGAGACTTTCAACATTCTGGGTTTGTTTGATGGGTTATGTCGGTTATTATATTTGTAGAAAAAATCTTTCTGCAGCTATCCCCTTAATGAGTGTGGAGTTTGGTTTTTCAAATAGTGAACTTGGACTTATCGCCCTTTACTCAGAGATTGCCTACGCCTTAGGGAAATTTATCAATGGTCCTCTCGGAGATAAAATTGGTGGAAAGAAAATTTTCTTAATTGGAATGGTTGGAGCCATTGGTGCGAATATCCTCTTCTCTTTTGGCTCATCTCTTATTTATTTCATCTGTGCATGGTGTGTCTGTCGATACTTTCTATCAATGGGTTGGGGTGGTTTAACTAAAATGATTGGCCACTGGTACGAACCCGAAAGGAATGGAACTATTATGGGCTTCATTTCTCTAAACTTTCAGTTCGGCGGAGTTGTTGCGACTTTATTTGCTGGATTCTTAGTGGCCAATGGCGCCTCTTGGAGGGAAATTTTCATTTATCCCCCAATGGTTTTAGCTGTCATTTTTATTTGGTCATATTTTTGTTCTAAAGACTCTCCAAGAGATGTTATTAAAGATACCAATTTTGGCCATAGCCTAAATGGAAAACAAGCCTTTGTTTCCCAGACTATGGAAAAAGAGGGATCCGACGGAAAACCTCTCGAAATTATAAAAGACCTTTTAAAGCTTCCACTTTACAGACAACTTTTAATTTATAGTTTCTTAACAACATTTTTAAGATCTATCTTTTTCTTTTGGACACCAAAACTTTTAGTGGATATTGGAATGGGAACAACTAATGCTATATTAAAGTCGGCCTTGTTCCCACTCCTTGGCTGCGCAGGAACAATTTTCTTAGGCTGGTACACTGATAACTACGCAAAGAATGGCGACAGGGCACGAATGATGTGGATCATGCTTACAGGCCTAGTTGTTTCACTGGTTACAGTTTCTTCCTTAATGGCCGGAGGTTCTCAAAATAACGAACTTATTGTTATTGTCATCGGACTCTGTGGTTTCTTTTTATTAGGACCTTACTCAATGAGTAGTGGCTGTCTGACACTTGATATTGCCGGACCTAAAGCAGCAGGTTCATCAACCGGAATGATTGATGGGCTTGGTTACCTTGGCGGCGCACTGGCCGTTTGGAGTGCAGGGAAAATGTCGGATGAATTAGGCTGGTCACAAGTTTTTATGTTTCTAGCAATCTGTGCGGTTCTCGCGACATTTTCTGCTTATATGATGAGCAGAGAGTTTCAAAAACGTTCAAAATAACTATTTATGGCCCTTTTAGCAGTATTAGGGCCTTCTACTTAACAGAAGTTAAATACAAGATATTGTAATTACGTTAAAACTGTTCTGGTTAGCTGTGTAATTATTGGAAATAAAGGATCTATTAAGATCATATCGGTAAAGTATTACTTATAATTCACAGAAATAGAAACTCTAGGATCACGATCGGAGATGTAGATGAGTGCAAGTATCAAACTATTAAGGCACCAAGGAGCAATGCTAAATACTGTTGCTAGTATTGTGCTGAACTCACTTAAACCTCGTAAAGGTGATATTAAAGAAGTTCGATTAAAATCCAATATCAATAATATAATTCCAAATACAAAAATTGTTAACGAGTACCATAAGTGGCTTGGTGCGACTGAGAGATATCCAAATGCAATCGCTCCTCACCTTTTCCCACTATGGTCTTATCCCGATCTTTTTAAGCTAGGAGAAGAATTAAATCTTCCACTGCATAAAGTTTTAAACCAAGGAGTGAAGCTCATTATTAATGATAAGCTTCCTCAGAACTCTCCTTTAAATACTAAAATTGAAATCCTAGATGTTAAAAACTTTGATAAAAAATATAGAATAAATCAAAGGATTACGACGAGTTCAAGACTAGACCCTGAGGCCCTAGTTGCAGAAATTTATGCCGTTATTTTAAAAGATGCCAAATCAGCGCTTGGAAAATCAAAGGTGACAAAAGTTTTTGATACTTCGAAACTATCACTTATCAGCTCCCTCGTTGTTTCAAAGCAAGATGCTCAAAGTTATGCTTACCTATCTGGCGATGTTAACCCGATCCACCTTTCAAAAAATATTGCAAAGCTAATGGGACTTAAAGGTTCTATCATGCACGGTTTCGGATTATTTGCGATCCTTTTTGAAAATCTTTCCAATGCAGGATTTGATATTAAGGAAATAGATGTTCGTTTCTTAAACCCTGTTTATCTAGGAAGCTCAATTGAAATTTTTGTAGGAAAGATTACTGAAGAAAAATATAGCATTCGCGTATTCAGTTCAGACCATAAGACTGTTCACTTAAGTGGTGATTTCAAAATAGCACCCAAAACACTTCACTAATTTTTTTTTGTAAATCATAAAAATAGAGCAAAAAAAAAGGGCCTCGTTTTAACGCGAGACCCTTAACCAAAACTGTATGAGACAAAATCCAAGTGATCGATTCTAGCAGGATTGATAGTTACAATCCCAGTTCTAAATCTCCCAAAAAAAGCTCAATTATATTGAAATTCTTTATGTGTTTTTCGTGAAGAAATATTTATAACGTTAAGTTTAAAAAGAAAAGGGGGGTGTGTAATTTTTTTAGAAAAAATTGTAATTTTTCTAAAATTTTAATAGTTTACGGTAAATTATTTCTGACTAATACAATAAATGGGATATGGATTGGTACAACTTATATCTGTGTCCTCAACCCATCTATCATCTGATTGATCAGTGTGACCTCTTCTTCCACTACTTACAGTTGAAGTCCAGTCTGAACAATGTTCTCCAAAAAGCACAGCACCATCTGAGTCTGTTCCGGTCCAAACATAAGATGAAACGCTAGAACCATTCTCATCAATATTCACACTAGTTAAAAGGTTCTTTGTATCTGTTCCCCAAAGATCTGATCCCGTCGCTACTATTAACTCAGATTCTCCAGAAGAGGGTACTGCATAGACCCCACCAGTGAAAACAAGCCTGTTCTTAGCGTTTCCAGAAGTATCACTGATAATGGACTTATAATTTCTTTCAAGACCTGCTGTCGCTGCAAGAGAGGCACATTTAGAGTCCGCACTCGCTAGCCCTCCAACCTCAGCTCCAGTATAACTAACAGATGTTACAAAAATACGATGGTCTGCAACAGATACGCCATCAGTCCCCTCTCCTCCACCGACTTCTTGCCCGCAAGATGAAAGTAATATTAGAAGGCTCAAACTTGAGATTAATTGACTTGAGATTAGTTTTTTCATCCGGTTAGTATAGGAATTAAAATGAAAAAGGGCCAAAGAAAACTTTGACCCAGATATTATATAGAACTTTTTAATGATTAAGGAACTCTTGAGAACCAGCCAATCGCGTTTCTGTAAGCTGCTTTAAGCTCAGAAGGAGACCACTCACTTCGACCTTGATTTCTATTTTCAATATTCTCAAGCTGCCATGGTTGCCAGTAAAAAACACTCGACTTCATAACATAACAATGTGAACTGAATTGGTTATTTGCATAGTCAGAGTACTTATATATTTCAGGGCAGTTTTGTTTGCTTGAAATAAATTTATCTGTCCAAGTTTTCTCTGAAGAAGGCTGACTTAGGTAAGAACGATCCATTACTCTTAACTCACCATTAACAGTGATATAAGGAGAAATATGAAACCACCACTTGTATTTGTAATCTCTGATATATTTCTTTGTAAAGTAAATCCAGATTTTACCAGTTTGAATACTTCTTCCTCCTATAGATTTTTTATTTAACTCCCAAGACCAAACATGTGCTCTATTAAAGCACTGAGATTTTGTTTTAGTATCTCTTCGTTGTGTTAAAAATAATTGATTAGCTTGTGCTTGCGAAGAAACATCAGTTACATATGAGTTTAAAAGAGATGCATTCCCATTGAAGTGAACTTCTTTATTTAGGGCATCAATTGCTTCTTGAACAGCTTCATCAACTTCATTTGTTGTTAAAGAAATTTTTGTAATCGTATTTCTTAGTTCAAGGATATCTTCAGCTTCACTTGAATTACTGAATTCAACTTCAACTTCATATCTTGAAGCCATTGCTTCCTTAGCAAGTTCAACTACTTCTAAATTATCCTGAGATATTTCATACATACGTCCGTCAGATCCGTATGCTACATAAGAGTCTGTACTCGTTATAGGCTCATCTATATCTACAATACCTAGTGTGTATGCAGATGCAGTATTGGCCAATAAATAGAGTGCCGCTGCAGTGATTAATCCTTTCATTTCTCCCCCAATTTTTAAATTATTGGTATGTTTTTAGACGCTAATCAGGGAACTGGCAACAAATCGCCAAAAAAATTGCATATTTTATACATGGAAATGTAATATCCGAATGTTACAAGGCTATTTATACCTAGATAGGCTTATTATTTTTTAAAATTGTTACTTTTTTAAGCATAAAAAATGAAATTTTGAAATTAATTTGATCAAACTCGATGTCTTGGGAATTTCTCACACCAGTTGTTACTGCATTACAACCCCCATCCTTTTGTTCTAACTTAATCGTCACGATTCTAGAGAAGTTTACTTTATCACCCATTTTCTCACCTAGATTTTCAAGATTTGGAATTTCTAGTTCTAGGGTTTGGCCGTCGATTTTTCTTCCCATATTTAAGTCTACTTCTGCCTGGTTTTTAAAACCTAGAAATTTTGGAATCTCTTTTTGAGTCATGGCCTCACAAGAGGTGACACCCATTTTAGTTCTATCTTCCCCCATCACCCAATAAGCTTTAGCTACAGGATCCTCAGAATTGAACTCACAATTTTTCTCATCAATACCAACCGAGAAATATAAAATATTCTTCTCGTTCAAACTTTTACTAATCTTAAAGGCATTTGTTCTACTTTGAGTGTACTCATTACAACTAGAGTCTAGGGTTGCTAAGGCCATAGTTGGTATCGTTAGTAACATTAGTGCCAATTTTTTCATAAGATCCCCTAGGTTGAACTTCTGAGAACACTTATAACACAGTGAGAAAAAGGTGCAATTAAAGTGAAATTTCTACAAGAAGTAGTAACTAAAGAGCTGATTTCATATAAAAAAGGGCCCATATAGGACCCTAATTATCTTTAAATTTTCAAATTTAAACTTATCTTACAAAAAGCAAATCAAAGTAAGTTGGTAGTGGCCAAAGCTCTTCTGATACATTTTCTTCTAAGAATGCAATATGTCCTGCAATCTCTTCAGATAACGGAAGAAGCTCATTAGCAATAACTTCTGCATCACCAATCTCTTCACCAAGCTTATCAGTCTCTGCCATTAGCTTTTGCGTTTTTTCATATAAAACGTTCATATTCTCATTGATTCGATTTAATAAGATTTTATCAACCTTAGCATCCACTCCAGCGTCCTTTTGTTCATCAATAGAACTTGCCAGTAAGCCTTTATACTCAATTGTTGCAGGTAAGATATCTTTATGGATCATACTAATAAGTGTTCTAAACTCAATGATTCTATGTAAACAGTACCTTTCAACTCTTACGTTATACCTCATTTCAAGTTCGCCAGCGGAGTAAATTCCAAGCTTAGTTAAAAAAGAATTTCGAGGTCCATCAGCAATAACTTTAAGTGCATCAGCTGATGTCTTCATATTAGGTAAGCCTCTTTTAGCTGCTTCTTCTTGCCACTCTTGCGAATAACCATCACCATTGAAAACAACATTTTTAGAGTTATTGTATAGGTCTTTAATTACTCCCATCAATACTTCATTTACAGATTTTCCTTCACCAATCTCTTTTTCAATTCTTTCATTAACATCATTAAAAACATCGGCTACTGCTCCATTAAGAACAGTCATTGGAATACCAACATTCTGCGAAGAGCCTACGGCCCTAAATTCAAACTTGTTTCCAGTAAATGCAAATGGAGAAGTTCTGTTTCTATCTGTGTTATCTCGTACAAGTCTTGCAAGTTGATCAGCACCTAGGTCTAAGAATCCTATATCTTCTTCAGTGTAAGTTTTACCAGCAGCATAAGCTTCCATAATCTTAGTTAGGGTATCTCCTAGGAATATAGAAATGATACTTGGAGGTGCTTCGTTGGCACCTAATCTATGATCATTTGAATGAGAAGCAATAGCTGTTCGTAACGAACCACCATGCCTAAACAAAGCCTCACAAATAATCGCAACTGTTGCTAAGAATTTATAATTTGTATGTGGAGTATTCGTTGGCTCTAACATATTCCCTGCTTTCGCAGAACCTAGAGACCAATTCAAATGCTTTCCAGAACCATTAATTCCAGCGAAAGGTTTCTCATGAAGTAAACAAACAAACTCATGCTTAACGGCAACAGATTGTAGAACAGACATAACCATTTGGTTTTGATCAACAGCAATATTTGCGCTATCAAAAATTGGAGCTAACTCAAATTGTCCTGGAGCAACTTCATTATGTCTTGTTTTCGCAGGAATTCCTAACTTATATAGCTCAATTTCAACTTCTTGCATAAATGCTAGAACTCTTTCTGGAACAGTTCCAAAGTAGTGATCATCTAATTGTTGGTTTCTTGAAGTACTTGCTCCAAATAATGTTCGACCTCCCATTACAAGGTCTGGTCTTTCAAAGTAAAGGGATTTATCAACTAGAAAGTACTCCTGCTCACAACCACAACTTACATCAATTGAAGTATGTGCATCACCTTCTCTACCTGATTCACTCGTTAAATTTAAAAACTTCGTAGCAGCGAGGGAAAGTTGAGTTACCGATCTAAGCATTGGTGTTTTAATATCAAGTGCTTCACCAGTATATGATACGAATGCTGTTGGAATAGTTAAAGTTTTACCATTAGGATGACTCTTTAAAAAAATGGGAGAACTTAAATCCCATGACGTATATCCTCTGGCCTCAAAAGTTGATCTGGATCCACCATTTGGAAAAGAAGATGCATCTGGCTCCCCTTGAATTAATTGAGTTGCAGATAGTTTTTCTATCGGTTGCCCATTTTCAATTGATAAAAAGGCGTCATGTTTTTCTGCTGTTGATCCTGTCATTGGCTGAAACCAGTGAGTAAAGTGAGTTGCCCCCTTACTAGTTGCCCAGTTCAACACTGCATTAGCAAATTTCTCTGCCATATCTTTTGTTAATTCACCTTTTTTTGACAAAACATTTTGCAGGTCTGTCTTATCCTGTTTTGTTAAAATTTCAGATTTTGTAAAATCAAAAACATTTTCACCGTAATACTCACTAACTCTAAGTGGATTACCATTTACATCACATGGAACATCAAACTTTCTTGTTGGAATCTTGTAACTTGCCAACTTAGCTTGAGCTCGTACCGCCTTAGTCATTTTTCTCTCCTTAGAAATTCAAACAATATATATATTTTTTTTAAATTCAATTCTAATTTATTATATGCGATTTCAAGAATATTCATATGTTAAAAGTTTTTTTTTACTTAAACAAAATGATCGGATTTTTATTGAAAAAGAATTATGAGATTTTTGAGGGCAACGGGAAAGTTCTTTTTCTCCCAATATATACTGAGTTTCTTTTTTATCAATTGATTCATAGCTTCCTCATCAGAATTATCAATTTCTCTTTTTTCGAGGACATCAATATATGAAGTACATTTTCCCTCCACATCGACGTTTCTACTAAGTGGATTAAACGCTAAGCACCCATAAGGCTTACTTTCCGGTTCAATACTACAACCTTTTGGACCAGCATTAAAGAAAGGACAAGTGTATTGGCGACGTAATTCCCTACCACCGCCAAGGACAATTTCATTATCTAATCTATACTCTTTAATGCACTCATCTAGTCTAGTAATAAGTTCAGCGTTAATTCGATTATTTCTTCTAAGATAATCATAGGCATCTAATGCCTCTATCGGTGTTACTTGCATCGAATTATAAGAAAATGTGCAGCAAAAACCTTGGCAGCTAAAACAGTTTTTACCAGATTTTACAAATTCATCCATCGCCTTGATGATGCCACCCCGACGCTCAACACTTGTGCTTACCTTTAATTCTTTTTTTAATTCGTTGTAATCCATGGTTGCCTGCAAATTCTTCCAAACTAAGCTTATCTCTTTAATCTTTCAAATTAAATCTCGAAAAGAGAAGTAACACGTAAATTTAAAGTAATCAATCAAGGACGTTTAAAATGAAATCTTTTTTAAAACTATTGGTCGCCAGCATATTTATACTCAATTTTGCATATGCCGATAATCACCCTACTTTTGAAAATTTTGAAGAAGCTGGGACTGAACAAGAAGAGATAAAAACAACCATTTTTTTTGGTGCAAAAAGTGGTTTGAAAATAAAAGTACACACTCGAAATTTTACAGATAAAGACAAGAGAAAACTGTACAAGGCCATTCAAATTTTAAACAAAGTAATGAGTAGTAATGAGCTAAAGAAGTTAATACTTAATTACCAGTTCAATGGAAATACCAGGTTTAATCAAAATAATGAAATGACCAATGAAGAAATTTATAATCATTTTTTGACTGGAGCTGAAGAACTTAAACCAGATGAGGATCATACAATGGATTTTGATCTAACTATGTATAGAAGCTGGAATCCTTGGTCAAAAGTTAAAGGTTATACAAAGCCAGATACCATGAGGATTTGGATACACTCTAAATTCTATAGACGATCCAGTTGGACAGCAGTTGATGTTGCAGCTAATATGGCCCATGAGTGGGTTCATAAAATGGGCTTTGGTCATCCATATTACAATAATGATGATCGCCCTCACACAGTTCCATATGCCATAGGTAGACTTGTAGGGGAAGTTGCAAAGAAACTAAACTTGAATAATTAAGTACTTAAGCTGCCAGGGGAACGACTCTTTCGTTCCCTACCATATAAAAAATTCAATACTTCTAATCTTAAAAGCACTCCATTCCAAAATTTGTTATAACTTAGTGTACGAATAGGAGCCAAAAATGATTTTGAAAAAATTTACGATAATTACCCATAATGAAGCACAGCAGGTTGATGAAAAAACGGGTATCCTTATCAATTTAGAACATATCATTTCGGTAAAACCCATTAAACTCACTACAATGGACAGAGAAGTAATCGATGGTTATTGGATTAGACTTTCCAATGGTAAAAAATACCGAGCAATTCAAGTTCCAGACCTCATCTTAGAGACACTTAATGAGGACTTATCTGATGTTCATAAGAGTGATGATTCAGAGCACTCTTTTAGCTACCAATAAAAACTTAGTATTCCCAAGGATCCCCTTCTGGCTCACAAACAACAGTAGGATCTCTTAAACACTCTTCACATTTAAATGGATGAAGAGATGCATTCTCTGATTGCTGTCCAATAGTTTTTAAGATTGTCGCAACTGTGGCCCTTGAAATATCAGCCTTTTTATTTTTCTTTAGAATAAACTTAACAAATCTCCAAATAGATCGAAATTGTGATGAGTCAGGAACTTCTCCATACTTAACAAGGTATTGAAAAATGGGCTTTGCTGTTAACCTGGCTATCATTTCACTTTTTACTATATCTTTCACCATCGCAATTAGAGCGCCCTTATAAACTTCATAATAGGCGTTAAGCACTTCATTCTTTCCATTCTTATTTTGAGCATCAATCTTATTATTAAGGTCTAAATCAAATCTCAGTAAAGTCGATTCAACATTTAACAAACCTGCAAAAACGGCGAAAGCATCATTTGCCTTGAGATAAACTTCTTCCGTTTTTTCTTCGTCGTAATGCATACAACTTCGAGTAAACGCTTCCGTCTCGCCTATGAAGTGCATGAATGAATCTGAGTCAGTTATTGGAGCCCCTTGTGGAAGATCTTTTATTAATCCTTTCAGGTATTCATAAAATAGTGGCATATAGTCAGCAAGTGCTCGTCCATCACCAGGTATTTCAGTCTCGATGACATTAATAAAATTTCGTCTAAAACATTCAGGAGCGATTCGGTCATACTGATCAAGCTCACCAGAACAAAGATCAAGCATAGTTTCTGTAAAAAAATCTTTAACTTCTACAGCCGTTAATAAACCAGTCAAAAATTCGGTGACTTCAGGTATCTCCATACAAACTGTATCCGGATCACATCCATCAGATTGATATTGAAATAAAGTAGACATCAAAACAAAATTATCGGCAACATTAGCGACTTCACCACCACCTTTACGACCAATAGTAACAATACCCTGATCTCTTAAGAACCATTTAAAGTCATCCACCAATGTAACTGTCTCATCGAGAGTCATATCGTACCCTCCACGAGCACCTGGATTTCTTTTACCATAATGTGACATTACCATTTTAGCAGCGTATTCTAGGGCTCCTGTTTCGAAAAAAGCATTTGCATTTCTTCTATAATCAAATGTATAAAAAGCCGATGTTAAATCACCCTTTAGAAATTTATAATTATGAACAATACGTGCAAAATTATTTAGAAATTCTTTTTCTTGAGAATTACTAACTGGAAAATCAGAAAAATTATGAGAAATTTCATACGGACTATCTAGCTCGTCTCGATAGAAATCGTACACCCGATAAAATAAATTCGCTTCCGCTAAAATTCTATTACCGTGGTCAAATGCATCGATAAGTTCTCTTGCCGAAACAATCTCTTGTCCACTTCCCAGAAAAATTTCTTTTATTTTAATAATTTCCCTAGGGTATTTTGCGATATCAATCGGTAGAAAATCTGGCGCCATGGTCGTGATCAAATTAATCAGATCATAAATTGTAAACACAGACTCATGAGAATCGGCATCAAAATATAAAAAGTTTTTAATAACATCAATATCTTTTTGAAAAACTTTTATTAGAGTTTCTTGCTCATTATTAAATTCATAATGCCTAACTTTAGCCATATCAAACGCAACTTGCACTAAATGAGGAAGTGACTCAAGGACGTCTGCGAACTCAATATGACTTAATTCCCAAATCTGCCCTCCTAAGAAAACTCTTTTTAGGAACATCATACTTCGAATATTTTCTAATGTTTCCATCTCATTTTTAAAAAAGTTAAAAATAAATTGCTCTAAATCCACCCGATCAAGATTTGATCTATTAGGCCTATAGATTTGCTTTAGCTCCTGAGCGATTAAAGCCACTTCATTAAAAATAGTTTGTCTCTCACTTAGATGTCTTGAGTAATTGATATCATCCTCAGACATAAAGAATTTATAAGATTTCCAAATATGTTCATTAAAGAAAACAAGAAAGTCCAAAAGGATATCAACATCACTTCTAACAATATAATCTCTTTCTGTTCCGATAATGAGGTGACTTAAATCAAAAACTGAATCAATAATCCCAATAGAATCGGGATCAAGGTCTAGCGGTCCATCTAAAACAAAATTCTTTAAGACACTTTTAGAAATATAACCAGGTCTATCCGTTTCAACAGTATCCATAAAGAGATGAAGATTTTCTTTTAAACAAAGAATATCTCCCTTAATATTTTTCTTTAAGATATGGCTGAAGGCTTCAACGTTGAGTTCACATGTTGCAAACTGGGAGAAGCTAGTTTTTTTGCTATCAGGGTCCTGCATGAACAGGTCCCCACAACTAACTGAAAAAATATAAAGTAAGATTAAGAGTAGTGTGTTCTTCATTAAAATTCCGTTTTTAAATTAGTGCCGTCCTGTCACTATTTTACCCCTAATGGAGCTATATTTCAGTGTATCAAATTTTTCCGTATTTAGGCCTTAACATTGGTTAAAATAACC
Organism: Bacteriovoracaceae bacterium; assembly: GCA_047634375.1. GTDB lineage: Bacteria > Bdellovibrionota > Bacteriovoracia > Bacteriovoracales > Bacteriovoracaceae. The sequence continues at coordinate 81,481 of JBLIAG010000002.1, forward strand.
GAGGTTGTAAGTTTTTTTTAGATTAGGTTGTAAATTCTACAAAATAGAGCCTCGGAACTTGCTGTGCAATGTATCATAACATATAGATTCGTGTACTTTAATTAAGGAATTTCACATGAATAAGTTATCTATTATAGCTGTTTTTTTCATTATTACTTTTACGGCCAAGGCGAATGAAACCCATACCCCCCGCTACAAGTGTCAAAGCTCTAGTGGAAGCACAGTTTATCTGCTTATTGGTAATGAATTTCCACAGTCAGAACTAGTTGATTGGAGTGATGAAGTTAAAATATCTACAGGTGAGCAGTATTTAAAATGCCAGGATACCCTAATTGATAATACTTTTTATCTTGAGCCTTTTGAAAATGGTGAATATGTAAAATTTGGGAATTTTTTATCTAAACCTAAGAAAACCTCAAATAGAAAAGGTGAAGAAAGTGAACTAGTTATGGAACTTGTTGATGGTAAAAAAATGCACTTTATTTATTCAATACCAGGGTGTTTCGAAGGGAAACATTGCCAAAAAATTATATCTTATTCATGTCAGGAACAACTAGGTGTAGATAGTAATACTCATTGTGGTGAATAATAAAAACGACTAGCTGTACAAAAAACTAGCTAGTCGAATAAATTATTTTTTTAAATATGCCTTTATTTACTTACTACCCTCACCATTTTCTGGGTGCTCGTAGTACATTAAGAAGTCACTTGGCTTATCAGTATTCAGTATAATTAGCTCAACAACATCTTGATTTAGTTTTGTTTCACTTGCATCAAAAATATCAACAAATAAACCGATCTTTTGATCTACATGCTCTTTTCCTGTGTGAGCTGAACTTGCACCGGCATTAAAAACAAATATACCATCATCAGGCTCGGAAACACTATAGTCACCTGTAATATAAGCTGATTTAGAGTTAGTTAATTGATTTTCTCTAAATTTCTTTTTGTAATGAGATCTTTTTTCATTTTGAAAGAACTTCGCCTCGTCTCCACTTTTACTCTGACTAAGCTTTAAGATAACATCAAGCTTATCTGCATATGCACCTAAGTAATCTCCAGGAAGATATGTTGTTCTCCATGTTGATTTGAAACCATCAATTATACTATAAACCCATTTGGCCATATTATATTGAATTCCATGATTTCCAAAATCATCATTTGCTGGGAAAAAGATTTCAGATTTTTCACCATCTGCAGAAGCAGTTATTGTCGCTCCTTCGATAGGATTTTGTTCTGTAGCATTTTTTGCAAGCTTAACATAACTTGGCGTAGAACTGTTATCAGCCGTTAGTTTTCCATTAACAACTCTCAATTTTTGAAGTTCAAATACTCTTTTATCATCTGTTGGAATTGCTTTATACATAACAGCTCTATCTAAAATTTGATTTAAGTAACCAACTTTTCTATTAATCCAACTTGGTGCCTTACTTGAAAGAATATATTTAGGAGCCATTTTTAATAAGTTTACATATTCAAGAAGTAAAACATTATAGCTTCCGTCCTGCTCTTTTGATTTCCTAAAATAAATACGAGTTGCCTTGTAGTTATTCCCCATAGTCTTATAACTTACTCTTCTTTTTCCTTTTCTCTTCCATTTAGTAACTTCAACTTGGTGTTTTGCATACCCCAAAATTGTTCCTGCTAATCCAGGGTTATCATCAACTGATGCGAAACCTCTGTTAACCTTCTGACTTGTTGAACATGATGTTAAAAACAAAATGGATAGTGATATTGATAATAAGAACTTCAGCATATTTCCTCCAGTTTAAAATACTCTTCATGCTATCACTACAATATTTTTGTGAGAACCCATTAAATATTGCCTCCGTTAATTAACTGACGCTTTAACTTTTGTTAAGGAATGGTACCGGTAATTCTGCCCTCTTGAAATTAAGTTCATAAACAAGAAGAATATAAAGGCTAAAAGCATGATAACCACTTACCATTTTGCTAATTAGTATTTATAATTTTATTACCAAAGAAATTAAACAGTATTTGCAATCTAAAAGATTCGGAGGGGAATTTATGTTTAAACTGAAAATACTAGTCGTAATGAGCTTAATTATTAGCTCGTGCTCTAGTACAAAAGACAATTCAAAAAGAGATGTTGCCGGTGGTAATATGGGAGATGCATCAACAGGTGTATCTGAAGCGGATTACAAAAAAGACAGAGGCCAGAAAGCCCCAATTAAATTTAGCTACGATGGTTACGAGGCTCAAAAATTAAAATTCCTAAGAACTGTTGTAAATCCTCTTCACCCTATCGAATCAAAGAGAAATCTTGATTTCCTAAATACTGGAACATCACTAAGACAAAATCTTTTTGAAAATAACTTAACGGATACGGGTGTTGATGAAGCATTCAATGTTGATTGTTCTAAAGTTATGAAAATGAAAAGAAGAACTCCAACTGGTAATTGTTACTTCCATGGTCTTGAAGATACTTTATCAGAACAAGATAAAGACCTTGCAACACAAGTTATGATGGGAGCACACGGACAAAGATTTGGTCGTAACACGCAACCTCATGCCGCAAATAAAGCAAGTAGAAAAGATATAATGGAACCAAATCCATTCATGGTGAGTCAAAGACTCTTTAATAGAACTGATGGTAAAACTAAAAAAGCTGAAGTGGTTAATTTACTTGCAGCGGCTTGGCTACAGTCAATGAATCATGACTGGTTTACACATGGTAAAAATAGTAAAAAACACCACCATCAAGTTCCAGGTCATTCAGGTCACAAACATAAGCATTTCCAGTCTGGTCATGTTAGTGTTCCAAAAACAAGAGCAGAAACTGAAAAAGAAGCTAAAACAGATAAGAATGGCTACAACTATGCTAGTAGAAATCAAGTTACTCACTGGTGGGATGGTTCACAATTTTACGGAAGTGATGCTGCGACAATTAAAAAAGTTCGTACAAAGTATAATGCAGATGGAACTAGTACTGGTCAACTTATGCCAAATGGTAAAATCGCTGTAGATGAGAAAAACAGAAGACTTATTTATGATACAAACAAATTACCAATTACTGGTTTTAATGACAATTGGTGGCTTGGCCTAGAACTAATTCATACACTATTTCACTTAGAGCATAACCGAATTGTTGAAACAATTTTACTTCCTCAAGTAAAATCAGGAAATATTTGTAAAGATACTAAAGGTGTTGAATGTGACAATGAAATTTTTGAAAAAGCTAGGCTAATCAATTCTGCTCTAATTGCAAAAATTCATACAGTTGAATGGACACCAGCACTACTTAACCATCCAATGCTTCACATCGCAATGAGAGGAAACTGGTATGGATTAAGAGAATTATGGGGCGGTAATAGTGAGAATCTGAGAGGAAAAATCTCTATGGATAAAAAGCATATTATCTCAGGATTAGTTGGTCCAAAAACTCTAGATTTATACAAAGTACCTTTTACTTTAACAGAAGAATTTGTCTCTGTTTACAGAATGCATCCACTTATTCCGGAAGCAATTGATTTTAGATCTCATAAGAATCCAACAAAGGTTACAAAAAATGTTCCTTTACAAGATGTTATCTTTAGAAAAGCTGTTGGCCAAATAAAAGGTCAAGGTTCTACAAAAGGTTCTTCAGCAGATTGGATGTTCTCATTTGGTACATCTCACCCAGGTGGATTAGTTTTAAATAATTACCCTACTTTTATGCAAAATTTTGTTGCTGAAAGAAACACAGGAACTGCTCATACAGATTCAGTAAGAATGGATATGGGAGCGATCGATATTTTAAGAGATAGAGAAAGAGGTGTTCCTCGTTACAATAACTTTAGACGGGCCCTAGGCTTACCAGCGGCAAAGGATTTTGATGATCTTGCAATGAATGCTAAAGATGCTGCGAACCTTTCTGATGTATATGGTGGAGATATTGAAAAAGTTGATTTACTTGTTGGATCATTAGCAGAAAAAGATCGTTACCCTGGATATGCATTTGGTAACACACCATTTTGGATTTTTGCAATAATGGCCTCAAGAAGATTAATGGCAGATCCATTTTTCTCTGATTATTATACTGACGAAGTTTATACAAGAGATGGTATTCAATATATTCAAAAAAGAACTATGGCAGATGTTCTTGTATCCCACTACCCTGAACTTAAGAGTAAGTTCTACGAAACAATTCACAGGAGAAGGCCAGGAAACCTACGCGGATGGAAAAAGAATCCTAATGGAAAAGGTTATATCAAAGAAGTCCTAAGAGTTAAAAATGCTTTTAGACCTTGGAGACCTGTTTACGAAAAAGTTGAAGCTAAACTATAATTAGTCTAAGAAGTGAGAAAGACCCAACAAAAGTTGGGCTTTTTTTTATTTAGTTTTTGGAAATCCTGTAATTGCTTTAACAACCCATATTGGACCGATTAAAAGAAATTGTAAGTCTTGAAAAAAGCTAGGCTTCTTCCCTTCAATTTTATGTCCCCAAAATTGACCTATCCATGCGACAAGAAAAAGAATTAAACTAAGGTAAAATAAATCTGTCACCGATGCAAAAAATTGACATAAATAAAGCATTACAGCGACTTTAATACTCATGAGCAAAAGAAGTAACATACTCAGGCGTGCGTAGAAAACTAAAGTAAATATTCCAAAAAGAGTTGCCCAATTAAAGTATGGATGAAAACTCATAAAATCCGGAACAGGAATGCACCAAAAGAATCCAAAAACTGTAAAGGTAATAACAGGTACACAGATTTTATGCACGAGTTTATTAGTTGGGTTTTGATGACTTACTGAATATAAATCAAGCCATTCATTGAGTGTTTTCATATTTACTCCTTGTTTGCCTACTACTTTATCAATTAGATGAGTGATAAAATGACATAGGTTTTATCTTTAATAGGAGTCTAAATGAAATATAAAGTTTTAGCAATTGCGATGACATTAAGCTTTAACAGTTTTGCTGGGTCCTCTTATTCTAATAAAACTGAGGATTCTTCAACTCCGAAAGGTTACGACAAGTTATCTGCTTGTGAAAAACAAGATATTTTATGGAATAAAATAAAAGAAACTGAGCACAAAGAACTACCCGCTTATTCTAAGCTTGGCTTTTTTCAAATTCTTGGATTAGTTGCCCAACCACTAATATATAAAGTTGAAGAGTATTCAGACTTTTCTCCAAAGGGTTGGAAAAAATATATTCATAAACGTGGTTCTGTTGCAAAAGTAAAGTTCAATTCAATTGGAGATCATCCCTATACTGGTGTATTTAAAGGTGCTGAATGCGCGCTAATAAGATTAAGTGTTACTTACGAACCGGTTGAAGGAAAAGATATCAAAGTTCGAGATCATAGTAAGAAAGGTCATCGATATAAATATATTAAAGGAAAGAGTAAACCTGTTGCACCAGGCTTAGCACTTAAAATACTTAGAGATGAAATTCCAAGTGCAAATGTTTCTGCCCTCTATACACTCTCTGGACAAGGACAAGATTATAACTTCTTTAGTAACCCCCTATCTAATATAGTTCCTAGAGGTTCTTCAATTGGTGAAAAAATTATTCATAAAATTTTTTCAAAAGTAACTCGATACCCTGAAGAATTAAAAATGAAAAATATGGCCCGAAGTACAAGTAAGGGCGAAAAAGAATCTAAACCGATCGAGCCAAGGCAAATATTCTTTGTTCCCAATTCAGAACTTAACTTCTCGAAAGATTTTCATGATGTTAGAAATGACTTTGTCACCCTTAAATTAAACACTGTTCTTTATGAAGTATATGCACTCCCAACATCTGATAAATATAAAGACTACTCACAATATAAAATTGAAGATATTCCTAAATATCGTAAGCAAGCTCAACTCATAGGTGAAGTAACCTTGGCATCCAAATTTATCGCTTCTGAGTTCGGTGACTTAGGGCTATTTTTTAAGCATGATATACAAGAGCATTAAGAGAACTGGGTTCAGCGGAGCTTTCTTATCTAAAGATCGACAAAACTAGTGGGCTATCAACTCTGATCCCCTAAAAAAGACAGAAATATTCAAATCTGTTAAGTATCTAAAAATATGCTCTTTTTCTAAAATTTCAGGCAAATAAACCGATAAGATCTTATAATTGTAAAGTACTCCTTTAACAATACGGAAGATCGATGAAGCTTGGGCAATTTTATTTATTAATATTTATTTTCCAACTGCTCCTTTCTTGTCAAAGTGACATAAGCATTGAATCCTATAAAAATATCAATGAAACTAAGGTTCTATTCTCAACAGGCTCAAACTACATTTACGATCCTAAATTAATCGAGATCTCAAATGGTCTCGTAAAGCTTAAAGAAATTGATCAACTTCATTCCTCTGTTGACTTTAACTCTGGTGTAAACTCTGGGTCATTCTTAAACTCAGTTAACAATCTTAGTTTAACCTCCAATAATCACTCATCATTAAACATGACAAATATTCTTCCTTTAAGAGTTCCTGAGTTGATAGGATATTGGCAAATGGATAATTCGAGTGATGATTATACGGGTTTAAATGCAACTACTGAAAATGGAAGTCCTAATTATTCAAACAACTCTAAATTAGGTAGCCACTCATTAAGGTTAGACGGTCTAAATAATTATTTATCTTTTTCTACATCCTTTCACAATTCTTTTACTATTTCTATGTGGGTAAGATACTCAGAGTTTGATGCAAAGGAAGGATTGATTGAGGGGGGCGGAAGTGCATGGTTCGATTCTTATATCGACAATTCAGGATTACCATATTTTTGGTCGAGAGATTCGGATTTGGTACAAACTAAACTCACAAGTTCAAAGCCAATAAAACAAAATGAATGGAGTCATATTGTTTTTGTTTTAGGTCCCCAAGGAAACAAAATTTATGTGGATGGAACTTTATCGGCGAGTACACCAAGAAATATTGCAAATGGAAATTTTATATATATTGGTAGGACAACATCTTATTATGGAAAGCAGTTAATGGATGAAGTTGCGATTTGGAGTGAGGAGTTAAGTGAAGCCGAAATACTAAAAGTGTATAATGCCCAATCTCAACAATTCTCTAATGATCTTAGGTTATCTTCTAATTGGACTCCAAGGTGGAACGATATAATTGGATACTGGAGTATGGATGATAATGTTATGGACTCATCGACATATGAAAATCATGGTATTGCCACTGGAAATGTCAGCTTTAACTACGCTGGAAAGATCAGTGGAACCGCCGCGAACTTCAATGGAATCGATGGTCAAATACAATTACCAGAGCTAAATGGCGACCTTAATGTAGATAAGGGTACTGTCAGTTGTTGGATAAAAAATGAATTCCCCATTCCTGATACTGAAAGTAGATACTTATTTAGATATATCGATAATAATGGTGATGGATTTGGTCTAAGATTTATGTCTACGAATACTGTTTCTTATAATTATACTGGGACAGGAAGTTTCAAAACAGCGTATAAAAATAATTGGGAGGAAAATGTCCCAAGAGATGAGTGGATTCATATTACCGCAACCTGGGATATCTCAGGAGAAGGAAAAATTAAGTTGTACTATAACGGTATTGAGGTCGCTTCTGAAAATCAAAGTGTTCCAGCAAGTACAAACTTTAGTTCTTTTAGGTTTGGGTATGGAACAAATGGTTTTCAAGGAAAACTTGATGAATGCGCTATCTGGAAATCAACATTAAATAAAGGTGAAGTGAACCTTATATACAATTTCCAAAAACAAACCTATGCTTCTGTTTATGATTCCCCTATCCTAAATCTTGGAAAAGTTGGACCATGGACAGGCTTATCTTTATCTACCCCAATTCCATTCATGAAAGAACTTACACCCAATACTGGAAACGAAAGTACCTTAGATTATATAAGTAGTTCCTCAAGTCTAGATGATAATCTTATTGGATATTGGACAATGAATGAAGCTACAACCAACTCTGCACCATCGGGAACTGACTTAGAAGACACAAGTGTTAATCAAAATCATTTTTCTGAAAGTGGATCTATTAGGCTAAATACTATAGGTATATTAAATACGGGCATAACACTGGATGGTGTTGACGATTACTTAACAGCTCCTGATGATATGTCTCTCGATATCAGTTCTGATCTTACAATAAGTATCTGGATGAAATCTACAGGAGAGCTTGCTGACTCAGGAGTAGATGGTGGACTTATCGGAAAAACAAATTTTTTAGGTTCTACATCTTATGCACTTAAAGTTTATAACTCTAGTTATGAATTTCTGATTCGACAAAGTGATGGCACATATATTCGATCTCGAAAAAACTTAACTCCCAAAATTGTTGATGGAAAATGGCATCACTTGGTGGGTGTTGCCAATAGTTCAGAAGGTAGTTTGAAACTATATATTGATGGTGTCCTTCAGGCAGATTCCATCGACTTAACATGGGATGGAACTCTTGCATCTACGAGCTATGACTTAATAATAGGTAGAGATTATGCGGATGAGTATTTTAAAGGATCTGTGGATGAAGCAGCTCTCTGGGATCGTCCTCTTAGCCCTATTGAAGTAACGCAATTGTATCGAAGAAGTGCAAATAGACTAAAGTATCAAGTCCGTTCTTGTAATGATAACTCTTGTGATACTGAGCCATTTATCGGACCAAGTGGAACAAATGAAACTTACTTCTCAGAACTCAGTAATAATAGTCTTATTAATTTAAATGGAGAATCTATTGGAAATCAATTGGCCAGCAAACCTAGTTTCATCTTTAATGACTTTGTCGGGGCACCAGTAGATAATCAGTTTTTTCAATATCGAATCCTATTTGAAGCTGAAGAAAATCAAGCCTGCACTGGCGACCAATGTATGCCAGAGGTTTCAAGTGTTGATATCTCCCCTTCGGGAAGAGTTTATGAAGGTGAAGCTTCAGTGACAACAAAAACACCACTAAACTACAATCAGATCGAATCTTTAGTCATCAAAGAAAGTGGAGACTGTCTTTTAAAGTATCAGTTATCTTTAGATAGTAATCAATTCTATTATTGGAATGGTTCAACTTGGGCCAAAACAGTTACGAGTAAAAACACAAAATCAATTACCACTTCAATGATCCGAAAATTTTCTAACCAATTTGGGCCTGGAAGCCTATATATTAAGGTATTCTTCGAGGAAAATTCTAATAAGACATGTACCCTTGAAGAAATCAGTCTCTTCAATAAATACTAATTTATTCTCCATAAAACTGAGCTTTATCAGCTTTTTTAAGAACAATCATCAAAGCTAAATTTTTCCAATCTATTAGACTATTACTATAATAGAAAAGGATACTTTGATGAAATACCTTATTACACTCATATTATTGTTACCAATGAATTCCCACGCAGAATTAAAGAAAGATATGCAGAAGATTCTCACTGATTATTTAAAAATTCTACCTTATACACAACAGGGAGAAAATTTAGATGATGGTCGACTTATTATTTATCTCGATCAACTTAAAAAACATATTTCTAATTCTAAGAATATTCTTCACTCTAAATCTCCAACCTTTAAATCCAATATTAATTACTTGGAAGATAATATTAGTTATATAAAAAAGGGCATCGCGCATAAGCATTTTGATTACTCTAGAATTCAAATAAAAAAGCTTGTTTCTAATTGTATTTCTTGTCACTCTCAACTACCTCAAAAAGATTATAAAAAAATATCTCATAGATACCCAAAAGTAATGAGTAAGAATTTAAAATCCAATTACGAGAAGGGAATGTTTGCATATTTTATAAGGGATTATGATGCAAGTATTAGTTTCTTAAAGAAAGATCTTATAGATGTTAAGGGTGGATATAATCAAGAGCTAGCAGTCGCAAAAATTTTAAAGATCTACACCATGAACTTAAAAAATCATCTATCCGCCCAGGTATTTATTCAAAACTTAAAAGATAATCCTCAAATTAAGATAAACAAAGATCTATTAACCAAGTGGGAAGCTGACCTTATTCAGTGGCAGGGTTCTAAGATAAGTGATCATAGCTATACTGAAATTAAGAAATTAATAAATAAATATTTGTCCCCCATCGAAGAAGAAATTAAACTTGTTAGTAAATTTGACAATCATATTAACCTTTTTACCCTACAAGGCTTTATCTCGAATCATTTAGTAAGTAGCCCTAGAACTAAGCTTAAAGCGGAAGGTCTATACTGGTTAGGACTCCTAGAAAACAGTACTCCTTCTCTCTACTCATTGGGTGATATGTACCTAGTTGATTGTATCAAATCGTTCCCTAAGAGTACTTTTGCGAAGAAATGTTACAGCTCTTACGTCGAGTCTATTAAATTTGGTTTTACGGGATCAGCAGGAACTCATATCCCAGAGGATTTGAAACAAGAACTAGAAAAATTAAAAATTTTAACTAAGTAGTTAATTTTCAACTATGGCCCAACCAAAATATAGACACAGCTCGTCGTATCGACTATTAATGTATAAAAATGTTATGGATTATAAAAAAAGTGGTGGGCGTTGACGGGATCGAACCGCCGACATCTACCTTGTAAGGGTAGCGCTCTCCCAGCTGAGCTAAACGCCCACTTGATTTTGAGCTCTTAATTTATTGAATTATACGTTTCTTGTCAATCATATTTCTCTTTTTCTTTAAAAAAAGTCGAAAAAAAAAGGGAGATCTATTAGATCCCCCCTCTTCATCATCAATTCATCAAATTCAATTAACTTATTAGTTGGCCACGGCCTGAGCTTGACCAGATCCTTTCTCGCCCTCTAGAACAGTAAAGGTTCTTTCTTTCAAAAAGTCCTCTGGTGATTCTAGCTCAAGAGCAATCTTCAACACTCTTTCTGCGTCACCTACTGGGTGAATTTCAAGACCTTCCTTAATATGGTCAGGAATTTTAATTAAGTCTTTCGCATTTTGTTCTGGAATAACAATTGTCTGAATTCCAGCTTGTTTTGCAGCTAATATCTTTTCTTTTAATCCACCGATTGGAAGAACTCTTCCTCTTAGTGTGATTTCTCCAGTCATGGCAACATCCTGTCTAACTGGGATGTTGGCAATTGCAGAAGTAAGAGCTGTTGCCATCGTGATACCTGCAGAAGGACCATCTTTAGGTGTCGCTCCTTCAGGAACATGGATGTGAATATCATGTTTGTTGTACCATTCATGATCAACATTAATTAAGTCACTAATTGATCTTACCCAAGAAAGTGCAGCTTTCGCTGACTCTTGCATAACATCACCTAGTTTACCTGTAACTTGAATCTTTCCATTTCCTGGAACGGTTACAACTTCAATATTTAAAAGTTCACCACCAACTGATGTCCAAGCTAGTCCGTTAACAAGACCAACTTGTGGTTTTGCTTCAATTAAAGTTTGCTCAAAAACGACTGGTCCAAGAAATTTCTCAACCATTTTATCAGAAACTTTAAACTTCTTACCTTTTTCAACATCGTTCGAAACAACATCAGTTGCAATTTTTCTAGCGATTGTATTCATCTGTCTTTGAAGGTTACGAACACCAGCTTCTTTAGTGTAGCCTCTGATGACCTTCATAAATACTTTATCAGTTAAAGTAACAGGATATTGATCTAATCCATGAGACTCAATTGATTTTTTAAGTAAGTATTTCTTCGCAATTTGTAATTTTTCATCCGGTGTGTAGCCTGGGATATGAATCATTTCCATTCTGTCTCTTAAAGGACCAGGAATCTTTCCAATATCATTGGCAGTCATAACGAACATTACTTTAGATAAGTCATACTCAACTTCAATATAGTGATCAGTAAAATTCTTATTTTGAGCTGGATCAAGAACCTCTAACATCGCTGATGCTGGATCCCCTCTCATATCAGAACTCATTTTATCAATCTCATCTAAAAGGATAACTGGATTCCCAGTTTTAGCTTTTTTCATAGCTTGAATAATCTTACCTGGCATAGCACCAACATAAGTTCTTCTATGACCTCTTATTTCAGCTTCATCTCTTACACCACCAAGAGAAATTCTAACAAATTCTCTTCCCATGGATGTTGCAAGTGATTTACAGATAGATGTCTTACCAACACCTGGAGGTCCCGCTAAACAAAGAATCGTACCTGCAGCCTTAGTGCTATCAGCAACTAGGTTTTTAACTGCAAGATATTCAACAATTCTATCTTTAACGTCTTCTAATCCGAAGTGATCTTCATCTAAAACTTTTTTAGCATGCTTTACACTATTATCGTCCTCAGTAAAATCGGCCCAAGGAAGATTTAACATCCAATCAATATAGTTTCTAACTACTGCTGATTCCGCAGACATTGGAGACATTGATTTAAGTTTTTTAATCTCTTTTTCAACTTTATCATGAGCTTCTTGAGACATCTTCTTAGCTTTAAGCTTATCTTCCATCTCGCCGATTTCAGATTTTCCGTCTTCTTTGTTACCAAGCTCTTTTTGAATCGCGTTCATTTGCTCATTAAGATAGTACTCTTTCTGAGATTTCTCCATTTGCGCTTTAACACGAGATCTAATTTTTTTCTCTACGTTAATAACTTCAATTTCACCTTGCATCTTCTCAAGTAACAATTGAAGTCTCGACTCTACATTTACAGCGTCAAGGATCTCTTGTTTCTCAGGAATCTTCATTGTTAAATGAGCAACAATAATATCAGCTAATCTCGAAGGATCAGTTATTGATGAGATACTCATTAATAATTCAGGTGGAATTCTTTTGTTTAATTTTACATATTGTTCAAAAATGTTTTTTACTGACCTTACAGTCGCTTCTAATGAAACTTCATTTTCTGTAACGTCTGTACATTCTACAACATCTGCAAAATATCCTTCTGGCTTACACTCAAAAGAATCTAGTTTCGCTCTATGCTTACCTTCGATTAATACTTTTACAGTATTATCCGGTAGCCTAAGCATTTGAATGATATTGACAACTGTTCCAATATCGTAAACGTCTTCCCTTTCTGGGTTAAGAACACTAGCGTCTTTTTGAGTAACTAAGAATAGTTCGTTACCGTTTTTCGCTGCCTTCTCCAACGCCGAGATTGATTTTTCTCGACCTACAAAAAGAGGTACAACCATGTGTGGAAAGATGATGACGTCTCTCAATGGAAGTAATGGGTAATTTTTTGAATTTGATGACTTCTTGTCCGACATAGCACCTCCTGCGCTTTATCAACTATCGATCCTACTTGGACGATTGGATCTTAAGAATATTTTCCCATCATTTCCATTTTGTTTCAAGGCTAGGCCAGCGTGGTATATGTTTCCTAAGTATTTATTATTTAATATTTGAGTAACAAAGTTTTCCAAAGCTAAGCATGTATAAATACAAAGAAAAGGGCCCTAGAGCCCCTCTAGAGCCTGAATAAAGAAAATGTACAAGTGGCATGAATTTTTTACCGCAAAGCAATAATATCGAAATCGGCCTGATAAAGCACTGTCACAAGTTAGTTTATTTAAGAAATAAATCTCATCTTTTTTCACTTTTCCTAAATTAATCTCTAGCTGATAATAGAAAAATCAAACCATAAAAAGGAAAATATAATATGATTGCTCCCTATTTCTTCTTTATCATCACCTGGTGCTTATTTTTATTTTTCACTTTTAAGGCCATTAAAAATTTAAAGAGTTTAGAAAATTTTCCACAAATCCCAATAGGAGATCTACCAAGTTTAAGTGTCGTACTAGCAGTAAAGGATGAAGAAGAAGAAATTGAAAATACTCTCTTAAGCATTTTAAATACAGGCTATGAAAATCTTGAGGTCATTGTTGTTAATGATAGATCAACAGATAATACACAGAAAATAATTAATTCAGTACAAGGAAAGTATCCAAATTTAAAAACTATTAATATAGATAAGCTTCCAAAGGGCTGGCTCGGGAAAGTTCATGCACTAGATAATGGTGTTAGGCTAGCTAACGGGGAATTCATTCTATTTACAGACGGCGATGTAGAAATAAACCTTGAAGTCTTAAAATCATCTTTATCCATTTGTGTCGAAAATAAATTAGATCACCTGACAATAATTCCAAATATCCCCTGCCCTACCTTTTTCTTAAGGTTACTAATTTTAACTTCAAAGTTACTTTTCACACTTTCTTCAAAACCGTGGTTACCTATAGAGAAAAAACCCTTAAATACTATTGTTGGTATAGGACCATTCAATTTGATAAGAAATTCTTACTTTAAAAAGACGCAAGGCTTTGAATGGTTAAAGATGGATGTTGCAGATGACGTCGCCCTCTCCAGGTTAATAGCGAAAGATGGCGGCCGTTCACTCTATATTCAAGCTGCGCCCTATGGACCTCATTTTCCATGGTATAAAGACGCCATCCATATGATGCAAGGCCTTGAAAAAAATATAGTTGGTGGCTTTGCCAACTATAGGCTTAGCTTGGTCATTATTATTTCTTTTTTTGCATTATCCAGTTTTTTAATACCATTAGCTGCACTCTTAAACTCTAATCCAATAGTATTTTCAATTGGATTTTTAACTTTTGTTTTCAACTTTATATTTGCCCTAAAGATAAAAAGGCACTTTCCATTTAATGCTTTTACTTGTTTTCTATTTCCACTCGGCATCTTCTTACTTGGATTAATACTTTTAAGATCAGCTTTTATTTGTTTTAAAAATGGAGGTATATACTGGAGTGGAACTTTTTATACATTAAAAGACTTAAAAGAAGGTACTAGAGTTAAATTAGGTTTATAAATCTATTTTAAGTAGTAAAGCAGGAAGAATAACCAAGTCAGCAAACAAAGCTGTAACAAAAATCACTGATGCTATGATTCCAAAATGCATATTAGGTACAAATTGAGCGAAAGCGAAAAGTCCAAAAGCGAAAAACAGAATAACAGTTGTTATAAAAAGTGAAGTTCCTGTCGTAAACATCACTTCTTGAATAGCGAGTTCCTTACTAACACCTTTTAAAATTTGTCTTCTATAGCTCAATAAGAAGTGAATACTATCATCAACAACAATTCCTAAACAGACAGAAAAAACTAAGCATGTTCCGATACTAAGAGGTATATCTAGAATTGTCATTACAGCGGCTCCCATTGCGAGAGGTAGAATATTAGGAATAAGTGAAATAATTCCAACCTTAAAAGAGCCAAATATATAAACAATAAGACAACTAACCAGTAAGAAGGCGAGGCTCATAGAGCTTAGAAATGAATAAACAACTTTATCATTTAAGCTTTGAAAAAGCGCACTTTTACCGGTAATAGTAATGTTAAGATCAAGTTCTTTAGCCTTTTTCTTAATCTTTTCATATTCCACTCCGGCTTGCTTCGAGTTTTGGATAGACCAAAATAAAGTTAATCTAATAAAGCGGCGATCAATAGTAATCCGTTCATTTATACTTTTCCCAGAACTCAGGCTCATTTGGTATAGAAGTAATAGTTCTGATATTTTTTCTCTTGAATCTGGAATACGATACTCATGCTCTTTATCTTCATTAAGTGCTTTATTCATAACACGAATAATATCAACAATACTTGTGACTTTAATAACCTCAGGTTGACTGACTAGCCACTTCTCTAATAATTGAACTTTGCTTAGTAAATCGGGATCTACACCGCCATTCTCTAAACCGGAATCAACAACGATTTGTGGGCCTGAGAATCCGCCCAATTGCTCAAGGATAAAATCATTCGTTATCTTTGCTGGAACATCATCTTTAAAAAACTCAACTGGATTACTATTCACTTCGTTCATGAGCCCGATAAAAGTACTGCCCCCCATAAGAATTAGAGCACTCATAACTAAAGTACTCTGACTCTTAATAATAAACTGTACTCCCGACTTCACAAATTTTGATTTTGATTGTTTTATGATTCTTTTCTCTGAACTTTGAGGATTTCTTTTTCTTCCTCCAAGGCTTAATAAAGCTCCTAATCCAAAGATCGACAAGAGCCATGCTGCAACTGTTCCAAGAGCTGCCAGTAGACCAAAATGGACCAGCGGTGTAATAACAGCTGTAATAAAACTCATAAAACCAAAGATAGTACTCAAACTAGTAAAGAAAGTAGGCCAGAAATTTTTCTCTAGAGTTTTCCTTGCTGCAAGTTGATTATTGAAACCTTCTCTTTTAAATTGCACATAATTAACAATTATATGAACAGCATCTGCAATTGCGATTGCCATTAGAGTCTGAGGAATAAGCGCCACAATATTATTAAAAGAGATTTGGAATATGCCCGAGCTCCCCATTGTTACAAGTACGGTTCCACCAATGAGCATAAAGGGAAAAATAACCCCTTTTATATTTCGAAA
The DNA here is from genome assembly GCA_047634375.1 of Bacteriovoracaceae bacterium. GTDB lineage: Bacteria > Bdellovibrionota > Bacteriovoracia > Bacteriovoracales > Bacteriovoracaceae. The sequence continues at coordinate 97,693 of JBLIAG010000002.1, forward strand.
AAAGAAACCAAGTAAAAGGGCGATAAAAAGAAACATTATCCCTAAAAGCCTTTTTAAGTCGCCTTCGGCAACTTCCCTATACGCATCTGCAACAGTAATCCCACCGGAAAGTATAATTTTATGGCCAGGATACTTTTGTTGAAATTTAGAGATCACCGACCTTCCCTCATCAACAATAAGCTTCTCGTTTGGGTGTTCTTTAAAATAGGGTCGTTGTTTGGCATATATAAGTGCCATTGTCCCATCTTTATTGAACAAATAGTTTGGAGCAATTTTATTCTCAAAGGCCCGTTCAACTTGTCTCTTTAAAAGTTCTTTATTTGAAAGTTCCTCAAATAAAGGCTCAATAATAATTTCATCACCTTTAGCAAAGGCATAGTGAAAGTTAGTGACCGAGTCGACGTCGACTACACCTTCAACCTTCCACATTTCTTCAGTTATCCCTTGAATAATTTCGAGGGACTTTTTATTAAAGATTCCTTTTTCATGATAAACCGCAGCAAGTAGAACTTCATCATTACCAAATTGCTTTTCAAACTTATCAAATTGGTTTAATGCTGCACTTCCCTCCTGAAACCAAATACGATAGCTAAAATCGACTTTAATTAATAGGAGTCCTGGAATCAGGAGGAGAATCACAAGAAAACAAAGTACTAAGGATTTTTTAGGAGACTCAACGGCAAAGTTGATTAATTTTTGACTTCCCATAGGGCTATCTAAATATCCGAGAGCTACTCTTTCCTAACTGTGGGTTATAGAAATTAGGATTTAAATGATGTTTTCGATGATAATAAACCCCACTTCCAAAGTAATTTACAAGTTTATAATAAAGATTATGATTAAGATCATAAACTTTTGCTGTACCGTCTTCAAAGGTCTCATGGGTATAGAAATTAATATGAGCAAAAACAAACATATGAAATAAGTAAGATGGTATAAAGAAAGTAAAAAATAAACTTGGTCCAAGAAGAAATAACCAAAAGGTTAACCTTATTGGCACAGCAGAAAAGTGCATAATAGCGGTTAACCCAAAAATGAATTTATTCACTTTTGTATCACCATGAAATTGTAAGAATTTTGTCAGTACTGGTTTTGTTCCACCAAAATTATTAGCAAAGAAGAATTTTAAAAAATTTCTATTATGTGGATTATGAGGATCCATCTCACTATCAGAATGAATATGATGCATTCTATGGTTAAGCTCAAATGCTGCTAATCCTAATAAAACGTATACTCCTGCGATCTCTCCAAGAATTGTATTAAGTCCTTTTATTTTTAAATTTCCGTGCACACAATTATGAATTAGAACCGGAACCTTGATCCCTAAAATTAGTCCAAATGGTAATAGTAGAAATCCTGAAAAATTGATATCGAGATGAGTATAATCCTTTAAATCAATGTAATTATACTGAAAGACAATAATTGCTAATAGGAGAAAAAACGAAAGAGTAAAATACCGGAGTAAATACCATCTATCTCTTTTGAATTTTTTCCAGTGATAACTCATAGATTCCTCTTATATATATTTTGGGTTGTAAGCCCCTGGTTTGATATGATGATTCTTATGATAGTAAACACCATCCCCTAAAAAGTTTATAAGTTTATACCAGAGGTTAGAATCTTTATTAAGAATTTCAGCCTCTCCCATTTCATTTTGTCTGTGGGTAATATAATTTATATGAGCAAACGCAAATAAGTACGATATGAATGCTGGAATATAAAAATAAATAAAAAGTTCTTTACCTAAGATTTGATACCAGAGGATCACACGTAAACTTATTCCAAGATAATGAAGAAAATAGATCGCCTTAAAGTAAATTAGATTTTTCTGATTTCGACCATGAAATTCAAAAAATTTTTCTTCTATTATCTTAGCCCCACTAATTAGTGCCGTGAAAAAAAATTGTAAAAAAGACTTTCCTTCTGGGCTATGGGGATCCATTTCAGAGTCAGAAAAGGCATGATGAAAAGTGTGGTTGATGCTGATAATCCCAAAGCCCATAAGAACAAAGAAAGATGTTAACTCTCCAATTATAAGGTTAAATCCTCTCAGGTTTTCATGTACACAATTATGCATTAATGTCGGAACCTTAATTCCAAAAATGAAAGCAAGAGGTAATAAAAAATAGGGAAAATGGGAAAAGTGAAACTCAAAACCAAGGTCTAAGAGTTGAAAGAGGCCAATGACAATAGATAAACCGATCGCGTGTAGAGAAAAGTAGTTTAAAAGAAAAAACTTATCCCTTCGATAATGTGCCCAAAAGTACTTCATAGTTTATTCCATCTAATTTTGGTTAGTCGAACTCCAAGAGTGTTTATATTCTGACACACTACATGTGCTACGCGACGCACAACAGTCATTTGAAAACTTTATATACTCTCTAATAATATGAAGATGTTAAGGTTTTAATAAACCTTGTTGAAAAAACCGATAGATTTTAATAACTTAAAGCCTTTAAGTGGGTAAATTGCCATTGTTGTAACTGCACCAGATACCATGGCCCCGCAGACTCCTCCCATAACTAAGTCCTGACCTGTAATGTAGAGATTTTTAATGGGTGTTTTTGGCCTTATAAGATCACCATTAAAGCGTTCTTTTGATGCTGCTAACCCATAGGTCTCACCTCTTTCGTAATGGCAATAAGTCTTTACTGTTAAGGGGGTGGATATTTCATAATAGTCTAGTTCAGATGATAAATGAGGCATATATTCAAATAATTTTTCTAGGTAAGGCCTGGCCATATCCTCTTTTAACTTTTGATACTCATCTCCTCGATTTCTCACCTTACCATTTTGCCATTTCTCAAACCACTTATAAGAAGCTGCACCTAATATATCAATTGTTGATTTATTAGGATATCTGTCATCCCAACTAGGGTCCTTTGTCGATGCAAAGGAAACATAAGATAATGGAACTTCCGCTGTTTGATTTTCAAAGTAGTTTTTAACGTTTAAATCATGATCGTAACCAGGTAAAAACCAATAATTCGTTTTTGGCATTTTCAACTCTTTTCCGGACTTACTAAAACCAAGATTTAAAGAAAAGTAACCAGTACTGTAACGTAAACTTTTCATTTTCCTTATATAAGTTTTGGATTCTGATTCATCTTTAACTAAATGAGAAAAAGTATTGTGAACACCGGCATTGCTAATAATTTTTTCCGCTAAAATTGTTTGATTATTATCAAGAAGTACGCCAATTGCCTTACCATCTTTAATCAAAATTTCTTTAACCCCCATCCGAGTAATTACCTGGCCCCCACGGGCTTCAATTTCTGTAGTAATCGTATCAGCGATTGATGAACCACCTCCAACCGGATAGTTTCCTCCCTCTAAATAGTGGTAAGAAACAATACCGTGGGAAAGAAAACTACTTTGCCCTGGTGGAAGTCCATAGTTTGCATATTGCCCTGTTAAAACTCCAATTAATTTGGGGCTACAATTAAGCGACTTTAGAGCTTCTAAAGTTGTTTTCTTTGAATACAAATTAGCCTTTTTAAGTAAGTAGTTAAAGCTGAGAGAGTTTACGTAATTTGGTAGTGCTCTGGCCATACATAGTGAGGTGCCAGCATCTGTGACGTTTTTGATTGTTGTAAGATAATCCTTAACGGCTTTTCTATCTTCTTTTTTTGAAAAATCCTGCATAAGCTTTTCACTCAAATTATCTCGACCAGAAATAAAAGAATATTCTTTATCCGGAAAAATTAATCGATCATATTCCTCATCCATTTTATTCCATTTAAGATTATGACCTGATAAGTAATCAAATAACATTCGGAGCGGATGATTTTGATTGTGAACTTCACCGATATAATGAACTCCTGTATCCCATTCGTAATTTTTTCGAGTAAAAGTGTGAGTTAAGCCACCAGCGGTATAATGTTTCTCAAGTATAAGAACTTTTTCACCAAGTTCAGCAAGCAAGCGCCCACAAGTTAGCGCACCAATACCTGAACCAATGATTATAGTATTATAGCAATCCTTTATATTATCTTCTTTAAAGTATTTTCCTACAATCAATTGTCTCTCCTATTAATATTATTTTAACATGAATGCTTTAGCCCCCATGGCCGAGAAAAAATAACCTAGAGAGCTGATCCAAACGATTCTTAGAAAATATGTTAAAATATTAAGATCTAATATTGGAGAATAAGGTTTAATGAATGAAATTAATAAGTCCCTTTTATAATTTTTGTTTCAATTGGTTAGTGAAAAATAAAGAATTTGAAAGACCAGAAGACAGACAAGAGGTTCATAGACTACTGTCCGCTGTTTTACTAACGGCTTTATTAATGTGGTCATATGCTTTCAATGTATTTTTTTGTATTCCAAGTCCACTTCTCGTTAAAATTGGTTTTGCAGGTGCTACATTACATATTTTAAGTCCTCTTGTTTTTAAATTGACAAGTTCTATAAAAATGACGACATACTTCTTCATTGCAGTAGGGTTTATTTTTCAATTTAGTCATGCCTTTTTTACTGGAGGATTTCTTTCGAACACTGTTATTTGGTTTTCTATTCTTCCCTTAATAGCAGCAATAATTTTAGGAAAAGTTGCTCTCATTTTCTGGTCTATCATTGCAATTTTGAATGTTACCTTACTTTATTTCTTAAATGATTATACTGTAGATATTATTTCTGAAGTTGGTAAAATATGGGCCCAACTCAACATTGCCATTGGTTATATCCTTGTAAATTTTGTCCTAATGTTTATGTTTATTTTTTTTAAGGATTGGAATAATAAAATTCTTTATCAAAAAAATGAATCGATAAAGAGGCTTCTCAGAATTGTCAGCCATGATATCGCAAATCCCTTAATGATTATTCTTGGAAAAAGTTCCATTTTAAAGAAGGGGCTCAAAAAAGAAATGAATGAAGAGAATATCGTTAAACTCCAAAGACATTGTGAATCAATTGAGAAGTCATCCCAAATAATAAAAGAAATTCTAGATCATACACGTAGTTTAGATATTATCGATACTGGAAGTAAGAGTCTTGATATTGTTGCAGTTCCACTAAATGAGATCATTGAAAATGCTCTATTTGTCTTTAAAGAAAAATTAGAAAAAAAGAACTTAACTATTAACTATGATTTCAAAGAAAATGAAGGGACTTTTTTAAACTCAGTGGCCATTTCAATAAAGAATCAAGTCTTCAATAATTTATTTTCTAATAGTATAAAATTTATGGATTCTGGTGGAGTCATTAAACTTAGTGTCACCGAAACTGAAGAGTTTACACTTGTTACATACCGAGATAGTGGAGTTGGTATGCGAGAAGAGACAGTTAAGAATATTTTTCGAACAGATTTCAAAACAACAGAGTTAGGAGTTAATGGGGAGGAAGGAACCGGATTTGGCATGCCAATCCTTTATTCGACCCTACTTGAAATTGGTGCAACTGTTGAAGTAGAAAGCTATTTAAAAGAAGAATACCCTGAAGAGCATGGTACAATATTTTTTCTTAAATTTTACAAATAAAAAAGGGAGATTTTAAATCTCCCTTCTTTTAAACTATAAACTAGATCTTACGATGCAGTATTAACTTCTTTCGCTGTTTTTACCTTTGCTTCCTTTTCAACGATTTTTCTTTCGCCTTCTATAAGCTTCGGTTGTTCTTTTCCTTCAATAGATGCTTTTGTAACAATACATTTAGCAATTTTTTCATTACCAGGAATTTCATACATTACATCTAACATTGTCTGCTCTAAAATTGATCTAAGACCTCTGGCTCCAGTTTTCTTACTAATTGCAGTTCGCGCAACTTCTTCAAGAGCTTCTTTATCGAACTCAAGCTCAATACCATCAAATCCAAAAAGTTTTTGGTATTGTTTCGTAATTGCATTCTTGGGTTCAGTTAAGATCTGAACAAGTGCTGACTCATCTAATTCTTCAAGCATAGCATTTACTGGAAGACGTCCAATAAACTCTGGGATTAATCCAAATTTTGATAAATCTTCAGGCTCGATACCACCAAGAGACTCTACGGCTGACTTTTCAGTCTTCTTAGATTTCGCTGGTTTCCCTGCAAGTCCAAGAGCTGGTTTTTTAACTTGTCTCTTTTCTATAATTTTATCTAAACCAACAAATGCACCGGCTACGATAAAGAGAATATTTTTTGTATCCACTTGTAAGAACTCTTGTTGTGGGTGCTTACGCCCACCTTTTGGCGGAACTGAAGCCACAGTACCTTCAATCAGTTTTAATAAAGCTTGCTGAACACCTTCCCCAGAAACATCTCTTGTAATCGATGGGTTTTCAGATTTACGAGCAATCTTATCAATCTCATCGATATAAACGATACCTCTTTGAGCTCTTTCGATATCATAATCACAGGCCTGTAATAGGTTTAAGATTATATTCTCAACATCCTCACCAACATAACCAGCTTCAGTTAATGAAGTAGCATCTGCGATTGCGAATGGCACGTTTAAGTATTTAGCTAATGACTGAGCAATAAGTGTTTTACCTGAACCAGTTGGACCAGCTAATAGAATATTTGATTTTGCTAATTCAACATCATCACCCTTCTTACCACTTGGTCTGTGAGCAATTCTTTTATAATGATTATGAACAGCAACAGAGATAATTTTCTTAGCTCTATCTTGCCCAATAACATATTGGTTTAAATGTTCTTTGATCTCATGTGGCTTAGGCACATTATCAAGCGCTGTTTTAGAAACCGCTTTTACAGAATCCTCGTAAATAATATCATTACAAAGTTCAATACATTCATCACAGATGTAGACACCAGGTCCAGCTATCAGCTTCTTAACTTCTTTTTGTGATTTACCACAGAAGTTACAATTGAGAGCGCCATAAGTTTCGCCACGTTTTTTTGTTGTCATACTATTCCTTTAGATCCCTATGATTCTGTTGTTTCAGGTTCTATTTTACCTTTCGGCTCTATAATTTTATCGATTAATCCCATTTCTTTAGCTGCAGCTGGACTAAGATAGTTATCTCTATCCATTGCAGTTTCGTAGTCATCATAAGTCTTACCTTCTGATGTATGATCCACATAGATTTGAGTTAATTGTCCTTTTAGATCTTGGATCTCTTTGGCCTGAATTTGAATATCACTGGCCTGTCCTCTGGCCCCACCAAGTGGTTGATGGATCATAATTCTAGAGTGTGGTAATGAATGTCTATTACCTTTATGACCTGCTGACAATAGTAAAGAGCCCATTGACGCGGCTAATCCGACACAATAGGTATAAACAGGGCAAGATATGTGTTGCATTATATCGTAAATCCCAAGACCAGCGTAAACGCTTCCTCCTGGACTGTTTATATAAAAATGTATTGGAGCCTCTGCATCTGACTGTTCTAAAAATAACATTTGAGCTATTAATAGATTTGAAACAGTATCGTTAACTTCAGTTCCTAAAAAGATAATTCTATCCAAAAGTAACCTAGAATAAATATCGTATTGTCTCTCCCCTCGAGCTGTCTGCTCTATAACTACAGGGTTTGGAATATACATTTTTGGACTACTCATTAATTTTCCTTTTTTGAAATGTTGATTTTTTCACTCATTTTATCGGTATGTTTATTAAAAATCTTAAGAGATTATTTTACTGGATATTAAATTAAAAAACAAAAAAAACATAATTAATTTAATAACTTACAGATTAGTATGGGTATTTCTCCCGTTATAAACCCGAGTTAATGCATCAGTGACTTTTAATCACCAGCAAAATTTGCTGGTATCACGATGCGTTTATAATATTTACACGAAAGACACTCGCAATTTCGGTAAAGATTACAATTGCTATGAAAAAACAGCTTACATCCTTGAAGATCCGTAACTCAATTCCTATAAATATCCCATGCAAAGACAAAGAAAGATGAATTAGAGTTGGCATCTTATTTGCGTTAATTAAGAGAGAGAGTGATCATGAGGATCACAAATAATTTTGGGAGAAACACAGTTTATGGATTCAAAAGTAATTTCACTAGATAACCAAAGACGCCTTAAAAAATTAAAAGAAAAAGAAATAGTCTTTAAATCTTACCTAACAAACTTAAAACAAGAAGAGCTTCAATACGAAGCAAATTACATCATTAATAAAGTGAATGAGGAGAATCTATCAGAGGAGTTCCTTCTCAAAAGTGCCCTACTGATGGACGAATTGGCAAAGAGAGTAGAGGCAACAAAGATGGCCAACACAATTAATAAATTTTCTGCCAATTTAAGAGATAAAATTAACAACTTATTCCTTCAGTAGCTTCAAGAAAAAAATGGAAAACAAGATAAGACATGACTTTATTAATAATGGACTTCGGATTGAAGTCCTTAATAAATTAATTACTGAAGCTATAGAGTCTAATCAAAAAGTTAATCCAGAGTATTTAGAAGATCTTCATCGATTCTTGCAAGATCACGTAGAACTAATCAATCAAATTAAAGAATAGAATTAATTTCTTTTAATAACTCAACTTCATCAACTGGCTTATAAATAATTTTATTGTTCTTTCCTTTCCTAAATGAACTCACCTGAGCATCCCCTTCTTTAAAAAACATACCTGTCATTAGGATAAATGGAATACCTTTATCTTTTACTTTTTCATAAAACTCTACACCATTTTCTTGAGGTAGCTTAAAATCGCAGATAATTAACGAAACTTGAAAGCCTTTTGATTCAAGATATATAGATGCTGAAGCCGTATCTTGAAAAGATTCTACAGTTGCTTGTAACTCATCTTCTAAAATCATAGTCATTATTTCACAAACATCTACCTGATCATCAATAAGTATTACTTTCATATTAGTGCTCCCATCCTAGGCCTTATTATATGACAGAAGAAATATTTGGAATTTAAAACAGTCGTAGTTTCTAAGATTTCAGTTTGTTAACTGATTCATAATCAACACATAAACAAAAAACGATTACAGCCACTGCAAACTTTTATAGTCATGTTCCACTTGAACTCTTAATACTGATAATTTTTCATTTACATCATAACCAAGGACTTCAGAGATAATTCTTACTTTTTTTAAATTATTTTTATCTGAATTCAATGTATCTAATAGAACCAGAAGGTAAATAAGGTTACTCGAAAAGGTATCAACATAAGCCGCAACCTTCGCTTGATCAAAACCATTAATTTCCTGAATTTGGAGGCCAATTTGAGATGAAAAAAGATCCGTAAGTGCTGATTTAATTTTTACTTTTCTTACCATCTTTGCTTTAAAGCGAACAACTCTTGCTTCTAAAAGCTCAGGGTTATAATTATTAACTTTATCAAAATCAAAATTTTTAAATAATGGATGCTGAGGAAGCTTTATCAAAAAATCAATATGATCTACTTCTGGAAAATGTCCAACTTCCTCTAGTAAAAGGCCACCTTCAGAAATATTTAAAGCCTTTCCCTTAAAAACAAAATCTTGATCTACAAAAAGTACATCTAACTTGTAAGGTGCCCTTAAATAACGTCTTTGGTAGCCCGAATTTCCCTGCATCTATAGGAGCTCACTCGCAATTTCAGATAATGGAGATCTCTCACCTTGAGTAAGTCTAGTATGGGCCACAATATCTTCTTTCTTAAGTCTATCGATACAATAAACAAGTCCATTGTTAATTGAATCAAGGTAGGGACTATCTATTTGCTCACTGTCCCCTGTGAGAACAATTTTTGTTCCTTCGCCAGCTCTAGTGATAATCGTTTTAATTTCATGCGGAGTTAAGTTTTGAGCCTCATCAACAATCATATACTGTCCTGGCAAAGAACGTCCCCTGATATATGTAAGTGGTTCTACATGTAACAGTCCTTGGTTGATTAATTCATCCCAAGTTGTTGTTTCATTATTTGCTCTTTGATTTCCAAAAAGAAAATCAATATTATCAAAGATCGGCTGCATCCATGGACCTAACTTATCATTAACATCTCCAGGCAAATAACCTAAATCTCTCCCCATAGGAACGATTGGCCTTGAAACTAAAACCCTTGAAAACTGTTGTTGCCCAACAGCACATTCAAGTCCTGCAGCAATGGCCAATAAGGTTTTCCCCGTCCCAGCTTTTCCAACAAGTGAAACCAAACTAATCTCATGATTCAATAAAGCATCAAAAGCGAACTGCTGTTCAACATTTTTAGGATGAATTCCCCATATACCTTCACGACTTTTTATCAGAGGAACAATGCCACCTTTCTTTTCGTGATACCTACCAAGATGTCTATGTTGTGGGTTTCCAATTTCATGGACAATCATATACTCGTTTGCAAAGAAACTTTTTTTCTCTTCTTCAGTTATTGATAAAAATCTATCTTTATCAAACTGAGCCAGTCTAGATGCTTCTATTTCAAACATTCTTGAACCAGAATATAACTCATCGATTGTAATTTCCGAAGTTTCATAATCTTCAGCTGCAACTCCAAGAGCATCTGCCTTTAACCGTAAATTAATATCTTTTGTTATAAGAATAACATCTTCACCTGCTTCTTTAAGGTAGAGAGTATTTGCTAGAATTAAGTTATCGTTTATAGAGAGATCAATTCCTATATGCTTTGTTACAGGTTCACGTAAAATACTAATTCTAAGATTTCCCCCAGATGCAAGAGGAACACCTTTAACAAGAGATGACTTAGCTCTGAGTTCATCAACAAGCCTTGCAAAATGTCTCGCATTTCGACCATTTTCGTTTTGATCTTTTTTAAATCGATCCAACTCTTCAATAACTATAAGTGGGATAAAAACATTATTGTTTCCAAATTTATTGATCGCTGATGGATCAAATAAAAGAACGTTCGTATCAAGGACAAATGTTTTATTTTTATTACTCAAAGATTCCCTCCAAATTGGAATATTAGTCTTGAGTAAAGTGTAATGAATAATATAACCATTGCCAACATAGTTCATTACCTGACAAGGGCGATCAAGATCCTAAAAAAAATTAGAAATAGATATTGATTTTGTTAAGGATCAAATGTGAAGTGAAAAAGTGAAATATAAATAACAACTCGGTCTGAGTCCTGTTGCCCTAGTTTTTCCCCTATTTCAGTTCCATAAAAGCCAAAGTAGAGATTAATCAGACCTGTATTAAACTTCAGTCCATAACTATAGTTATCAACCCCATTAATCCCAGCTATCAAGCTAAGTGCGGGTGATAGTCCTATTTCCATTCCAAGATGAAGCCTTCGTGTAAACTCCATCTGTTGTTCCAAATGTTTAATATCTGCTGAGAGCGTAAAATCAAAACCTGCTCCAAGTGTTGCCTGATAAGAAGTTCCAAAATTGACAATCAATGGTTGTGTTTGAACCTCTAAATCATCCTCATTAGACTTAGTATGAAGAAGTGTATAAATATCAAGGAGTGCAAGCCCCATTGTAAAAGTTTGAGCTCCACTAGAATTAACATAATCTAAACCTATGTCAGCTCCCCACCCACTTCCTTCAATTTTTCCAAGTGCATTTAGAATTTCATCTGGCTCTGAGTTTGATAAAGCATCTAATAAACTATACCCCGTCAAATTAAAGGCTCCATAAATAGCCTCCCTTTGGATGTACTTTAAACTAAGTCCAAAAGCTAACTGTTCTCCACCGCTTCCGGTAGAGTAATTACCAAAAATAGGCATACCATAGCCTGCTATAAAACCTCGATCAAAACGATGATCAACATCTAAAACAGGTGTCACTTTATTTTGTAGATTAAAATTTGTATTATAATTAACTAAGGCGGATAAACCAAATCTTCCCATTTTAAACCCGGGTGCATAATCAATTCCAAGATGCACAGGTAGGCCAAAAGCTGCATCTGCGAAATCACTAGGATCATCCCCGAGGTCACTAAATCTATCACTGTCACCGATTAAATTACTTACGGTAAAAGAAGGATTTAAAGGATGAAAACTAAACCCTTTATGTCTCGCCATAATTGCAGGATTGTAAAATAAAGTAAATTCATCATCAGCAATGGCCGTATAAGCATCTCCCATCAATAACCCTCTTGGACTTCTTCCAAGGTGTCGAGCTTCAATTCCAAAGCTAGAAGCGCTAAATGAAAAGGTAATGATAAGAAAAAGAATTTTCTTCATTGGTAGATACCTTCAAAGAAAATCGCATAAAACTTCTCGATTCTTTCAATGTTTATTGCTTCACAAGCTGTCTGACTTCTGACTGCAGAAACAGCTGATATAGCATTTGTAGAAACAGGATCGTCATTAATGGTTCCTGTTTCAAACCCCTGTGCTGTGGCCATTAAAACGGTTAAAGCTGTTTGAATATTTCCGACATCTCCCAAAGAATCACTTCCGGGCAAAGTTATATTTGTTAAAATATCCATCATATTATTATAATAAACAACTCCGTAACATAGACGTGTTTTTATTTCTGCTGCTGTAACTGGACTCTCTAAGAAATCACTTCCTTGAGATCCATCAAGCGGCCCCACACATGTCCCTAGAGTATTTGCATTCACCCACTCGACAGCATCAGAAGCTGTATATGAGAAAATACATGTATTCCCAAAAGACTGAGCATCACCACCTTTACCACCGTCAGTCCCAGCATTACCATAAAGAGCGAAGTGCTTTCCTAGTTGTACGAATAATAAGTACAAAGCCTGCATACTTAAATCACCTGATTTTTTCGTTCCAAATTTTGAATTACGAGCGATTGCACTAGGTTCTGTAGTTCCATCATAAGAAAGAAGGGTTGTAACTGCATCATTTAGGTTCAAAAAATCCTCACTACTGGGAACTGTCTCGTTAGAGCTTGAAAAAGATGCAAGAGAAGCAATTAATGAAGCAGAGTTTAAATTGTCTAAGTTTCCACCAAAAAGAATATCCATCTCTTTATAGCCTGCCTTACATGCCTGCATTGACGCAAAGATCGAAATATAATCGGGGTTATCATCTTGAAAACTTATATCATCTAAAATATCCTCGGCCTTACTACAGTCCATTGAACTTAAATGATACTTCGCTTCTGCAATAGTTGAACGCACCTCTTCCTCATCGGTTTTAGCACATGATGTAAAAACCAAAGAAAGGATAAATAACAATATTACGTTTAATCTCATTCAGATCTCCACTTAATATTTTAAATGATTATTGACCTGAAATGTAGGTAGAAAAATGGTTCACATTAGAAGACTATTTTAGTGCTATATACTTAAATAACTTTGCTATTGCTTCTTTAAATGGAGCTAGCTCCAAAGTCATACTCATTCTAGCGGAATTTGGATAGCCAAAGGCTGACCCAGGAACCAAAGCCACACCAGTTTTATCAAGAATATCTTCTACTATTTGCTTACTAAAATCCTCATCTCCCTCATAACCCAACTTTTTAAAGAAAGGCATTCTTGAAAAATCTAATAAATAATAGAAGCCAGCATTCGTTTGATAATAACAATGCGGTAAATTTGCATCTCTAAACCCAAGTCGGATAATTTGAGCACATTCGCGAAGTTGTTCTTTTACAGGATCAAAATAATGATCTAGTAATCCAAAATCAAAATCAACTAAAGCTCTTTGAATAAGACTATTAGGTCCGGAAGTTGTTTGGCTTTGAATTTTTGCCATGGCCTTTGTTAACCTAGCATCTGCCACACAAAATCCAATTCTTAAACCAGTTGAAGCAAAGGATTTTGAAATACCATCAATTATCACAGTCTGGGGAAGCAGGGACGCATCGTGCTGGTAAAAATATGTTGGCTTTGGATCAAAATAAAAAAGTTCACTATAAAGTTCATCCGAAATTGCCATCAGATCTTTATGAGTTTTTAAAAACTTACCAAATTGCTTCATCCAATCATCAGTGTAATAAATTCCGGCAGGATTATTGGGACTATTTATTATTATGGCCTTAGTCTTAGGACTAATCGCTTTTTCTATTTCATCTATAGGTGGTGTATAAGCATCAAAAGCATGTGACTTAACAATTACTGGTACTCCTCCCCAAAACTTTATAATTTCAGGATATGAAACCCAAAATGGAGTGAGTAAAATAACTTCATCGCCTGGGTTTAAAAGTGCTCCGAATAAGTTATAAAGGGAATGCTTAGAACCATTACTAATAACACAGTCCATCTCTGTTTCACTTGAGCTCAATTTTATATTTCGTTTTTTTTCCACGTACCCCATAAATTTCTGTCTAAGTTCTGGGACACCTGCAATTGGACTATATTGATAACTTTTTAAAAAGTTTAATTGCTTTGAAATAGTTGAAATAAAATCACTAGAAGGCTTAAAAGGAAGTTGCCCACTAGTCATATTATAAACATGCTTTCCACTTTGAACCATGGTGTTTATTTTTTCATTAACTTTCAGCGTAACACTTGCCTTAGTATCTTTAATTCTTGAACTTAGTATCATGATTTTCTCTTTTTCAATTCTGAATAAATTATTTCAGGGACAAACTCTTTAATCTCTCCCCCATGATTAAAAATTTCTTTTACCAGAGATGAAGAAATATAATAAAGATTTTCTCCCGTCATTAAAAAAACTGTCTCTGCTTCAGGATATAACTTTCTATTCATAGATGCCATTTGAAATTCGATTTCAAAGTCACCAGTAGGTCTTAGGCCTCGTACAATACCTGTTATTTTTTTATCTCTCGCGTAGTCGACAATCAGTCCATCCCAATAGTCTACTTTGATACGCTCATCAGCTTCAAAAAGTTTCTCTAATTGAGATTTCCTTTCGTCACGACTAAGAAATGTTTTCTTTGATGGAGACACTGCAATTAAAATTGTGAGTTCATCAAATATATTAAGGGCCCTATTAACAATGTCTAAGTGCCCATTTGTAAATGGATCAAAAGAGCCTGCATACAAACCAGTTTTCTTCATTTTATTTCCTCATATTATACTCTAAGGATATTATAACCACTTTTTAGAAATCATATATGGCAAAGTAACTTGTTCCCTGCTTAAATAATTTATCCATTTCACCAAACTTATCTGTAAATTCGTCAATAGTCATGGTTTTTTGCTTACAGGCTTCTACAACAAGTCGTCCCTTAAAAGGTATTTCTCGAATCGAATTGAATAATTCTTCGTAAAGATCAATGTTTTCATATGGTGGGTCAAAAAAAAGAAAGATATTTGGATCATTGCTGAGAAGATTGTGATTCTTGGCCAACCATTTCTTAAAATTATCATTCGAAATTTGAATCTCGCCTAAATCTGGATATTTATCAATCAACTTTTTCTTATTATCAGTTAAGCAGCGAAAAGCTGTTTTGAAATTTTCAACTAGAAAGACTTTAGTGGCACCTCGTGACAACGCTTCAAAGCCCACGGATCCACTACCAGCACAAAGGTCTACAAAGATATAGTCTTGAAAATGTTGAGTTGAATCAAAGAGCCTTCTTTTTAGAAGGACTGAGGTTGGCCTAGTTGATGAAACTTTCGGGGTGGCAAGTTCAAAATTTCTTGCCACACCACCTAGAATTTTTATGGACATTTGTTAAGCAGCTTTTTTATTCGAGTGAGCATCATCGAGTGGGATAGAGAATTTAATTCCACCCTCTAACTCTAGCTCAAAACCGTTTTCGCTAATATGTAGCTGAACCACTTTTCCGGATATATTAAACGCCAGGTCTAATTTCATATCACCTTCAACGTTGAAACTCATTGAAGAGTGTCCACCCTTTGTTATAGCAGCTTTTGGAGCGGCGATATCACTACGTGACATATGATGAATATTATCATCGTGTGCTTCATGCTTAGAAACAACTTCCTCAACCGGCATTTCAGATAACTCTGATAAGACGCCTTCCATTTCACTATCTACTTCAACACTATGTATTGGTTGCGTTAAGGCAGCAGATGGTACGATATCATTTTCTTGCTCTGCGTGAATAGTTTCTTCGGCCTCAGCCTCAGCTACAAACTCTTCAGAGTCAAATTCTTCCATCATTGAAACTTCATCTTCAGCTACTTCGTCTTCACTAACTTCAACAGCAACAACCTCTTCGACCACTGGCTCTTCAACCACTACTTCTTCGGTATCACTTTCATCAGCGACAGCTTCTAATGCTTCATTCATTTCCTCAGCAATTGGATCTTCTACAGATGCACTTACGTCCTCTGTAAACTCCTTTTCCAAACTTTCAATTTCATTCATGATGTCTGCTAACTCATCATCGTTAAAGCCCTTATCCATATGACTCTCCTCTAAACAAATATCCTTTTCTAGGAGGTAACCCCCTGAGATCTTACTCATAGATTATCGGTAGGTTTTAACGCAGTATTTACACATATTTTCGCAGCGGAAATATTTTCTTTTTTAATGACAAAACCTCCTCAAACTTATACAAATTACACTCAAAAATATCGTGCAAACAATTAAATTTATTTGATTTTTGAGAGAGAGAAATCATTGAATAAAAAAAGTTTTATGGCGAGTAACTGGTTTAGAACAAACGAAGTTACTCAGAAATTATCCAACGAAAAGAATCATGGAGAGACTTCTGTGGCGAAAAACCTTGCGCCATTTATTCCAGAAAGCCCTCAAGATTCACATATCGGTAGTTTCTTCGTTCCAGGTTGGAAGGGTGAATCACTCATTTCCAAAAACGTTAAAAAGTTCAACGAGATACTCGATAAATTTCATCAAGATGCTAAAAAATTTTTCTACGAAAAAGAAGTACTTTCACGTAAATTAAAAATCTCGATCTACAATGAATTTTTATCATTTGCAGAGTTTAAAGCTATTAATTGTACTGAACTTGATCACTACACTACATTCTGGAGTGAAATCAAGAAATCTGATTCAAAATATCATGATGAGATCGAAGCATTCCTAAATATCCTAAGTTTTAGGATTGCAGTTGTTTATCTTTTAAAAATTAGATTCATTTTAGTTTTACAAGAAAAGACTCATTCTAAGTTTGATATTAATAATATTTATTACCCGAATGCATACTTTACAAAGATATTTAAAACTGCCAGTTCAACAGAAATCCTTACAAAGGCTTTTGAACAAAATGTCTTTAGTTGGTATAGACCAAGTGAAGCTTTAAAGAATCAATTAATCACTTACAAAAGTATATGCTCAACTCTTAATATCACTGAGATTATTAAAACAATCTCAATAAAATCAGAGTCTATTCTTAACTCTAAAACTGATTATTCTCATTCTATTAGTCATAAAAACTTTGGTTTATTTATTAATTCGCTCTTACTTAACTTTCCAGTTTGGTTAAGATCACTAAGCCAAAAACAAGAAACAAAATTCAAAACTTTAAATAACAACCTAGAAATTATAAGTACAAAGTTTGCAGGTGATAACCTAGAGTCTATGGCACTCTCCCACTGGTTGGCCCAAGATGCTAACAAAAATCTAAAGTGGGATCAAATCCTTTGTCCCGATTTCAAAAAACATGAATTTGATGCAGGATTATACCTTAAAACAATAAATGAACTTCAGTTCTTAACTTTTTTGGCCGAGATTGCAAACTTACAGAATATCGAACCCAAGACATTCATCAGTAAGGTTATCAATTCACATTTATTTAATAGAAAAAATTCAAATGATATGCAAAAGAGCTTAATGCTCAACGATACAGATATTAACTACTCGACATATGATAGAGTTGTTTTAAATTTAAGTAATTTTCCCAAGAACAACCCACAGCACTTTTTGTTTAATCAGATCTTAACCCAAAGGCAATTCATTAAGGAAAATGGACTACTGTATGTAATCACTCCAAAAAAACTTTTTGTTCCAAGTCAGAAAGGAAAAATTGATAATCTCCTGCAAGAATTTAAACTTGAAGGAATTTTCAACCTTGAAGAAGTAAAGGGCCGTGGAGAAATTGGATCTCATATCTACATATTCTCTTGTAGAAGCCGAAGTCCATTTCAAACAAATACATTTGAAAAACAAACTTGTTTAAATTTCAGATTATCAGCACAGCTAAAATCATTCCAAGAGTTCTCGACTCTAACTAAGTTAGGACAGGACTTTTTTGAAACAAATAAGTACGATGTACCGCCTCTCTATCATAAATCAGATGGAGATTCCAGATTAGAGTTCTATCAAGATGCTATTGTCAATGGACAGCTTATTCATTCGTCTTCAAAAGACTCTAGCAAGGTTACCCATCCACTCTTCTTTAAAAAGCTAATGGGTCTTTGTAACTCTCTAGATTACTTTTTTGATATTCAAAATGTTAATTTCAGTGAAACAGTTGAAGAAGAGGAAGAAGACTCACTCTTTAATTTTTCTCAAAGTTTTAAAAGAGAAAAGTCACCATACATTCTAATCGTAGACCAAAGACTAAAAGACGAAACCAGGCTTGAAGTCATTTCCTCATCTACGCTTGAGGCAAAAGCCTACGATTATGGACATGCATTGTGTTCATACTTTTATGCATACCCAAAGTGGCCTAACCTTAATATTATAACAGTTAAAGATTTTTTCGAATCGAGTATTGGAAAGCAAATTGTAAACCTAACTTTCAGTAATGAAATCAGAAAGGTAAAAGGAAATTTAAACAAGTTACTTATTCCTAAGTACTTTATTTCACAGGATCAAATTCCAGAGCATATTTTATCAGGGTTAAATTTACTCGCATCAACTCCAAGTGAATTATTATTAATCCATCCAAGTGAGATTGAAAGAAACTATAAAAATATAAAAGCGATGCTCCCATCAATAATAACAAAGTATCCAGCACATACTTTAAACCTAATGGCCGCGTTCAAGAGATGTACTTTAAATGCAATGGAAATAATTGGATGTACAAAGAAAACAGCATCTCTAAATTTCAGTAACCCTATTTTAAAAACACCACTTTTACTTTCTAAAACGTACCCAATCTATCCTGACAATAAAGATGTTTATATTGAATTTAACACGGATGCTTTAGAACAAATTCACCGACCACTTTCAAAAATCAAAAGGGCCATGAAAGAGAAGGATGGCTATACAAGTTATATGCTGGATCTCTACACCGACGAAACTAGAGTTCTATCGATTTATTCAGATGAGAGTATGATAAATTTTATTGAGTTCCTTTTAAGTAATATTCTTAACGTCTCTATATCAAAAATACTTCAGAGCGTTGAAGTTCCTAAGCTTGAAGACTTAAAATCAATTCTTCTTTCCTACAATTCTTTAAACAGAAGCCTTGTTGACTTAAACACTCAACTTCCTAAAGACCTAGACCTCCTTATTAATCAGACTATTTTTAATAATTAAGACCAATTAGCTCCTTTTTCTATTGTAATAAATCATGACCGTAATAAACTATTAAAAAGGGTCTAAACTATTGAATTCTGAGATAATCAAACTAAGAAAGAAGATTTATAAAAACTTAAAGGACAAGGCGTTTTCCTTTGAGGCAGAGAACAAAGAACTTTCAAGGTACTTAAAAGATCAAATTCGATTTTCCAAAAAAGATTTCACTATCATCGATATGGATATCTTAAACAAATCTGTTTTAAATTCTGATATTATTTACCTCGGAGATTTTCATACCTTCGACCAAAACATTAGAAATGTACTCAGAATAGTAAAGTACATCCTCTCAGAAAAATCAAATTGTATCCTAGGTTTAGAAATGGTGTCATATGAGCATCAACTCTATATAGACGCCTATTTAGAAGGCCATCTAACAGATCTAGAGTTTTTAGATTGTATTAACTACCATGACTCTTGGAGGTTTCCTTGGACTCACTACAAGCTTATATTTGAGCTTGCCAGAGACTTTGATTTAAAAGTTGTTGCTCTCAATACAAGCGGAACCTTAACTGAGCGCGATGAATTTGCCTCTAAACATTTAAAGAAGACCCATCAAGAGAACCCAGATGCAAAACTCCTAGTCTTCTATGGAGAACTCCACATAACTAAAAATAAAATACCTAAATTATTCAAAGAACTATGTCCAAATTTAAAGGCCACTATTATCCACCAAAACCTAGATGAGGTTTATTGGAAATTAATTCAAAATAACTTGGAACAAGGTATAGTTTCTTTTGATGAGGAAGAGTTTTGCATTGTTTCAGCACCTCCTTGGATAAAATACGAAAGTATGATTTATTGGTATGAAAACCTCTGTGACGATCCCGATTTTGATATTCATGAATATATAATAGAGAATGGTGCCAAAACATTTACAGAAGATACTAATGAAAATTTCCTTCATATATGTCTTGAACTTGTTTTCTTTATTAAGCTAAATCCTGACCAGGATAGTATTGAGGACTTTAATCTCCATGATCATACTCACCTAGACTATGTAGAAGAAAGATTAAAAGAGAGCCTAAAACCTTCCCTGCTATCTTTTTATCAATATCTCATTTCAACAAATCGATCTTTTAGATTTCCAGATAGCAATACTTTCTATTGCTCTAGCTACTCGATGAATAGAATTTCCTACCTCGCTGGCATTCATATTTTTCACTATTACAGCCAGCAAAAAAATATTTCAACACAAGCAGTAATAAACTCAAAGAGTCTAAGTAAAAAGTTCATTCTCTTTTGCTATGAGTCAATGTTTGCTTACTTCTTTTCAAAAATAATTAATCCGCATAGAAAATGCGATATGTATGGAGACTTAAAGTTAAAGACCAACTCAGGTTCTACATACCCTCATATTACCCTGACAACAAAAATTCTCGATTCAGATGACCTAACACCACTTCTAAAAGGCCTTAAGTTAAATATCCTCTATGATAGTGCTCAATACACCGGCCATATCCTCGGTGAGTATTTATATAAAAAATATAACGAGGACACTAATAATATAAAATTAGAAGAATCATTCTTAACTAAACGACTTTCAAAAGAATCCTTCCATGAAATAAAGAACGAACTCATCCAAAGAGAAGATTATAAAAATCAATTCAAAAGGTACTTCTAATGAAAGTTCTTATCCAACGAATAAAAGAAGCTCAAGTAAAGGTTGAAGACAAGGTTATTGCAAGTGTGGCACATGGCTACTTACTCTATGTTTGCTTTGAAGAACAAGATACCATGGACACAATCGATACTTCCCTTCATAAAATTTTAAACCTAAGAATTTTTGAAGATTTAGATGGAAAGATGAATAAGAATATTTCTCAAGTTAATGGTAGCGTTCTAAGTGTAAGCCAATTTACCTTAAGCTGGGATGGTCGTAAGGGCCATAGGCCAAGTTTTGATAAGTCTATGCAACCAAACAAGGCGAAAATATTCTATCGAACTTTTAATGATAAGCTTGAAGCAGGGGGGATCAATGTTGAAAAAGGAAAATTTGGTGCGGAAATGGAAGTTTATTCAATAAATGACGGTCCAGTAACTTTTCATTTAGAGTTTTAATACATTCCTGAATCATCGTTCTCTTCATCGCCAAACATTAGATTTCTCTCAAAGTCATCAGGACTAGATGCATTGGACCTAGCTTCCTCAATTGAAATTTTTCCGGCTTTATATAGATCCGTTATATGTTGATCAAAAGTTTGAGTCCCACTTCCTCTTTTTCCCTTAGTAATGTATGTATAGATTTCACTAATCTTACTTGCATCAGCGATAGCTTCTTTAATACCAGGAGAGGTTATCATTATTTCTTGAGCTGCCACTCTTCCTTTTCCATCTTTAGTTTTTAATAATCTTTGAGAAACAGTTGCATACAAGTTATCAGCAATTCTTGCTCTAACTGCATCCTGTTCTTCCGGTGGAAACATGGATATTAATCGCCCAATTGTATTTAAGGCATCGGTTGTATGTACCGTTCCAAAAACTAAATGCCCGGTCTCAGCTGCCTTTAAGGCAATTCCAATAGTTTCGGCATCTCGCATCTCACCAATCAGAATTATATCTGGATCTTGCCTTAGAGCTGAACGAAGTGCTGCTGCAAAATCAAGCGTGTCCTCACCGATTTCTCTTTGGGTGATTCTTGCTTTAATTGGCTGGTGAATATACTCGACAGGATCTTCCAAAGTTAGGATATGGACCGCTTTGGTTCTGTTAACATGGTTTATCATGGCCGCGAGTGTAGAACTTTTTCCTGAACCTGTTGCACCTGTTACGAGAACAAGACCATTATGGCTACTTGCAATTTTATTAACAATTTTAGGAATTCCAAGTTCTTCAGTTGTAGGTACTTCAGCATCAATAATCCGAAGTATAATTCCCATTTTACCCTGATATCTAAGAAGGTTATACCTCAATCGACAAAGCTTTGGGATCTGAAAAGAGCCATCAAATTCTTTTACATCATCTAGTTTTTTTTTAACTTCCTCATCTTTCACCAGAATCATTCCTATCGCTTTTACATCCTCATAACTAAAAGGATCTGTCTTTACAGGAACTAAATCCCCTCTGACACGAAAACAAGGTTTTTCATTTGTTCGGATGTGAATATCACTAACATTATTAGTAACTGCAGTTTTAATGAGCTTAACGAACTCTTCTTTAGATATTGTCATGTTAATATTATCGGTTGTTTGTGAATTAAAATTATGAATTATTAAGTTTTATTTTAAATTTACACTTTCTACTTTGCTGCCTTATTCACAATATATTTACTTCCTTGAAAGAAACAAACTGTTTTTCCGATAAAACGTAGCTCGTCACCATTGATCATAATTCCGCTACCATCAGGACAAGCATAAAGTGGAGTATCCAGAGTCTTTGAGTAAGATAATAACTCCTCATCATACCTTTTAGAGTTTCTATAGTGAGGAAAAAATTCGAAATCTACTAACTGAAGTGCCGATAAGTTTTTTACATTTTCTTCATTTTCATCCCTGTCAAAAGATGGAAAACTCGCCGTTTCAATCTTATTAGTCATAAGAATTGCACCAGCACTCAGTCCAGTTAAAACTCCGCCATTCTTAACCCAATTACGTAAATCTTTTAGTAAACCAGTTTTTCTCAGGTACTTTAAAAAATAAAAAGTATTTCCACCACCTAGGTGAATAATATCCGACTGAAAAGCAAAGTTTTTTAGGGTTTGACTAAAAGGTTGGTCAATATTAAATTTTAAAAATTTTTTAATACCAAAAGGTTGATATTGTTCGATAATCTCAGAGTAATCTTCATTTGAATGATAACTACAGGAGGGTATAAAAGTAAGCTTTAAGTCTTTCTTAGAAAATAATGAGATCAGATTTTGGTCTAATACAGAATTTTCATTTGCATAACCACCACTGTATAAAACAAGTTTCATATTCCTTCTCTATTTTCCCTTATTATATCCATAACATCCTTTAAGATTCCTTTTGGATACTTATGAGGAAAGGATATTTTTTTGTCTGGATCCAAATTTTGAGATGCCACGATGCCTTGAATTAATTCATAGAGAGCTTCCGGGCTAAGATCCTTTTTCTTATTCATTAATAGGTCAACAATATAGGTAACAGCATCACCTGTAACTCTCTCACTTTTATTAATGATTAGTGATCTTTTAGAGATGTCCAAAAGTGTATCTTCGACATCTTCTTGAAAAAGAGTTGCTGTTTCATTAACAAGGTCATTATATTGTTTTTGAAAATCGCTTATTTTTGCTTTTCGGTAGGTGTTAATTTCCACATCCTGATCCGTTGCATATTCAGATCTCATGATATCTATAAATTCATCATCACTAACAGGCTCTTGAGTCATAACTTGAACTTGAGCGTACTCTCTAAGTAAATCTCTCATTGAGAAGATAGCGTCCCAATTAATTCCATCGGATATTTCAACTAGACCATTTTCACTTTTACATCGTTCAAAGTAGCTAAAGGTTTTTCTAAATTCATTCACTAAATCCGGATTTCGCTTTAAAAGCTGTAATGATTTTCTAGGACTTAAGCCAACCCTCTCAAGTAAATTTTTATTTTTTTCAAATTCAAAAGTTTTATCAAACTCAACCAATCGCTTATGATTTGAAAAGTCTTGTATATTAGTTTTATTTCCAGTTTTAATATACTCGATTGCCTGAACAAAAGTTTGAACAATATATTTAGCCTTAACTTTCTGTTCAATTATATTTGTAGAGAATCTATCTACATCATCGTATCGATATTCATGATGAAAGAGACCAAATTGGCGAATTGAGCCATAGTCTATTATTCCACCATCCATTAAAATATTATCACCATCCCAATCAAGCCAACAAAAAATATACTCATCTTCGAAGTCGGCTGAAAGTTTTGCAAAATCCTTTGTGAATCTTCTCAGTAGAAAATCGTATCGCCCAACACCCTTTGGACATTTACTCCAATCCTCTCTCTGTCTTTGTCGATCAATATAATAATCAACTAAACTTGTTAAGGCTTCTAAGTTATCTTGCTTTAAATGTAAAAAAATATGACTTGGTCTAATAAGGTTTTCATGAACTCTAACATTAATAGAAATATTATTTTTAAATTCAATGACGAGAAGTGTTTCTTCAGTTGAATGATTATTTAGGTTAAAAATACGGCTTAACAAAGCTGTTGATAAACCTTCATCAACTTCTGCATACCCACAACCATAACTTATTGAAGGATCTCCAGTTTCAAAGAATTTATTAAACTTACTTGTTGCTGGGCTAAGTCTCGTACCTCCTGTTCCACACGAAGACACATCCCAAGTTTTGTTCTTTCTGGTCACCTGCCCATTCCAAATACTCCTTCCGTCACCAGAAGTTCTACCTTTCTTATCTTCATGCTGTAATTGAAGATAACGAGTGGCCATGTAAGTCCCTTTCTTCATTTCAGATTCAGGGAACTTTTTATTTTTCATTTGATCATATTCATTGATTATTTGAATTGAGAATGTTTCGAGAAGTTTCTTTTCCAACTCCTCATTCAAACAATCTTCGTGTCCCTTAGAAATCAGCCCCATTTCTCGAGCTAATTCAAAATTAAGATATGCAACTTTCCCACCCTTCCTTATTCGAGCTGAATAATCAACAAATCCATTTGGAACGATTTCTTTATAAGGATGAGAACCATCTATTTGATCGAACTTTTTATAAGAATCTGACTTTTTTAATTTCTTTACTACTGACATAAGAACTTCCTGTTCTAATTACTATTGCTAATATTTTAACATATTTAGTTAATAGCGCAGAAGGGGGAAATAAATATGTTCTCTACTTCAAGGCAGTTAAGTACTTTGCAACTTCTGCCCTTGCTGCGAGAAAATGTTGATTAGAAAGCTCAAGTCCTTTAGTGATAAGTCTAATTTCTTCAGATTCAATACCATCAACATTTCCGTCACTTGCAGCAATTAAAAATAATGACTGAAGAACTCTATACCTGTCATCAACACTCAAGTGATTTTTCAATGGATGTACATAAAGGTGGTTTTCTAGTCCGGCCATTTCTTTAATATGTTTAATGGCCATTTGGGCAACGTCACTTGCTTGAACATCAAAGCAAAATCCCCATTTATTTAGAATATCATCCATCTTCTCTACTTCTTCAGATGCCAAATGAAAGTCTACATAGGCTACTCGGGCTAAAAGACCAGCAATACAACTTGTAATAATAAGTTCTTTTTCTACCAAGTTAGGAAATTCTATTTGTAGGCTAGAATACAATTTATTATATTTTTGGACTTCGTCTTTGCTTTCGTTTTTAAAAAAATTGAAAATACTCATCATTATCCTTTTTATTAATATTCTTTTTCTCTTCTTTATTTGATAGATTAATCAAATTTTCATAAAATAAAAAGCGGAATTCAATAAGGAGAGATAAATGATAAACTTTGTAGATACAAAAATGGAACTTGAGTTCTTTGGTGAGGTTTCCATTTATTTTGGTCTAGGTGTTCAAATTATTTTCTCTCTTATACTTGGTGGACTTGTGGGTTATGACAGAGAAGTTAAGATGAAGGCAGCAGGTTTTAAAACAAATATAATGATCTGTATTGGTGCTACACTTTACACAACTATTTCACTACTCAACTTAGACAATCACTCAAATACTGGACTTATCGACCCAAACAGAATGGCGGCTCAAATTGTAAGTGGTATTGGTTTCTTAGGTGCAGGTGCAATTATTCAAGGTCGTGGTGGTGTTACAGGTTTAACAACTGCAGCGACTATTTGGGTAGTCGCCGCAATTGGCTACACAATCGGTGTAGGATACCCTTTTATTGCGACATTATTTTCAGTCACAGTTTTAATTGTTTTAAGACTTTTAAATCCCATCAATAAAATAATTGAAAAAGAAAAAGATTTTAAGAATTTTCATATTGAAATGCTTTCTTACGGTTCGGTAAGACAAACGATTGAACACATTCTAGAGATGGAAGAAGTTCAGACAGTAAGCATAATCGAAGAAGTGCATCCACGTGAAACGGAACTTAGTGTTCTAAATGTATATGTAAGAGGACACTACCGAGCTGTCGAGAGATTAAGTTCAGAGATAACCGAAGCCATAAAAATAAAAAAAGTTAATTACAGAGAGATATTGAATATTCCAAGTGTTATTTTAAATAAGGAAGATCCAGCCTTTTAGTTATTATTAAAATAATAATTTGTTATAAAGGTAAGTCGAACTCTTTTTTCAATTGATTCAGGTTGTTCATGTAGGAATGATTCAACCTCTTCAAGATATCCCATATCACATGCAAACGTATCTGCATCTACCTGAGCTTCCATCGGATCATCACTTGTTTCTGCATGATCTAAATATAGATGCCCCACTTCATGAGCTAAAACTGCTTTCGCCCAACCATCATAAGTTTTGGTCAAAAGGTTATACACCTCAGGAAAAATAATAATTACATTTTGTTGGAGGCTTGAAACAGAGCATGCATATTTACCAGTCGAACGAACTAATAGTGTCATTTTCTCAACAAAAACCTTATGAAGAACTCTTCTAGGAAGTCTTTCTAAAAAATCTGAAAAGTGGGCTTTTACATATTGATCATTAGAAATCCACCGGTGCTCTTCTTGGCCTAGGACAAAGTCGACTAATTGTTCTCGGGTCAACTCTTTCTTAATTAAATTCTTCATAGTTTCTAACATATATTTACCTCACTTAATTCGTATCGTACTAATCCACCTAAAAGCTTCGAGCTATTTTACTTTTGGAAAACTTTGCCTAAATTTCCACATAATCAATAACTTGAGACAATGAAGTATGATCATTTTACTAATTTCAATCAATTTTCTCCTTCAGAGTGCACTAGCAGATATGCAAACGACCTACTCTTGGGTTAATAAATCGGGTAAAACCAATACAGGTAAGTGCCTTGAAATGGACATCGACACAGGCGGTAAAAAGTATTCAAATCAAGTTAAAAATGAATTCTGTAAACCTGATAAGACTGATTTCTTGTTTGAATATTCTTCAGGAGAATGTGTAGAAGTTGATTCAAAGACAAATGGAAAAGAGTTTATTTCAGAAGTAAAAAAAGAAATGTGTAAGCCTAAAAAAATAGATTTCTTCTTAGGAATGATGGCCAACAGATATGGTTGCTTTGAAATTGACCCTGCTACGAAAGGAAAGTCTTATTATAGGAAGGTCTCAGAGAAATTTTGCAAGGATGAAAACGATCAGATTAAATTATTTTGGAAATCAAGAGATGGCGGTTCTGGAGATTGTTATACAAAACCAAAAAATAGCGAAGAAATGATTAGAGTTCAAAGAGATAAATGTAAGCCTGATAAAACAATTTTTCAATTTAAAAGATCCGGAAAAACAAGGGGAGATTGCTTTGAGCAAGATGAAAAGGATCCTCTCCTCTACTCTAACATTGTAAACATTGAAAATTGTAGGCCAGATGAGACTATCTATGTGTTTTTACCTAATGAGGATAAACCTGGTGGTAAGTGTTACGAAATTGATGTGACAACAAAAGGAAACCAATTTATAAAAAAGGTGAAATCCACTTCATGCAAATAATTTCCAAACATTTAAAATCATGGCATTCTTGTTTTTTTATGGAATATAATTTTGAAATAATTCTAACCTCTGCTTAAAATACCCTTACCATATTAACTGAAATATTGTTGTACGTTATCTCCTATTGCGCGTTTATTGAAAATTATTTCAGTCTCCCCTAGGGAAATCTACTATGAAACTACATCTAACAAGATCTATAGGACTTTGTCTTACTGCTTTGTCCTTGTTTACAAGTTGTAAAGAAGAGGAATTCTATGAAAAAGAAAATCTCGAAACTTTAGCTGACCAGTATGAACTCGATCGGGAGCAAATTCTAAACACAAAGAAAAATTGTGAAGATGTAACTGCGAGAAACTCTATGTTGACTAAACTTGTAACAATTCAATTTCCATCAGCAATTGAATGTAACTTCAATGAAGGCGGAGTTGAGGCAAGTGATTTAAATAGCGAAGGAAATGGCCCACGATTGAACCAAGCTATACGTGCAAGAGTAAGGCAGGACTTTACTGTCGAAGTATCAACAGAAGAAACTCTTTGCGATATGAACTTTATTTTTCCAAACCAACAAATGAAATATGATGATGAAATTTTTTTACTATTAAATGACTACGTCATCATTTCGAGTCAAAATTATTCAGAAAGTGACAAGCATCCCAATGGCCTCTTAACTAATGAATGGGGTCTTCAAGAATTCAGTTGGTATGGACAAAATTCTCTTTACGGATCTTTTTATGACTGGAATTATACAGATCAATACTGCTTAGGTGTTTCAGCTGAAGATCCAGAGTATGCACAGAAGTGTGCAATTCCACAAACAGAAACTGTTGGTGAAATGAAGCTTGATATTCCCAATGAAGAAATAATCAAAATTGGAGTTCTTTCTCGAAGTTACGAAAATGATGACCTTAAAAAAGAATTTAATTTCTCGTTTGTAACTACAGGTGACAATGACAATGGAGATTGTGAGCATGCCGCTTACAGTTTTGATGTTGAGCTAAAATACTACTAAATAATTTTCCCCCTTAATAAAATTTAAAGTTTAATTTTGGTCCTTATTCTGTAAGGACCTTTTTTTTAAAAAAAAGTCACTTTTCAATTGTTAAGAAATTCAGAAAATTAAGGACAATTAACCTACACTAACCCAAGGAAATGAGACGAATATTTAAACTTTGTTAAGGTAGTTCTTGATTATTCCGATAAGGTATACGAAAATAGTATTAATAATTTTCAAAAGAACACTCTGGTGTTGTGTTGTACGTAAGTTCCCGTTGTACGTGTTAGGTTCTTCAAACCAGAGAAACCGCTTGGCAAACTACCCTATTATAAATTGGCAGAAACTCGTGTTTTTTGAACACATTCTAGTGATTTCTGTTTGCCTCGTCGCTACCATATTGGAGCGAATATATGAAAACAAAGGGCCTTGGAAAATTAGTTATTCTTGGACTCATTCTTACAAGTTTAGTTTCTTGTAAGGAAGAAGAGTTCTATGAAAAAGAATTTATCGACACTCTTAGTGACCAGTATGAAAGAGAAAATCTTCCAGACGACGTTGCTGAAAACCCGTTTGAATCTCCTTCAACAAATCCAGGTGACAATGATTCTGTTCCTCCAGTAGATGTAGGTACAAATCCTGTTCCACCAGTTGTTGTAGTTCCACCAGTTGAACCGCCAGTTGTTGTAGTTCCACCAGTTGAACCACCAGTTGTTGTAGTTCCACCAGTTGAACCACCAGTTGTTGTAGTTCCACCAGTTGAACCACCAGTTGTTGTAGTTCCACCAGTTGAACCACCAGTTGTTGTAGTTCCACCAGTTGAACCGCCAGTTGTTGTAGTTCCACCAGTTGAACCACCAGTTGTTGTAGTTCCACCAGTTGAACCACCAGTTGTTGTAGTTCCACCAGTTGAACCACCAGTTGTTGTAGTTCCACCAGTTGAACCACCAGTTGTTCTTGAAGATATAACTGATAGTTTTAACCAAAATGAAAATGGTACAAAACTAGATATTCTTTGGGTTATTGATGATTCAGGTTCAATGGCCGACGAGCAACAAGCTCTAGGTGCGAACTTTGAAGCCTTTATTAAGGAATTTGTGAATAAAGGAATCGATTTTCAAATGGCAGTGACTACGACAGATACAAGTAGAGGAAGAGCCGGAAAGGTTTATAAAGACTCGATGGAAAGGTTAACTTCTGACAAATTGAAAGAAGACAAAAATCAATTCATGGAAGACTTTGCAAATCTAGTAAAAGTAGGAACCAGAGGATCAGGATACGAAAAAGGTATTCAAGCATCTGAAGTTTTTTCCGATAGATTTTCTAATAGTTGGATGAGAAAAGATGCTTACTTTACTATTGTTTACATGTCTGATGAAGAAGATCAATCTTCAAAATCAGTACCTGACCACTTAAAGCAAATCCAAAAATGGAAAGACAATAACGGGTTAATTAAAGCCTTTAGTATTGTTGACATGGTTAAAACAAGAAAGTCTGGTGGTATCAGTAGAGGTTATGAAAGATACAACGAAATCACAACGTTAACGGGTGGTAAAGTTGCTAGTATTAAAAGTGATTTCCACTCAACTCTTTTAGAGATGGGTGAACAAATTGCTGATCTAACAGAACAATTTCCATTATCAAAGAAACCATATGACTCAGCAAATATTGAAATATATGTTGATGGTGTACTTGATTCTGCTTGGAGTTATGATAGTTCTTCAAATTCTGTGAAGTTCGATGCGTACTCTATCCCAGCTGCTGGAGCGAAGATTGAGATTCGTTACAACTCTGTAAAATAGATAAGTTATTGAAATAGTATTAAAAAAAATGGGGGCATGGAAAAGCCTCCATTTCTTTTTGTAGAATACTAAAGTTTAAAGAGACGACCCCGATAAAGTATTAAATTAATAGATAATACTCCATGGAATCGGAAAAATATCAAAAGAAAAATTACTACGGATGGTTCATAAGTAAATTTTACTAATGAGGAAAAGTAATGCAATTTAAACGGTTCATTTTAATATTCCTAAGCTTAATAACAGTAAATAGTTTTGCTGGAGAAGAAGATCTGTATGATTTTCTTTGGTTAGACCCAGATAAATCAGTTTACGTTTTACAAAATAAGTTACACCCAAAGGATAATTCTTTTTATGTAGACCTAGGCTACATGATGAATATGACAAGTACTTTCCAGGAAACTAATGGAGCTCAAATAAAACTTGGATACTTCTTAAACGAAGATTGGGCCATTGAGTTCTCACATTTAAAATATTCCAACGCAGATAATTCAACTTTAAAAAGTGTAGAATCGGTTGCTGGACTTGCACCATTTATTAGAAGGCCTTTATCGTCCTCAACAATTTTCGCTGTATGGTCTCCATTTTATGGAAAGATTAATACTTTCAATCAAATATATTATTTTGATTGGTCTTTTGGAGTTGGAACAGGTGCTTATAAAATGGAAAGTAACCTGGAAACTGCTGAGCTTAAGACTGAAAACAGATTCGAGGACGAGAACTATACACCAATACAGCTAAAGACTACTTTTAAATTTCATATAAACAAGTCATTAAATATTGGTCTAGAGCTACTTAACACCAATTTTGAAGCTGGAACGCCTAAGAATCCAAAAAGCAAAAGTTGGGATCAAAACAATGATTTAATTTTTAGTATCGGAGCCTCATTCTAATGATGAAATTCATACTAATCACCATATTAACAATAACAAGTGCCTATGCTAAAAAGACAGCAATAGATAAACTGTACACAAAATCTTATGTACACTATATGAATAAAGATTATTTTACAGCCCTTGATATGGTGGCTCATCAATTTAAATACTCAACTCCAGATCAAAACATGCAACACTATATTGAAAAATTAGTGGCGCATACTGGAACACATTTTTTTAATACATTTACAGATTTAGAATTGAGAAAACTTAACATCCCGACAACTGATCTAATTATGGCCAAAAGAAATCTCTATTTGAAGAAGTTTAGCCATGCTCATAAACGTTTAAAAAGAATGCCAAAAGGTCACCGACTCTACCCAGAAGCTTTACTTGTAAAAGGAACAGCATACTTGATGGCCGGTAAGTACAACAATGCTATTCGGACATATAGAAGCTGTTCCGCTCTTGCATACAGCTGGGAAAAACGTACCGAAAATAAAAAGAAGAACTATTTCGCCGTATTAAAAGAAAGCTGCATAATCAATATCGCAAGAATACACTACAAGAAGAAAAACTATAAATTAGCAATTAGAAACTATGAAGACATTCCAAAGAAATCTTTCAAATGGCCTTATACTTTGCTTGAGAAAGCTTGGGCCTATTATTACACAGGTAATTACAATAGGTCATTAGGTATTTTACTAACCTATAACTCCCCACTACTTGAAAGTTACTTTACACCTGAAGCAGAAGTTCTTAAAGCTTTAAACTATTTTAAGCTATGTCTTTATGAAGATGCACTTCAAGTTGTTGATAAGTACTACACCACTTACGCACCTAGAAGTAACAAGCTTCAAAGTATTATCAAGGGCCAAGGAAAAAAAGAACTTTTTTTCTTCGATATGATGTTCTCACCTATTTCAGAAACAGAAAAAGAAAATAAGTTCCTAAGAAATCTAATTACTCAAATGTCTAAAAGAATAAAATACAACTTAGATTTGAACTCATTTTACAATATGAATCAAGAAATTTTCAGAGCGAACAAAGGTGCAAATCTTCCTCTTCTAATGACTATGCAAAGAGATTTAAAAGAACAAATGAATCACTATGTAAAAGTCTCAATGTATAAATTTATAAATGAAATCCATAAACTATCTAATGAAATGTTTAATCTAAAGCTCGAAATTCTTTCCAGAAAAAGAGACCTTGCTTATAAGAACAAGACTTTTAACAAAGATAGAAGTCGTGGAAAGTTTGAAAATATCACGAGGGAAAGTCACCAGGATTTCTGGACCTTTAAGAATGCTTTTTGGGCAGATGAACTAGGAGATTATTCTCTTGCATTAACATCAACCTGTAAGACAAGAAGGAAAGAACTCAATGAATAAATTAGTAATGACTTGTGTGATTTTATGTTTTGCGGCACCTGCTTTAGCACAAAGTAAGAAGGTTGTTTATAAATACAAAGAATATGAAAAGTTTGACCTTGGGGACATGGAAATCAAGGGAAAAATTATTGCCCCGGGAGATATCTCGGTCAAGGAAAGAAGGCGTAAAGTCTTTGAGAGAGATCTTCTCCATCGAGATGACTTTAATAAAAAAATAATAGATGAAATAAAATTTTTAAGATAGGAAGGAGCAAAAAATGGACGAAACAACAGAAGCAACCAACAACCAAGAAATGGTACAAACAGTACCTGGTGGGCCACAACAAGACTTAAACGCAGTTCAAGGATTTGCAAAATTTATGGACGACGGTGGTGTCTTTATGTGGATAATATTAGCAATGTGGATCTTTGGAGTAATTATCGCTGCAGAAAGACTAAAAAGCTTATTTAAATTTGATATAGACGGAACAAGCTTAATGAATGAAGTTAAAAAAGATGTTTTAACAAATGAAGTACAAAGTGCCATTCAGAATTGCTCTACCAATAAATCTTTACTCGCTGGCGTTTTAAGAAATGGCTTAAAGAGGGCCAACCAGTCAAAAGAACAGATACAGGATGCTTTAGAATCAAGCATGCTAGAATCAATACCTCATGTAGAGAAACGGTTAGGATACCTAGCACTTATTGCAAACGTATCAACTCTTGTTGGGCTACTCGGTACCATTTATGGACTAATCCAATCATTCGCAGCCGTTGCCTCAGCTGATGCAGCTTCAAAGGCAGAACTTCTTGCACTAGGGATTTCCAAGGCCATGAATACAACTGCATTTGGACTAATCTCTGCAATTACAATAATGGTTGTTCACCAAATTCTAACAACAAAAGCAGATAAGATTGTTGGAGACCTAGAACATTACTCAGTAAAACTAGTTGATCTTTTATCAACAAGAAAAGGAACTAAGCAGCAAAATGAAGCTGCGTAGTTTGAGGAAAAACAATGCGTAAAAAACTAACACAGGCACCGAAATTAAACTTAATACCAATTTTGGATGCAATTTTCATTTTTATATTTTTCTTACTGATGTCAGCACAGTTCATAGACATCTATGAAATTGGTAGTGATGCTCCCATTACCTCTACTTCGAGTGAAAAAATGAAAAAGCCCCCACTAAATCTAACTCTTGTCTTAAGTGGAGATAAAATCACTGTAAAAACAGGGCTAGATGAAAATGTTTACAAGACTTATAACTTTTCACAATTAGATAAGTTAAACGAAGGTCTAATTGAACTAAAGAAGCAGAATCCAACTGAAGAGTCTGCGATTCTAAAACCTACGCATAATTTCAAGTATGAGAAGATAGTTAAAATAATTGATACAACACGGGAAATATCAAAACCTAATGTTTACATCACTGCGATTGATCATAAGAATAGAAAATATCCGACAAAAAAACTATTTGAAAAGATTATTTTTGAAACTCAAGACTAAGAAATAGGTAAACTATGAGAAGAATGTTTTTTAACAAGAAAAGTAAAAAGAAATCAGAACCAATGGAAATTGATATTACATCACTTTTAGATGTTCTAGTAATTCTCTTAGTTTTTTTACTTAAAAGTTATAATGCCTCTGATTTGAAACTGAATCTTGTTAAAGATTTAGTTGTACCTACTTCAGACGCAAGAAAGCTAGGACACCATGCAGTTGTAGTTCAAGTTGATTCTAATAAAAAGCTTTACGTTAACAGTAAACAGATTGGGGTCATTAGAGGATCAGGGGAAAATGCAGATTTACTACAAAGACTAAAAGAGATTAAAGAAGAAGATAAACTAAGATCTCCAGCAAGTACAGCAGTAAGAGCAATCAACTTGGTTTTTGACCAAGGTGTTCCTTACAAGTTCATGAAAGGCGTCATGCATACATCTGCGATTGCGGGGTATACCGAATTCAAATTTATAGTTCAAGGAAATTACTAAAATGAAATTTATTATTCATTTAATTATATTAACAATTTCAATCAATTCTTTCGCGGCTGAAAAGAGCGGAAAACAACTTTCTAAAAAAGAGTTTGAAAAGAGAAGATGGAATAATATCTATCGTTTAATAAATGAAGAAATGGGTGCCATTAACAAGGTGAAAAGAAAATCCCAAAAACTTCAATACAGAATGTTTGAATTAAAATCCGAAAAGGTAAAACTATTCAAAGAAAAAGAAAACAAGCAGTTCGTGGCAAAAAAACTAAAGTATGGAAACAAAATCAAGAGAAGTGATATCTTTAAAAAGACAATTAAACTATACAAGGAAGCAAATGCTTTTGGATTAAACCTCTTAAGAAAGTATCCCAACACCAGATACAAGGCTGCTATTTTTTATACACTTGCCTTAAATTCAAGGGACTTCTCTTATGATAACAAAGAACTTAATTTTTTAAGACAGGCCATCGATAATTCAAAAGGACAAACTAAAGTCAACTACCTAGCTAGAACTAGTCTTGCTGAGTATTATTATAATGAAAAAAACTGGAAAGGTGCAATTTACCAATACGAAATTGTTCTCAACAATAAAGATGACGAATGGTATACAAAAAACTTATTAAACTACGGTTGGTGCCTTCTTAAAAGCCATAAATTTGATGAAGCCATTAATCATTTAGAAAAAAGTTATAGACTTGGTGCAGATGAATTCTACGTAGACGTAAGAGACCAGGCCATGACAGGCTTAGTTTCCTTTTACGTATTAGGAAAACAAATTCAAAGAGGTGTTGATTTTATCAATAAAAACTCTTCAACAAAGAATGAATCTTTGTTAAAGCTTGCTCAAAAAGCTTCTAACAAAGGTTATTACAAAGAAACTCAATCCATTGTAGACTCTTTAGAAAATACTATTTCGCCAAAACTCCAAAGTGAGCTTTATGCTGACCTAAGACTTTTCCAATTTGATTTATACAAACAGTTCCATAAACCTAAAAAGTTGATATCTATAGCAAAACTATTTCCTACAATTAAGTTTAACAAATATCAAACTGAAGATGCGATAAGAAAGATCGCAGATGTTGTTGGCTCAAAGCAAGTTATTCTCAAAAAGGATTACTCAAAGCACAATCAAGAATATGATAAGTCCACTTTAGAAGAAATCATTTCTTATTTTGATATTCTTTCCAGTATTCACTCAGAAGAAAAATCACAATATGAATTCTTTAAAGCAGAAACATATTATTCCGTTCAATTATTCAAGAAGGCACTCACCTCTTATAAGGTCTCCCTAATTGACTATGATAAAAAACAATCTAAAAATGATCTAAGACATAAAAATCTTGATGCGATATTCTCTTGTATTGATTTTATAAAGTTCAATAAGTCAGAAAAAGCTAATGAATTACAATTTGCCTATAACAAATATCTTAGTTATTGGCCAAAAGATAAAAAGGCTCAGGATATCTACCCCAGACTCTTTGGTATTTTTCTTGTCAGGAAAGATTTTCAAAACATGCAATCGACTCTCGATAGATATATTGCGAATTTCAAATCAGATCGCAAAAAACAACAAGGACTTTACAGGGTTCAACTAGATACACTAATTAAAGATCAAAACACAGAATTACTAGCTAATAAAATCAACTTAATGCAAAAAGGATACCTTGGCTTCCCTAAAGTTGAAGTAAAAAAATCTGAAACAATATTGGCTAATATCTTATTTGGTCAACTTCAAAAGCTTAATAAATCAGGTGATTCAAAAGGTGCGATTGCAGGATACCAAAAAATTCATTTCACAGACTACTATCCTAAATCAATTAAGGGTGAAGCTGCTTTTAACATGGGAATGATATACACTGACATTGAAGATAATAATAATGCTTTAAAGTGGTATCAAAAATCCTTTAAATACTACACAAGAAAAGAAGTTCAGAACAAAAGACCCTTCTTAGAAAAAATGGCGTTAAGAACCAGTTTACTTCATAATTTCTTAAACGCTGCAAAGCTCAATAAATTTATTCTAAGAAATTACTGTAAACAAAAAAACAATAATGAAACAATTTTTACAGCTGCCATTAGAAATGATCTTGCGAATGATTATATTAGTAAAGTTATGTACACTCTAAAAACCTACAAAAGATGTATTCACAAGATACCAGAAACACTTGAAAAAGAAATACTTGTGCATTTATTCGAAAATAATCATGAAGGATCTTTAGTCAATTATATTACAGATAATAACTTTGAAAAGAAATATCCTGATATGGTTTCGTTTTACTATGAAAGGATTTTCTGGGAAAACTACGAAGAATCTCCGATGAAAAGAATTCAATTCGAAGCAAAACTAAAGAGATTAAAAACAACACAAAGTGAGTTACTTTTATCCTCTTTAGAGGATTATAAGAATCTACAAAAGGAAATATTAAACTTTTCCAAAATCAGGGTTAAAATAAATAATAAGAACCCTAATCCTAATGTATTCATTCAAAAGTTATCAGCTCGTATCAATAACTTAAAGCTTCTGAACGACAAGGCCAATAAAATATTTGAAAAGGGTCATGGTCAAGTTTCAGTATTAGTTTACGACGAGCTTACAAAATTAAGTAGTGCGTTCTCAAAAGAAGTAGATGCCTACTCGATTCCAATTGAAGACAAAAATTTTCAAAAGCAATTCAAAGGAGAAATGTTTAAAATATCTTCAAACATGCTTAATGAAGTTAGAAATTTCAAAACAAAATCACAAGATTTAATTGAAAAGTACGAGTTACTAATTGTTAAGAGAGATGAGAGTAATCAATCTCACGAAATACTGGAGATTTCGGATATTAGAACTCCAGCTTCATCAATGGCAATCACATTTGGGTTAGGGAATTAATATGAACAAATTACTCATTTTAACATTTATTTTCACCTTATATTCTTGTGCAAGTTTCAAGAACCCAAGACAAATTAAGCATGCAGAACATGATGGGCTAAAATATGAATCCTTAAAAAGGTATGACAGTGTCCGTCTTGGAAACTCTGTTAAGATTCAAGAACCACTTGCCCTTTGCCACAATAAAGAATTTGATAAGGCAAACGCAATCTTCAAATCGGAGCTTGATTCAAAAATAAATAGCTATCTCTACTGGAATCAAATTAGTACATGCTACATTCTAAAAAAAGAATATACACAAGCAAGAAACTTTCTCAACCTTGCTCTTGGTAGGGCCAGAACTAATAAACAAAAATCAATAATTCTAAACAATATTGGCGTTGTTTTATTAGAGGGACAGAAATATCAGGAGGCTAAAGATTACTTTAAAAAATCGATAGAGCTTTCTAAAAATTCCCTGACTCCAAAGTATAACCTTACCCAAATTTATTTAAAATTTGGACTATATGGGAAAGCACAAACTGAGTTAAAGTACCTCCTTAGCAAAAATGCAAAAGATGTTGATTTCCTAAATTCTAAAGCGCATTTAGAACTTATGCAAAATAATTATAAAAATGCCCTTGTCTACTTTAATCGAATACCACAGGAGTACAGAACAAGAGATGATATTGCGACCAATATGGCCATGACATACCTTATGTTAGGACTTTACAAAAATGCAGAGAGTTCAATTGGGAATGCAGACAAAAAAGACAGTTATTATATGACAAAACAATTAGAGATATCAAAGAAATTAAAAAAGAAAATTGAGAGATAAGCATGAAACAAAAAAACAGTTTAAACCTCATTATTAATAATGAATCCTACTCGCTAACGACGAATAAAATGTTAGTGGGTTCGGCTGAACATGCAGATATTCAATTATCTGGCGACAGTATTTCGCATTATCATGCAATGGTATTTGTAGATCAAAATGGTTCAGTTGTAGTTATGGATTTAGAAAGTCAAAATGGTACTTATATTAATGGGGAGAAAGTTAATTCACAAGCTCCTATTTTTGAAGGTGATTCACTTTCGTTCGGTAAATTGCATTGTAACTTGATTGAAAATACAGAAATAACATCTATTGAATCTATGGATTCATCAGTTTTAGTTTACGAAGAGCTTCAAGATAACAAAGTGTATGTTCCTCAACAAACAGATGAAAATCAAGTTCTCATTGATGATGAGTATTGTGATATAAAATTTGATGATACTGAATTTGTTCCATTATTTAACAACCCACTTAAAAACCTTAGCATAAATGCTGAATCATATATTGAGACGGAAGAGTTTGAAAGTAGTTTTGACTTATTAGAAGAAATTGATGGAAATTGTATTCAAGTTACAACGTCACTTAATGGAAATATTATCGAGCAGTTTTACTACCCTATTCAAGATGGGACTGTTCATGCCTCAAGTACATCACACAAGAATAATGTAGTGGTAGATATTCTAAACAGCAAAGTAAAAACACCATTATTTAATGTTTCTGGCGATACAATTACTATTAGTGAATTGGAAGAATTTAATATCAGTCAAAAAACAATGCAACTATCTGAAAGCTCGGTCATCATTATTTCCCGTGGAACCTACCAAATCTTTGTTGAGATTGCTAATGTTCCAAGTAACCTACTTCATATATCTTCTTTACGAAGAGAGAAAGGTTTCTTTAAAGATACCGCAAAAAAGTTTGCTGCGGTAATTGTTCCCATGTTACTTTTATTACTTGTAGATTTTTCTCCGGAAAAGAAAGTCCCAGTAAAGAAACTATCGATTATTTATAAAAAACCAACAACTGCCAATGTAAATGAAAAGAAAATGGCGAGTACTCAAGCTAATGACACAAAGAAAGATACAGGTCATAAGGCCACAAAACAACCAGATAAGAAAATTGCTCACAGTAAATCTGGAGCTAAAACTCAACCAAAAAAATCACAACAAAAAAAGGTTGCAAAGTCACAGTCTAAAAAATCTAAGAAATCGAAAACGAAAGCAAAAACAAAAGCTTATTCTTTCAAGATGGCATCAAATGTTAGTTCGGTTTTTAGTAGTTCAAAAAGCGTAGCTGTAACCAACAGTAAAACTCCAAGTACTGTGAGTACAACTTCAACTGCTTCCGGAAGCCTTGCAACGAAAGTTAACGGGACAAGCTCTAATCAAGTCGGACAGATGGGTAGTGATGCAGCAGGAAGAGCAGCAGCCAGCTTTGGAAGTAAAGGACTATCAAGTAAATCTGGCCGTGATACCGCCTATATTCAAACTGAAACCGTTGTACTTGGCT
This sequence comes from Bacteriovoracaceae bacterium, assembly GCA_047634375.1. Lineage (GTDB taxonomy): Bacteria > Bdellovibrionota > Bacteriovoracia > Bacteriovoracales > Bacteriovoracaceae. Next base: position 137,678 of record JBLIAG010000002.1, read on the forward strand.
CCATGGATCCAGAATTACTTAGAAAAATTCTTCAACAGTACCTTCCACAATTTAGACATTGCTATCAACAAGAGCTGGCATACAATTCTGAGGATATTAAAGGTATAGTTGACTTAAACTTTGAAATCTTAGGATCGGGAAAGGTTTCTAAAATAAAAGTCAGAGCAAAAGACTCAAGGTTCTCTAAAAGAGGAACCAATTGTATGGCCAAAGTCCTGGCAATTATAGACTTTCCAAAACCTAAAGGTGGTGGCCGAGTTGCAGTTAGACAACCACTTAGTTTCTTCTCTGAACAAGAGAAAGGGTAAAAACTACGCTTCATAGCTGAAATCATTCTAGTTTTATATAATTAAGGAATGAAACTAGAAATGATAAGTGAAATGTTTGACCTTCAAGATCTGTATATATTTGGAGTTGTTTTGGCCACCCTAACTACACTGTATCTAGTGTCTGATAGGAGTATTAGACACTCAAGAATGGCAAATGATCAAAAAAGAAGATTCATAGCTAACCTTCGTGGTTTCTTTATATTTATTCTCCTTGGTTCAATTTTTATTTTATGGGCAGATGAGCTTTATCAATTTGTTATATCTATAGCTGCGTTAATGGCCGGTTTTGCCATTGCTGGTAAAGAAGTCTTCCTCTGTTTTGGTGGTTCCTTCTACAAGGCTTTTGCACGCCCCTTCTCTGTTGGAAATAGAATTGAAATTGATGGAATAAGGGGTGATGTCGTCGATGTTGGACTCATGAGTACCCAACTTCTCGAAATTGGTCCAAAGGATTACACCCAACAACTAACTGGTAGAATGATTACAATACCCAATAGTTTATTTTTATCTTCAGAAGTATTTAATGAGACTGATTCCGTAACTGAACAACAAGATTTTGTTCTTCATGTTATAAAAGTACCCATCCAAGTGAACAAAGATTGGGAAGCACATAAAGATTCCCTTCTAGATTGTGCTAACGATTACTGCGAAAAGTATGTCCAACCTGCAACCGATTTCTTCAAGAGACTTTCTAAGAAAAAACATGTCGATGTTCCGCTCCTTGATCCAAGAATAAATATCAAGTTTGATGGTCCAGAGCAAGTACTATTCATACTTCGTATTTGTGTGCCAGTAGATGAAAAAGGAACCATTGAGCAGGAAATTTTAAAGTCATATTTAAGAAAGAACTATTCTTAAAAGTAGTTAGCCTAGCATAAGTCCACAGTCAGGACACTCTGAATTACTAGTTGAAAACTTAAATCCACAAGCTGGACACACAGCTGTATCTTGACTTGAATCATAGACTGAATTAATTATGTCCATGTTTACATCATGTCCTTTAAGTAATTTTTGATATTTTGTAGAATACACTTCTTGAACGATAGGAAGGTCATTTTCACTTGCAAGAACTTCAACAGTTACAGAACAACCTCTATTACATGTCTGATCATTATGATTTAAAACAATTTCAACTCCTTTGGCTTCACATTCTTTTTTTAGATCTTTTGCTTCATTTAAGGCCATAACAGCTAATTTTATCAATTCCATATTGGTCTCCTTCCAGAAGTATATTATAATACCAAGTATGGAAAAAACAAAGTATGAAGGCAAATTTATTAAAGTAACAGAAGAACTAATAGGTAAAAACACATGGGAACGTGTGTACCTAAGCGATGGAGTTCAAGTATTCCCCATTACTTCTGATGGAAAAATCAAAATGATTGAAGAAAGAAGGCCCCATGAGAAACATCCCATTCGACTAAAGTTTGTAACAGGACTTATGGATGAGGATGAAGACCCCCTTGAGACTGCTAACAGAGAAATGCAAGAAGAGATTGGGTTCAAAGCACAACATCTTGAAGTACTCATTCATAGAGAGGCCACAGGAACTGTTAACAATAATTTCTATCAAGTGATCGCTACTGGTCTATCTGAATACAAGATCCCTAACCCTGATGGAGAGGATACCATCGTCTCAATAAAAGAGTTCACAATTGAAGAAATTGAACAGCTTCTTGAAGATGAAAAACTCCCATGGAGCATGGGAGCATTGGGTATATTTAAATTAAAAAAGTTAATTCAAAGTGGGAAAATTTCGTTTTAGACTTTCCTAATTATTCTCTAAGGAAGCGTTTGTTCGCTTGGCAAATCCTTCTCAGAGGTAGCTAAGTCATTCCATACGTGATCATACTGCTTCTTAAACTTTTCAACAACTTCTGGTATCGTGATAAAGTAGTAATTCTCAAAATTTTTAGAAAAAGCAGCTTTGGTAAAGTTACCTGCTCCGCAATGAAGTGCACCTGAACCATCAGGATACTCAAAAATTATATACTTATTGTGATGTAATAAAAACAAACTTTGATTTGTTTGCATATACTTAACGTCCACCTTACTTCTAGAAAGGCTAATAACGTTAAAATACTCATTACACATATTAGCACCAACTCTTGGGACAGCACCTGGATTTCGGTTTGGATTACAATCTATCCTTCCATTTTCCATTTCATTAGCTTTCCCTGACCAAAAAATATCGTCATCTGCAATAAATCGAACTGTTTGTTTTTTATTTTTACCAGCCTTTTTCAGAGCAGTAATCAAGCTCTTATGAGAAAATCGATGAACAGCAATAGAAACTCGTTTTGATTTTTCAATTTGCTGAACAATATTTGTCATGGCCTTATCACCATCACTTGGAACTATTGATAACTTAATATCACTCTCCGGTTCATTAACTATAGCTGCACGACAATTTTTTATATATGTTTTAAAATTTTGAATAGCAGACATTTTTTTTCTGCCAAGCGCCCTATTTGATCTTATCGAAACGGCGTGATTCTTCATTCCATCTAAAATACACACATGAGCCTGAGCGAAGTAAGATTTAGTCGAAGTTGTTAGAAAGTGCCAGTTCTCATGATGAAGAACAGTACCAGAAGACATATTTGCTGATGAATAGACGATTGTCACTTTATCGGCAGATTTCTTATATGTCGCCATGATTATTTTATTATGTGCATAACCTATTCCGCCGACTTGCCCCCTAAACTCAACACTAGGATAATTAGCAATACCAGCATCAATATATTTCTTATCTGGTTTACAACCTAGAAGGCTTTGGATTTTCTCCATTTTCTTCTCGTCAGTTTTATTTCCTTTATCAACTATTAAAGAGACTTTCGTATTATTTTTTGTAATTGTCTCTTTGCATAAGGTCTTTAAGATATCTGAACTTGAAAAAGATAAATAGGCCATTCTTAGTTCTTTGAGTGACTTATCAGAAACTAATTTTTTTATATTATAATGAGGAGAAGACTTTAATTTTTGATTTTTCTTGGCATCTGAATACTTACAATAAACATCGGCTGGCTTTGAGTTTAATGGTTTACCATCAAAAGAATATACTGTTTCCTTATACTCATATCCCTCACACTTAGGGTTCGTAAAAAAGACATCATAATTATAATGATCATAATCCTTGATACTTACTGCATATGCAGATGGTAATAAAAGCATAAGCGCTAACAGAAACTTCATATTATTCCCCTAATTTATGAATATTTTACAAGGGATACAGCTTATGACACAAAGGGAGAAGAATTTAATGACAAGTGAATAAAATTTATATACATTTTCGCCATGATGAGACAAATCGAGATGACTATCCCTTCAATGCCAAGAGGTTTTCATCTTATAACTAATGAGATTCAAAAAAAGATCAACCCATTACCCAGTACAGGAATGCTTAATATTTTTGTTAAACACACTTCCTGTGGTCTTACAATCAATGAAAATTGTGACCCAAGTGTTCTCATTGATTTCGAAACAAGCTTTAACCATCTTATTAAAGAAAATGAAGCTTACTACACTCATACGGCCGAAGGCAGCGATGATATGCCAGCTCACATAAAATCAACTCTCACGGGTGCATCTCTTACAATCCCAATAACAAATGGAAAGCTTAACTTAGGTACTTGGCAAGGAGTTTACCTCTGTGAATTTAGAACTTTCGGAACTCCAAGAACCCTTATTTTAACGATCTACTCTTAATATGAATCAGTTTACCCTAAAAGAACATTCACTTATGTTTGCTCCGATGGAAGGTGTTACCGATGAGTATTACAGAAATGTCATTCACGAATTATACCCTGAATGGGATACTTATAGTTGTGATTTTCTAAGAGTACCTGGAGTTAATCCCTACCCCACAAAACATATTGAAAAACATATTGGTCGTAGTATCCTTGCCAATGAGAAATTAATCGATAAAACAGTATATCAAATTTTAACTTCTCCAGGTGCATATACTAAAGAGACTGTTGAAGCGATTGCACAAATTGGTATGAAATGGCTTGATCTAAACTTAGGGTGTCCTTCCAAAACTGTTTGTAAAAACAAGGGTGGCTCTTTTCTACTTAGCGAGCCTGAAGAGCTTAGAAAGATCATAAAACTGATTCGTACTCACTTCCCAGGAATTTTCACCTGTAAAATCAGGGTTGGTTACCGTGATGATTCTCAATTTGAAAACATTCTGAAGATGCTAGAAGATGAAGGTGTTGACGCCATAAAAATTCATGCTCGAACCCGAGATGAACTTTATAAAGGAGTGGCCAATTGGGATTATGTTAAGCGCGCAGTAAAAACAGTCAAAACCCCAATAATTGGTAATGGTGATATTTGGACAGTAGACGATATCAAGAGGTACTTTGATTATACTGAATGTCACTCAATAATGCTTGCAAGGCCTGCTCTTAAAACACCTTGGATAGCTCGGTTATATGCTAATGATGAAGTCGATACTCCGCAACTTAGAATTGAGGAAATCATTAGATATTACAAACGTTTTTACCAAGAAATCTTAAAGCAACAAAATCTAATTGAGTCTTCTCGAATAAAAAGACTAAAAAGTATAAGCCGCTATCTATACGATGATCTTCCTCAAGGTGATATATTTAAAAGACGTTTTCTTCTTTCAAAAAGTTTTAATGAACAGCTAGATATTTTGGATGAATTGAAGAATTCTATTTTTTAATTTGAATTTTTGGTAGATTGAGAACGAATGTCGTTTCGTCAGTGTTTTCGGCCAAAGTTAAAGAGCCACCATGTTCATTTAAAAATCGAGATGCCAGACTTAGGCCAAGACCGGTACCTTTCCCCATCTTTTTTGTTGTAAAAAAAGACTCCATAATTTTATCTCTATTTTCTTTTGGTATTCCGGGGCCAGAATCAGAAACATTAAATATAATATGTTCCCCCTTATCTCTAAATTGAACTTTTATCCACTTATCTGTAGTCTTACTCTCAATAATTGCATCCCTAGCATTACTTAAAAGGTTTAAGAGTACTTGTGAGATTTCAATTTCCCGACACTCAACAAAAATATCGTCATGAATATCATCGAACATCAACTCTATTTGATTAGACTTTAACGCCTCTTTTGAGAAGTTTAAAGTTTCATCGACTAAAGCCTTTAAGGACACTAATTCAAATTCATCACTCTGTGACTTTCGAGACAAACGCTTTAGACCTTTTATGATCTTTTGAATCCTCTCAATTGCTCCACTAATGGATTGTTGTGTTTTCTCAAGCTTCTCAACATCATTAGCACACTTAAGAAGTGTATTATTTCTCCCATAAATAATGGTCAGCGGGTTTGCAATTTCATGGGCAATATTGGCGGACATTTCCCCAACGGACGCTAATTGTGCTGAGAATGCGGCCATCTCTTGCTCTCTCGCTACTTGTTCTTGTAATTCAACCCTTTCAGTAATATCAAACCTAAGAGACATATAACCAATCATAATATTTTCAGAATTGTAAGTAGGAGAAATATAGGTTTCAACCCAATAATGACTCTCATCTTTGGCCATATTACAAATTCTACCACTCCAAGAATCTCCGCTGGAAACTGTGTCCCACAGATCTTTAAAAAACTCTTTACTATGATAGCCTGAGTTTAAGATTCTATGATTTTTTCCAACTAACTCTTCTTCTTTATATCCAGAAATTTCACAGAATTTTTTGTTTGCATATATAATGGTTCCTCTAAGATCTGTTTCTCCAACAATAGCGAATTCATCTAAAATATCTTTATACCTTTGAAGTTCTGACCAAATAGAAGTTTTATCTTTCTTAACTTTCATTTGTTCATCAATGTCTTGAAATGTACCAAATATTTTTATAACCTTATTCTTTTCAATAACAGGCTTACCATTCGACCTTACCCAAATTTTTTCGCCATCCGCATTTTCAACTCTTAGTACTAAATTGAAACTTTCATGCTTTTCAAGACATCGTTTAAATGCGGCTTCAATTATTGGCCGATGTTCAGGTACGTAATAATTGATCGCAGACTCAACTAGAATTTTTTCGTTTAGGGGCATTTTATGAATTTTATACGTTTGGTCACTCCAAATTAGCTCGTTAGTTTCAACATAGAAACACCACCAACCAATATTGGCCATAACCTCTAATTCTTTATAAAAAAGTATATCTTTCATAAAAAATTTATCGGCTTTTTTTAAGTAAAGATAAAGGAATTTCACTTTATCTCAATAATAATGGTTTAAGTTTTCTGTAAATACTTGATAAAATTTCTAATAAAAAAGGATTTTCTAAAGTTTTTAATATTTTTCTGTTGAATAATATAAGTACTTTCATACATCAACATCACCCAAGGTAGGTCTTTTTCAACTATGTCTTCTATTTCGTACATTATTTTAAATCGATCATTCTTATTTAAGGTTTTTGTTAGCTTCTCATATAGTAAATCAACTTTTGAGTTCGAATAGCCACTCTTGTTTATTCCAGGATGATTCTTAGAAATGAGCAATTGAAGAAGGTTTTCCCCATCAGGATAGTCATAAATCCAATTGTCAGTCCAAAATTGTAATTTTCCAGAACGTCCAAGTTTTAAAAAGTCTGTAAATTCAATAACGTTAATATTGAGATCAATCCCGATGATCGAAAGCTGCTCTTTAAGAAAGTTTGCTTCTTCATGATGGACGGCTTGCTTCCCCCGAGTAGAATATGTCAGAGTTAGCTCACCTGGTTTGTAGCCTGATTTTTTTAAGTATTCCTTGGCCTTTAAAATATTAAAACTATAAGGAAGTCTATGTTCGGGTAAATATCCCTGTATTGAAGGGTTAAAAATGGAGTTCGATTTAAGATTGGTATTATTAGTTAGTAACTCAATATATTTATCATGATTAATGATGTGTGCGATGGCCCTTCTTAAGTTTAAATTTTTTCCAATGACTGGGTCATTCATATTAAACCCTATCCACCTAGTTGTTTGCCTTGAAAAATGCTTAACAATGATTCCATCATCTTTAAACTTACTATTTGTTTCAGAGGTTGGATCTGATAATTTTATTAACTGTTTTTTAGGCACGTCCAAAATATCAATATTTCCAGCAATAAACTCATCCCACCTATTATCCTCTCCTGTAACAACTCTAAACTCTAATTCTTCAATAAATGGAAGACGCTCCTTTGAAGAATTTAATAACTTTTCAGTATTAGCATATCGATCCCCGGTACTTGGGTAATACTCCTCATGAAAACCTTGAAATTTTTTAAAATTGTATTTATTTTCCTCAAAGCCAACATACTCATAGGGACCTGTGCCAATCATTATATTCTTTAAATCATTATTGAAACTTTTAATGATTTCGAGGGGAACTGGTGCGGTAAAATGCATAGATAAAAAATAAAGTAAATTGGGGTCAGGCTTTTTCAAACGAACCTTCATTGTGAGGTCATCTATTTTTTCTAAACCTGTTAAGTCTTCCGAGTAAAATTTATCTAAATTAGAGCCAACCGAAGTTCTAAACTCATTAAACCCTTTTAGGTTTCCAGCGAATAGCCAAGCTCCAGTACTTTTTAACGGTTCAAATGCTAAACGCTTAATTTGCCATATAAAATCATCTACTGTTACTGTTCTGTTCTTTGCTAAGAATTTATAGCGATTATGATACTTAATTCCCTTTTTTACTTTTATTGTATACACAAGGCCATCCGGAGAAATTTCAGGCATGCCATCTGCTAAAGATGGTATCACTTCAAATGGTCGTTTTAAATAATGGTACTGATACAGAGACTCTAAAGATTGGGCCATGACAAATAGTGCATCATCATTAAAGACGACTGCTGGATCAAATGACTTGATTGGATTGTTTATTGCTAAACTCATTGGCGTCTTATCATGACCAAAGAACTTTGATTTAAATAAAATTCCGCCCCCAAAAACAACAACAATAAGGGACATGGTTATCAGTTTCTTCATTACAATTCCTTTAATATCATTATAAGGATATTTCACTCTTTTTATAGCGGAAGAAATTGACATCTTGTATCAGATTTTAAACTGCTTCATAATAAAGTTATGTGTAGATTATTTGGATTCCGCTCGGTTATTAATAGCCAAGTTCATAGCAGCCTCGTTCATGCAGATAATGCTTTAAGTTCGCAGAGTATTCGCCACCCAGATGGTTGGGGTGTTGCCTATTACCAAGAAGATACCCCCCACCTCATTAAATCAACCGACCGTGCAATAGATGATCATATTTTCCACAAAGTCAGTGGTGTTGTTTCTTCCCACACAGTCGTTGCTCATATCAGAAAAGCTACTCACGGAAGTTTAAATATTCTCAATTCCCATCCATTTCAGTATGGAAATTGGGTTTTCGCTCACAATGGTAATCTCAAAAACTTTGACGATTACCGAGAAAAATTATTGAAGTATATTGATCCTAAGGTTAAGAAATTTATCCTCGGAACTACAGATAGCGAGATCTTATTTTATATTCTTTTAAGCTTAATTAAAAAGAGACAACCCCTTTCAAAGACTGAAATTGATCTGAGTGTCCTAAAAGATGTTACTGAGGAACTTTGCTCTATAGTTTGTAAGTATAGTGGGCCGCTATATGGTGGCGATGATAATAATCCAAAAGAAAATCATATTACGTATTTATTAACATCCGGCAAAGTTATGATGGGCTTTAATGGCGGCCAGAGTTTGAACTTTTCTACCTTTAAAGGAAAGTGCTCGGAGAGGGATACCTGTTCACACTATTCAGCAATATGTGAAACTGAAGCTAAGAGTAACGATAAAGTGAATCACCTTATTTTCTCGAGTGAAAATTTACAAGGTGAGAATATTTGGAAAAGTATCAAAAAGGGTGAACTTATTGGTGTTGATTCAAATATGGTATTGTCGAAATTTAATTTAAATATTCAATTTACTTAAGCAGATTTCTTAAAGTACTCAGGGTCTACCCCATATAAATCTTCCAATTGTCTAAGCTTAAATTCTTCAAACAAATGCAGGTTATATCTTTCCACATCTGCCATCATTCCCATTTTATCATCCATTGATTGTTTAAAACACATTTCAATGAAGTGAATCTGAAAATTATCCAGTGATTCAAAAAATTCCATATTTAATTGGGTGCTTTGAAGCAAATCCCTCATACCTTTAGCAACGTACATCAGCTTTCTCCTACTACTTAACTCATCGGCTTTTTCTCCAGATCTCTAAAGCGTCTTTTTTTAATATAAAAATTGTTTATTTTAAGATATATTCAAGACTTATGAGTTACTACACTAGCTTTATTTTGTTTAATGTTTTTACTCTTTCCATTATGAAGCTCATTGGGACTAGGTGCGCTTTATCTAAAATAAATCCATCCCTGACAAAACTCTCCCCGGTTACAAAATCAATCACTCCGGAAAAAGTAGCAACAACAAATTTTTTGAAGAGCTATATTGCCGTCTCCTTGCTATTCATTTTTGTTTTTCGTACATATCCACTACTTTTTAACACGATTGATAGTGGGACTATTAAAGCTTACCTCCTCATTCCATTTGTTTATGTATTTACAATGTACCTAGGTATTAATATTCAGGTATTTTCTCTTTTATTTAAAGACGTTCCTATTGATATTCACAACTCACCTTTTTTATCAAAAAACCTCTTTGAATTTTGGTCAATTCGCTGGAATGTTTGGATTCGAGATTGGCTGAGGAGTACAGGTAAGTATTATTTCCCTAAGAAACTATATAGAAGACAATTATTTATTTTTATAGCTTCCGGGCTTTTTCATGAACTGATGCTTACCGTCCCCTTCTTCATTGCTACTGGTCAAAACCTTATTGGTTCGATGGTTATTTATTTCCTTATTCAGTTTTTTGGGTTAATCATTGATAAACAACTAAAACAGAGTCAATTAAAGAAGGGAAGATACCTTCTAATGTGGGTGACGATACTTTTGCCAGCACCACTTTTTATTAATAAAGCATTTATACAACTATTTGGATTTTAAATGAGTAATACATGGACTAATATTTTAATTGAAATGGGCATACTTTGCTTCCTAGGCTTCTTATATTATATTTTTCAAAGAAGGCGTATTGTCCGCTTTGATCAAGAAGAAATTTTAGAATCCCTTGCCAATCTAACTTATGATCTCAATCACTTCTTAGAAGAGCATAAAGCTGAAATTTTTTATAAAGAACTAGACGAATTTTGTAAAAATGTGGAATTGGCAAATGAAAATCAATCCTTACCGGAAATCATACATGTCTTTCAAGATGCTTCATTTAATGGAATGCCTAAGGAATTGAAAGTTAAATTTGAGGAAATAAAATCTAAATTGGAGTTTTACATTGAATAGACAAGAGGTAGCTCCATTTGGCCATCCGTCTTTGTTGAATGCAAACGAACTCCAACTCCGATAAGTCTTACTTCTTCAATTTTTTCATAAAACCTTTTTGTAAACAATCTTTGAAAGTTACAAAGCTCAAATGAAACCTGGGATTCAATCGTTGTCGATGAAAAATCATGGTATTTGATTTTAACAAAAATACTTTTTATTTGACGATCTTTATACTTTTCAATTCTGCGCTTAACTTCATCAAAGGTATTGCTGACCTCCATTAGTAATTTAAACTCATCCTTCGTATCCTCGTGAAAGGTCGTCTCAACAGAGACTGATTTTCTCTCTCCTTCATTACATACATCACGATTATCTTCTCCCCTTGCGTAATTATAAAGGTTTGCTCCAAAGTCTCCAAAAAAATTTACTAGATCTAATTTTGTATACTTCTGTAAGTCTCCAAATGTATAAATACCATGCGTGTTTAATTTTTTTTGAGTTACTTTACCCACTCCCCAAATTTTTGAGATTGAAAAATGTGATATATTTTCCTGAATTGAATCCGGCCTTAGGATAGCTAGCCCATTTGGTTTATGAAGGTCACTACCTATTTTTGCTAATAACTTATTGAAAGAGACACCAGCACTTGCAGTAAGTTTCGTTTTTCGATAAATTCTACGTTTTATTTCTTTGGCAATCTCTATGGCATTATTATTAAACTGAGGGCAATCAGTAACATCAAGATACGCTTCATCAAGTGAGAGTTTTTCAATTTTTTTTGTAAACTCATAATAAATATTAAATATCATTTCACTAACTTCTTTATATTTTTCAAAATTGGGTGCCACCAAGATCAGACCAGGGCACTGTTTTAGAGCAGTAGTCGTTGCCATGGCAGCACGAACACCATACTTTCTTGCTTCATAATTACTAGTGCAAAGGACACCTCTACCACCCATTAGTCCACCCACGCCCACAGGCTTACCTCGTAACAAAGGGTTATCCCTCATCTCCACCTGAGCATAAAAGCAGTCCATATCGATGTGTATAATCTTTCTCAAACTTTCCTCTCAAATTGCTTGACCTACGTAAAAATTACGGATATCGTTATATATATACTACGGAACATATACGGAAATCAACTAGGGAAATTTTATGAGTCTTACAAAAAAGCAAAAACAAGTATTCGATTATATTTGCGAATATCTTGATGCAAATGGATACTCTCCTACTCAAATGGAAATAAAGGATCACTTTTGTTTCAAATCATTAGGCTCCGTTCAGGATTACATTAGATATTTAAAAGGTTCAGGCCATCTCCAAAATGACCCTAATTCAGTTCGTGGTCTAAAGCCAGTATTAGAAGATACAAGCGATGGGAGTTCCCTTGATATACCATTGCATGGAAAAGTTGCAGCAGGAAACCCAATTGAGGCCATAGAGGGAACAGAGACTGTCTCGGTACCAGCATCAATGATTGGTACAGGTAATCACTTTGCTCTAACAGTAAATGGGGAGTCTATGATCGAAGATGGAATTCTTGATGGGGACCTTATTATAGTAAAAGAAAAAAATCATGCCAATAACGGTGAAACTATTGTTGCAACTATAAACAATGAAGCAACCGTAAAAAGATATTATAAAAAATCAAAACAAATAGAACTTCATCCTGCCAATAGTTCTATGTCTCCTATCATAGTCAATGACGGAGATTTTCAAATTAAGGGTATACTAGTCGGCCTGTATAGATCGTACTAGCAACTCATTTATAAATTTTAATATTAAAAACGCTGTCATGGAGGACTGTATGGAATCGTATTATTTTTTTGAGGAAGAGCTTATTACAAAAATGCATGGATCTTTTATTCAAAGGTTTAATTTAGACAACTCTACTGCAGCTGAGCTTGCCTTAGAGATTTTAGAAATTTTAAAGGCTTCTAGTTCCAACTTATCAGATGTCGATTCATTTTACCTTCAATAGGAGTTTTTATGTTTTATGAATTTTTTGTTGTGACTATAATTCTTTATACAATCGGCTTTTTTCTCCCAAACCGTTAATTTAGAGAGACGAATGTCTCTCTATTTTCTACTCCATTGATCTTAAATCCTCAATAATCGCATCAGTCTCAACAGGTTTCCCAAAAAGCTTTCTCATCCCCTTTGCAAGAAGTTTTTCAACAGGGTAATCAGAATAACCAGTCATTAGGTAAACTGCCTTTAAATCAACTTTATTTTCAAATATATAGTCAAGTAACTCGATTCCATCGCCTTCAGGCATTTTAACATCCGTTAAAACAATATCGAACTTCCCTTTTTTAAGAATTTCAATTGCCTTATGTCCACCATTTGTTTGTTCAACAATAATTCCTGCATCTTCAAAGTCCCAAGATAGTACCTGACATAGATCAACTTCATCATCAACGATAAGCATTTTTAAATTTTCAACATTCATTCGTTATCCTTTATGGGAATTCTAACTTGTAAAAAAATATCTTCATTATGATCTATAAAGTTTATTTTTGCCCCTAGCTTATGAACTAAACTGGAAAAAGTTCCAAAGAGTAAAAGCGATCCACGACTTCGCTGTTCCTTTGTTTTAAACGCATCCAGTAAAGAGATCATTTCTTCTTCTTTTAGTTTTTTTCCACAATCATAACAAGTAACAATTAAATATCCGTCATGTTGTGTAAATTCGATTCTCAACCAACTTTTTTTATCTATATTTAACATGGCCTTTGATCGCAAGTGAACCATCATATACACAAATTGATAAAAAAGATTTTTATTTATAATCATTTTATTCGGCAAAGGGCTAATTACGTAATCGATATCACCTATTGAAGACTTAAATATCTGTTTGACTCCTTCCATTGTGTCATTAATCATTTCTACAGAATTAGTCTCATTTTCGCCTTCCGATTCGGAAACATTACTTAACATGTGTAGTGCATTTGTAATTGAAAAGATTCTATTTACTGACGATCCTAAAATCTGGGTCAACTTTGATATATCTTCTTTTTTTATTACATCTTTTGATATAATTTTCTCTAAACGTTTATTTAATCCAAAAACGACAGAGAGTGGTGAATTAATCTCGTGAGCAATCCCAGCTGACATCTCAATAACTGCTTCGATTCTATCTGTCTCTAAAAGTTGCTTAGTTTTTAACTCAACTCTTTTCTCAAGCTGTTCATTCATTTGAGTCAATTCAAACTCAGCCTTTTTCCTATCCTGTAGCTCCTCATGGAGTTTTTCAGTCATAACATTAATCGAACTAACCAAGACATCGAAGTTATCCTCAGAATTTTTCCAAAATTCATAACCTCGATTTAGCACAAGTTTCTTTTGACTGTTATAAATATTATTTTTCGTAAAAAACTCTGTAATCGAATCTAGATGTCTTGTTATAATAACTTTGATAAATATGAGGGTACAGAAAACAAAGAATATGACTTTTATTAGCTCCGTCATAATAAAGTATTTGATTTCTTTGTTGAGAAGTTTCTTCATGTTTTTTTTGGAAGCAATAATTTCGAGATCGCCAATATATTTTTTTGAACCTTCAAAGTTAATTGTAAGTGGGTAAGTTCTATTTATTGCATGTATATCCTCAACTGACTTCCCCATCCGATAAAGAATTTTATCCTTATCTATAACTTTAACTAATTCGATATCTTCTTGTCTCAAAATACTCTCTAAAATAATATGAGTCTGTTCATCATCTATTTTCCACAAACTATTTGTAAGAGAGTCTATAAACCCACCTTGAATTTGATCTAATCTAATATTTAGATTTGAGATTTGAACTTGAAATTTACGGTTATAATCGATGAAAGAAAAAAAGATTGTTATAATTAGGGCCAATCCAAAAAATATCAATACTACAGTCGTCCCTACGGAAGAACTTAAACTACCAATTGATTTTTTAATATTTACGGCCATATTACTCTATTCTAACCGTAAGTTTTGCTTGATAGAATATTAAAATATATTGCCTACAATAGACTTATGAAATATTTCTTATTCCTTACCTTGTCCTTTTTTATCACAACTGATTGTTTTAGTAATACAGTAGTTTCAATATGTGCTGGGAGCCAGGTAGAGATGAAAAAAGCATATAAGAATGCTCAATTTATAAAGGCAAATAATGACGTTCTTAAGGTCGATGGAACTTGCTTTGATGTTCTCACAAATGAATCAAGGGAAACCTTATATGTGAAATACTTAAGAAATAAGACCCCATACCTAGATATAAAAAGTACTTCTCCTTCTTTTAGTAAAAGGAGCTGCCATTTAATTCTAACAAGGACTTCAAAGAAAAACTCTCAAGTTAAAATTGCAGGAAATAATAAAAGCCAGGTTTATTTGAGTGAAACCAGTAATGACGGTCTTAATTATGAAAAAAGCCATTTCGTAGTACAAGAGAATAGGAATGGATTAATAAGGTTTAATCAAGAAATTTTAAATTTAAAATGCCAGATTCAGAAGCATCAATATCATATAGAACTTTGGAGCACTTCACCTCATTTTAATATTAGTAGTTCAATTATGGTAAAAATGGGCAAAAAAATACAGATTGGAACTTATCAACAGAACAATAATACTAATAATCGAAATGTACAAATCATAAAGAATAGTTTTAAATCAAAAGAAGAAACCAAACTAATAACTCTTTATCTTGAAGTACAAGCGGGTAAATCAAATTGAATTTCAGTTCAAAAAAATTTATAGAAAGATTAAAGCTGAGAGAGCATGAAGCACTAACTCTTCTTATTGAGGAGTATCATCAAGCCCTTTATCTTGGTGCAATAAAGCAAAAGCTAGCTACCGATCAAGCAGAAGAAGTTGTTCAAGAGACTTGGTCAACTTTCTTTCAAAAAGTTGAAAATTTTGAAGGACGATCTCATATTCGAACTTACTTATTTGGAATTATGTATAATAAAATTAAAGAACTTTGGCGTAGTAATAAAAAATACACTCAAAATGATGAAGCTTTTTTAGATAATATATTTGACGATGAAGGCTCTTACCTCTCTCCCCCACTAGATCCAGGCCAATGGAGCCAGTCAAATGAATTCATCGAAATTCTTAGTGAAGAATTAGAAAAGCTTCCTGAAGCACAAAGAATGGCATTCTATTTAAAAGAGATTCAGGGTGAAACAACTCAAGATATATGTAATATACTTGGAGTTTCAAACACTAATTTAGGGGTCCTTATTTATAGGGCCAAAACTCAATTGAGAGTAAAAATGGAGAAGAGATTAAATCAATGAATAAGTTAATACGTATTTTCAGACATTTAATGCATGAATTTATAGTCCATCTTGCGCCTCGAAGTCTTCGTAAAAGAATGATGACCTGTGAGGAGGTTTCAAAAATCCTAGCAAACAATGACAAATTAAGTATTCCTTTAATTTTTAAACTTAAAATCCATCTTTTTATATGTCAGTGTTGCACTGACTATTCTAAACAGATTAAAACTATCGAAGAGCAAACACATAAGATGGGAAAAGTTGAACTAACACCGCAACAACTAGAATCCGTTAAAAATTCTCAGAAAAAAATTATTGATTCCCTAATAAAATAGATATTGTCCGTTATGGCCCACTAAGATTGACCTAAATGCACCAGTGGTAAAATGCACTTTGTCTAAAACTCAATATTTTCAAGAAGATAGACTGTCTAAACTTTTGGCACCTCACTTGCTTTATATAATAGTGAGCTGAATGGAAGGGATCTACAACACTTCAAATCTCCATTCTTGATTAACTAAGAATTTAGCTAATCTCCCAATTAAATATCTTAAATTCTTGTCTTTCTATCCAGCTCAATTAAAATCATTCCAAACTAAATCGATCTCCTAATTAAAACATATCAGGTATTTACTGCCCTTCTAAAATTAAAATTCAACTTTTCCTTCATCCCCTCCAGAAAGGGCTTTAGGTAATTTTTCTTCAACCGATACATCTTTCACACACTAACAAGGATGTAAAAGATGAAAAGGAAAATCGGAAACGGTATAAAGTTGTTTACAATATTCTCAATAGTTGTTTCCTGTCAGGAACCAATACCTATAGCTCAGACATGTATATTACCAAGTGGCAGTAGCTCAACACAAATGGAAGAATCAAAAGACGAATCAGATCAAGTACCTGCAAGGGACTGTGTTATTCCAGAAAGAGAAGAGACAGCAAACTTAACTATTAATGCAAGTCTCAGAGATTTTGGTCCAGAAAAAGAAGAAAAAATGAGAGATGCTCTTGATAGACTAAGAATCATTATCAATTCGAAAGTATTTAAGTCGAGAATTCTTAATCATGAATATCAAGGGGAAAAAACATTTGTTGATAATGGTGGCCTCACCAATGAAGAAATTTACGAGAAGCTAATGATTGGAGCCGAAACCTTAATGCCAGATGAAGACGAGGAAGTTGATGTCGATATAACTCTTTATTATAAAAGTAATTCAACCGTTGGGTATACTTACCCCGATACTAATCGTATTTGGGTAAATGATAAATTCTTTGCTACTTTTACTCTTGGAAAGGTTGCGGCAAATGTCACTCATGAGTGGACTCATAAAGTTGGATTTGGTCATGACTTCAATAGAACAGCTAAAAGAGAGTTCTCCGTTCCATATGGTGTCGGAACTATAATTCAAGAACTAGTGGATGGTATGTAAAAATCTAGGAGTCGATTTATTCGACTCCATATTTCTTTAAGTCTAGGAGTTTTACTGATTTTTTTTGATCATCGATATTCACAACGTATAAAACACCTTTGATATTTGGCTCATTTGAATAAACGGGCTTTAGCTGTGAAGCCTCCATTAGTTTATCCAATACTTTTCTCTGGTCAGTATATCTCATGGCCCCGTATTTCCCCTCTCTTGTAGAAATACAACCAGAGGTCGGCATATGAGGAAAATAGGTAGAACTAGGTTCATCATTTACTCTACCAGTTCCATGAATTCTTAAATATAACCTTCCCGCATCTCTTGCAACATTCGCCCTCTTCCACCAATTCAATTGAGTATGTGAAATAGGTAAAAAGTGTTTTGTATTTAGTTCCCCCTGGCTCTTTGGTATCCAATCCAACATAACTCGACGAAATTTTCCAAAGGCAGTCTGCCTATTGGCTTCTGGCATAACAGAATCAATAGTATGAACTCCATTAGGCGTTTGTCCATTTGTTTTGTAATACGGAATATTTCTTGCAGACTTAGCTAATGCTGGTAAAGACCATACCTTTCCATTCTCTTTGACAATATTTCCAAAAATATCTTTCATAACAAAAAGACATGGAAAGTCTCTACTCTCCCTACAGAATAAAAAGAGTCTTACCGTGTCCTTATATTCTCCATTGTTATAATGAGCTAAATCAGGGGTTCTATATATAAGGTCTTTCATTTCAGTAATCGATAAAGGACTAAATTTTGAAATTTTATTTATTTTAATTTTTGTTAAATCAATAGTAACAATGGCATTCTTAGAAAGCTGAATAATATTTTCATCTAGAATATCTTTTGAATTAATATATTGAATGGCTTCAGCTTCTGTCAGAGAGTTTATTAAAATCTTACTCTCATTTTTCATAATCAAAAAAGAGTTTTCAATCGTTTGTAACTTCGCTTCGTCGATCTGTGAAAGTCCGTCAAACTCTATTTCTTCAGCTAGCTGATGAAACTCAATTGGATCAAGAGTATTAAGTTCATGTTTAACCCATAAAAAACTTAAAATTTCTTTATTTCCTTTGGGTAATACGGGTAAATCAACCTGGCCAAATGCCGGTAAAACGAGGGCCAATCCTAATAATAACAATAACTTCATAAGTCTCCTTCAATCGAAAAACTATACCAATTAAATGATCTGCAATCAAATATTCACTTGTGTTTCAAAATTACACTGCAAGGCAAAACTATTGAAATTTAATGCAAAAAGGGCCATAGTATGCAAAAAACAAAGGTAAAAAACAATGATTGATCACTTTATACTTGGTGTTGCTGGCGGAAGTGGGTCTGGAAAAACATTTTTTGCAGAAACTCTTGCTAAAAAGTTAGGACCAGAGAACGCTTTCGTTCTTTATCAAGATAGCTATTATATTGATCAAAGTGCAAAATTTGACCACGATGGTGGAGCTGTTAATTTTGATCATCCGAAGGCCCTCGATTTTTCTCTTTTATCAAAGCACCTAATTAGTTTAAAAGCAGGGCACGATATCGAAATTCCAATTTATGATTTTGCAAGCCATAAACGCTTAGAGAAATCTATTACCCAAAAGAGTAAAAAAGTTATCATTGTAGACGGTATACTCATCCTCTCTCAACCAGAAGTAAGACAATATTTTGATGAGAGTATTTTTGTTCACACACCAGAAGATATTCGCTACCAAAGAAGGCTGACTAGAGATGTTCAAGAGCGTGGGAGAACAGCTGACGGCGTAAAAGCTCAGTTTGACTCACAAGTAAAGCCTATGCACGATATGTTCGTAGAGCCATCGAAGGAACATGCAGGTGTTATTAGTTCTGGAACTGATATGGATGCATTCAACAGGTTACTTTCACAAGTTCTGACACAAGTTGGAATGGCCTAAGATTTTTTTGCAGTAGACCTTACTTTTTTCTTTGTACCCTTATTAGATTTTGCCGAATTATAAGTAAAAATATCCTCATCTACTATTGGGTGAAAAAACTCAGCTTCTTCAATAAGAGCTTTCGATGTAGTCTTCTCAACAGCACAAATTTCAACCCTAACCCCTTCGCCTTTAAGATGTTTTACTAGGTCGATATAATCAGAGTCGCCAGATAAAATCATAATACAATCAACTTTATTTGCTAATTGTGTGGCCTTAATCGTTAAGGGTATATCAGCTGATTTATGACAAGGGTTAACAGATCCATGAAAATTGGAGTGTAACCTCTCAGCTAGCTTTGAAGAAATATTTTTTCCTTCTCTAAAATAGATCAACCTATTCAAGGCCCTTGAACCAAGAAGTCTTGGAATAAGAACATCAAAGTTAATCATTCCTCCTTCCTTACCTTCAAAGGAGCTACTAATGCTTCGTTCTATATTATTACCGTCAACTAAAACAGCAACGGTCTGACTTATGTAAATTTCGTAATTATCGCTCATATAAATAATTTACGCCCTTATTGCTCTTAAGGCCAGATGTAGTGTGATGTTTTTGATATAATCCTACCAATGAAAAGAAAGACCTGTGAAAATTGTCTAAGACCTGTCACTGTTTGTTATTGTAACGAAATTCAGAGACAGGATAATTCAATCTCAATCATTATTCTCCAACATCCTGATGAAGCAGGCCACCCACTTGGAACAGGACAAATGGCTTGCTTAACTTTTTCTAATTGCCAAAAATTCACAGGTATAAATTTTGATAACGATCAGTATTTTCAATCAATTATTGCTATTAAAAATGCAGCTATTTTATACCCCTCAGAAGCCGCAATGACCCTGAAAAATATAACCCAATCAAGTAAGAGCATTGAATTACTTATCGTTCTCGACGGGACTTGGAGGAAGGCTAAGAGGATTTATGAGGCAACAAGTTCAATCCAATCACTTCCTAAGGTACAATTACCAAAGAACTACGAATCTAAATACTTAATTCGAAAAGCTCCGAAATCGAATTACCTTTCAACTTTCGAATCGATAACTTATTCTCTAAATATTCTCGAGAAAAAGGAATACAGCTCATCCCTTAAAGTCCTTGAGCTTCAGGTAGAAAAGCATATCAAAAAGATGGGAAAAAAATTTCATAGATTCTACAAAAAAGATGACTAAAATTCGAAGACTAAAGACAGACTTGTATTAATTGGTTCAAATCAAATTTATAAATTTGAACTTTATCCAATTCAACCGAATCTTTACATACTAATGTCTTCTTATGTCCATCCAACTGACAAGAGGAAAGGATTATGTTTTTGGGTTTATCAAACTGATATTCTTCTTGCCCATCAATAAGGTTTAGAACTCCTAGTCTCCCATTTCGATAAGAAACCAAAGCCTTCTCTTCTCTTTTATCAATTGAAAATACCTTTTGTACTTCCCTAGAAAATAGAGAACTTCCGTTTTGAGTCGAAATAGAATAAAGAATTTTATTTATTGTAACCACAAGAACATTATCTGTTAGATGGGCAGATGATAAGTTCCCAGCTTTTAAACTAAAGCTATATTGATTTCCGTTCCTAAGATTATTAAGTAAGACCCTATTACCTTTACTATAACTAGATTTAACAATGGCCATTCGTTCAAGACTATTAACAAGCAGGTATTTTAGATCATCTATATAAGCACCGTATAGAAAGTCACGGCTTTCTACATCAAAGACATTTATTTTAAATCTATTTCCGAGAATTCGATAATGGGAAGAAACGAGGTTGTCCTTATCACTAAACTTTAAAATAGGTTCGGCTCCCCTTTTAAAATTTAGGCCATAATTATAATTTATACTTTCGCTAAAAATACTTAGAAGCTGAAATCTTCTACTTGAAATTTGTCTTATTAGATATTCACCATCAGTCGACATCTCGAGGTACTTAAAAGCAAAATCAATATTTCTTTTCACTTTTTGAGTAAAGAGATCCCATAAAATTATTGCACTTTGAGCACTCTTGGAACGTGAAACAATTGTCCTTCCATCGTTAAGAATTTTCTCAACGTTTTTAGTCGTACACACTTTTTCCCTGACCGGCTTTTTTTCAGGTTCTCTAGGACTTTCACTTCTACTATTAGTTGCTTTATTATTTGAACTATTACAAGCGACAATTGTTAAAATGAAAATAGAAGATCTCAATTTTTCTAATATTTTGTACATGGCTCTCTTTCCTGTAACTTACCATACAAAATCACTTACTTCTCGTAATTGTTATTTGTTAAGTATGTTAAAATTACAAAAATAAATAACACTAAAGTACGCTGCGCACAATAACAATAATGACTATCGTTGGCCTATAGGAAGAGAATAACTAATGAATATCAGGAGATTATAAGGATATAATTAGCAAACACGACAATAAGAAAGGACAGCTATTTTGAAATTATTCACCAGCTCTAAAATGAAGAAGAGGATTTTTCTTGATGCTGTCCCAGTCCATATCTTGCAAGCGATATTTACCACTGTGATAGATCTTCAGCTGATCCTGAAAATGCTCACTAAATGGATTACCAGAATTCCCTGTTGGAATAATACCAAAGGATCGCTTAGGATTTCCCATATCGATGAGACGCCTTGTTGCCGGGCCGTGAACAACTCTGAAGTCATTTGTATACTTTCGATGACCTAAATTATTGATAACAAAACGTCCACCATTTGCCTCAATAGGTCCAATATTATAAATAAGATTAAATGGCTTTTGTTTTCCAATGGGATGAATATATTCAGCTGTATGAAGCTTTCCCCAAGTCCAAAATTTTACTCTTTGCCCGAACTTTTCCTTTAAAAATAAAACTGATTCTTTAAAAGATTGGGTAATGATTTGACTTCCAGACTCAACATGATCTGTATCGACATTATCCCAAAAAGAATGTTTTTGATTATATAATAATTTTTTAAATGAATGCCAAAAATCAGCCGTTCTTCCAAAAGTTTTAAATCCTTCTTCACCCATTTCATCTGAAAAGAGATTATACAGTAAATAATAATTTAAAACGTGGTATATCGAACTACCAACACTCGTAGTATCACTTTTACCATCCCAGTCCTCAAAAAATCTAAGTGCAGTCAATTCAAAATCCGTTAACTCTTTCTTGTTAATACCATGTAAAACCTGAGCTCTAACCTGTTCATGAATAGGAACAGTATCATCAGTTTGTATTTTTTGTAGCTCATCTAGAGACCACTTAACTTTTTGTTTTAGTAACTTTTCTAATCGAAAATATCTACCTGCTGGTTGCCAATAACCATCAAAATGTTCAAAATCTTTTAATTGAGGTTTATAGTTGGCAGTAATAATAATTCCACTGCTGGGATTTACTTGATGTGGGTTTTCATCCACAGAGTAATATCTTTCAACTTCATTCTTACCATCCCAACCATTGAGAACAACATCATAAGGTATCCCTTCTGGAAGTTTTGGAAACTTACCTAATACCCACCAAGCAATATCTCCTTGCTCGTTAACCCAACTAATATTTAAACCTGGTGCCCCAGCATGACTGACAGCGACCTTCAGTTCTTCGACGGTTTTTGCATATGGAAGTTCATATAGACTTTGAACGGCATTATTATCAGGATGATAGACTGACCAGTGAAGGGATAAATTTTTTCCTTCAACACCAAACTTGGTACCGTCCATCAATGGTCCATGAGGAGTTCTAAAAACCTCGATATCTTTAGAGTTCTGCCCTTTGATTATAATTGTTTCTACTTCCCTCTTTAATTCAACCCATTCATTTTTAAACATAACAAGATTTTTATCTTGAGGATTTATTTTTTCTAAATAGACAGTAAGATCATCAATCTCCGCCATAGTTATTCCCCAAGCAGAGTAAGGTGTATGCCCCATTACAGCAAAGGGAGATAACGGAATAAACTCACCATACAATTCAAGCTCAGGAGCTTTAATATGTGCTTCATAAAAGATATGAGGATTTGAAACAGCAATATGTGGATCATTTGCAAGAATAGGTTTTCCAGAAATCGTTCTCTCACCTGAAAGAATCCATGAATTAGAACCATGGAATAACGGTATATACTCGCTAATCTTCTCAAGAGTTATATTAAGATTATTAAGAAACTTTGACCGCACTATTTTTTCATTAGGAAAATAATCTTTGTCAGTATCGCTTCCAATTCGAATCATTTTCATTTTTTCTTCGGGAAGTTTTTCCATCAATTCAGAGTTTAGAACATCTCCCGTGATTCCCTCAGCAAAAGTTAGGGCCATATAGCCCGCAATACCGACAATGTCCGCGACTTCAAAATGAGGTGGTTCATACCCTAACAAACTAAACTCTAGTGGAAGTGATTTGTGATCCATAAAGTAATGCACCCCTTCGAGGAAGGCATCAATTTGATTTAACATTTTAGGATCTATTTGTTCTTGTTTCGACTTCAAGAACTCTTCCGCTGTTTTCTTTAGGCGTAATTTTCTTAAAAGGATATCTGCTTCAACTGTTTCTTCTCCAAAAACTTCGCTTAAACGTCCAGTTATTAGTCTTCGTAACAAATCCATTTGAAAAAGTCTTTCATTGGCCATTATATAACCTAAGACCCTATACGTATCTTCAATATTTTTTCCCTCGATATGAGGAATTCCAAAGCTATCAAAATGAACATCAACATTCTGACTCAGAATTGGTAAATCATATGTTCCAGATTCTTTGAGCATTTTATATTGAAACAATGAGTAAATTCCAAATAGCACGAAACAGATTGAGAAAATAATTATAGAAAATAATTTATTCATTTATTGCCTTTAAAATCGTTTATTTGTTTAATAACGTACCTTAATTCGCAAAAAATGACCAAAAAAAAAGACCCTTCAAGAGGGCCTTTTTACTTATGCTACGCTTTTAAATTGCTTTTCAGGGTATTTCAAAAGGGTCAACTTAACTAAGCTATTAATAACTCCTTTACATCCTACCCCCAAGATTTCATTTCGAACATCGATTGCTTCAAACTTAGAAATCTGTAATTCGTTATCAGCACGGTGTAAGCACTCTCTCTTTTGCACCAATTCAAATTTCTTTAGGATTGGACACAAAGTATTTACAAAATAAAATACTAATTCAGGATTATCTTTCTCTAATCCAGTTAAAGAAAGATTTCCAAAACTGGAAACATCTGACAATAAATTCACAAATGCTTGCATTGAAATAACCTTTTTATATTCATTGATA
This sequence comes from Bacteriovoracaceae bacterium, assembly GCA_047634375.1. GTDB lineage: Bacteria > Bdellovibrionota > Bacteriovoracia > Bacteriovoracales > Bacteriovoracaceae. Next base: position 162,182 of record JBLIAG010000002.1, read on the forward strand.
GGTATATTATTATCCATTTTGTGCTCAAAAAACTTCTTCCCATCATTTGAAATAAACAAACAACGACCATACTCTTCACGAAGTACCGGTCCCATTGTATCACTCATTACATTTTCTAAAATTTTCAAATAAGATGTTAAAATATTTTTAAATAATTCAGGGTTATCTTTTTCTCTTTTCGAAAATACCGTTTCGACTGACAATATTTCACTCTTAACAATATTAGAAAGTTTAGAGAAAACCTGAGGTGGGATCACAAACGAATTTACTTGAAACCGAATTTCGTCAGTCATTTTTGGATTTTCTATTAAGGCATTTTGTCTGTTTACCCTTGGCCCATCTTCTGCAAAGGTATTGCCAAAGTACCTTTCCATCGATTTGTCTTGAACCTTAAGCGGAAATTGAACCCCTCCTATATAAGGGTGTATCGAATCAATGACCTGTTCCTCAAATTCATTCTCCACGTAAAGTTGATTTAAGTAAAAGGATGTCTCTTGGAATTCAGCGGATAATAAATCCATATCAGTAACTTTAAACCAAATTCCAACGTTTTTATCATCATAGAATGCGAGAGTATGATCCTTTTTATAAATCTCTTCATGAACACTTTCTATTTTTGCTACCCAAAAATGATGATAGTCAGATATAAATAAATGAGTATCTTCGCCATTAAGTTTATTTTTATTAATTATCTCTTGATACTCTTCAAACTTTTCATCTTTACAATCATTAACATTTAACTTTCCCCAGTACATAAAGGCTTTCTCTGGCTCTCCTAACTTTGCTTTATTTTTTAATTGAAAATAAAACTCATGGGCCTGACTTGGGTAAACACCCTCATTGTTTAACATTGGGTTAAACACAATATATAAATGAATTGGTTTTTGCATATGAACTCCTTTCATTGAGACCTATCGGCAATACCAGACAATTACTTGAGTATTTGACTAAAGTTATTTTTAGTTTTTAAACTGCCCTAAGTACCTAATAAATGTAATAATTAGTTATGAGATTTTCAATATACGGTATTCCACAACTTGCGATGAGTACTACTGAGGTGTTTTTAAGACTATATTTCTTAGTCTATTTCACCCAAGTTATTAATTTCACAGGAGAAGATGGTGCACTTATTATTTCAGCCTCTCTTCTGATCAGTGCTTTCTTTGATCCAATTATTGGTAAATTTGCTGATCACTATAAAGCAACAAATGGAAGACTCACCCCCTTAATTACCATCTCGCTAATCTTAATTTCCGTATTGTTATTTCTTATCTTTATCCCGAAATGGGGCCCTCAGAACTTTGGAATTATATTTTTACTAACTACACTTTATCAAATTACTTATTCCCTTTTCTTAATTCCCTATTTGGCCATGGCGAAATCTTTAATTAAAAATGAAAATGATATTATTAATCTCTATAGCTGGAGATATATATGGGGCTCATTGGGTGCACTATTTGCTGTAAGCTTACCATTCCTACAACAATTCTTTAACACAACTAGCTATATACCTATGGGGCTGGCCATGGTTATACTGATCCTTTTATTTGGTCCAGTTTCACTTTATTACCTAAAAGAAGAAAAACAAATTAGCTTAATAAAGAAACAAGAATCACAAAATGTTTTAAAAGAACTCAAAACGTTAATGAGTAATAAACCTTTTCTAATTTATGCTCTTAGTTTTACAATTTTAAGTATTGGACTTGGTCTTAATCAGACACTCGCAGTTTATTACTATAAAAGCGGATTACAATTGACGTCAGAACAGGTCAATACAATGCTTATGTATTATATGGTTGTCTTCAGTATATCCATTCCAGTCTGGGTAAAGTTTTCAAAAAAACAGGGAAAAAGAAACTCTTTAAGAGTGGGCTTAATTGTAGTTAGTACCTGTACTCTTTTTTATCCATTAATCCCTGAGAAAAATCTGTTTCCCTTATATGCTTTGATAACTGTAGCCGCCCTTTTTACCGGTGTTGTCATTTTAGTTGACGCTTATTTATCAAACATAATCGATTATCATAACTTTAAGGGCAGTGTAAAAAGATCAAATTTTATTTTTAGTATTTGGAGAATTCTTGATAAGTCCGCTAGGGCCCTAGGTATTTATATTGCAGGTATTGTTATTGATTTTTCAATTAATAACGAAAATCCGATTTTTACAATTAATCAAGCTTTCGGCTATGGTGTCTTTATTTTTGTATTCTTAGCGACTTCTCTATTGCTAATACAAAAATTTAATGAGCGTCACCATAAAATTATAACTGAGTATTTCTCAAAGAAAAAACCTTGGTTAGGGAACAAAACTCATTAACTTATTTTTTTAATTTCGCGATTTCTTTTAGTGTATGTTGATTATAGAGATGTATTCGATAAGTTGAATAAGCAGCCCCCTCAACAACGGCTTCTTTAAATTCTTTTTTCGTTGCGCCAGTAATAGCATCTGTCATCTCTTTAGGATGCGTCAGCTGACTAAATTGCTTAGGTGCCATAACTATTAAAAATTCTAAATTAGAATAATCTGCTTTTGTGAACATGGCATGATTTAACTTTGTTAATCCAGATTCACTTAAAATCTTTTTAAAAAAGCCCTTGGAATTATAAAAAGAAGTATAGTTAACAGGGAGGCACGCACTATTACACCCAGTCGTTGTACTTATTTTTCTAACATACCCAAGAAGTAACTGCCCTTTAAAAACCTTCAATATTACCGTATTTACAGGGTCATCACTTATTGGATCACCAACTTTAACTTCTTCAATTCGGTCAAAGTCAGGGAAAACCGATTTATAAAGGTTTTTACCTGAAGCGTGAGAATGATTAAGAAAAAACAGAATTATCATTATTATTTTCATACTGGTAAAATAATACTATTTAACTCTTATTTCAAGTAGGAGAAATTCAGTCCCGTGGACCCCTAAAGAAGCTATTATTTAGCAATCAGTACCGAAACGAAAGATGTCTTTATAACTTTTAAAGTAACACTTCCTAAAAATGGTTTTCCAACAACTCCTCTTTTATTTGGTCCCATAATGATGAGTTCAATGTCATTATTAGCAGCATTAAGACCACTGTTATAAGTATGAGCCAAATGACACAATTCCCATGATCTAACTCATGTTTAGCTAGTAAACATTTCTTGTAGTACTAATAAATGCTCGTAACTGGATTCCACAAGAATCAATATTTTATTTTTATTCTCAAAGTAATTATCTTTTATGCAGACTTGAACCTCTTCGATCTCTCTATCAACTTTAAAAAGCCCAAAAGATTTAGCTGTTCCTAGAATCTTATGGCAAACAGCAGATGCTTGAGCTTCATTATCCCCCGCCAGAAATGTTTTAAGCTCTCCTACTTCTTTGACTTTATTCTCAATATAAATAGGAAGATACTCTCGAAAGTCATTATCAAGGAGATCAAAATCAAAATCTCTCACTTCACTGTCATCTTTAAAAGCCGCAATTTTTGTAAAGCCGTCATTATTTAAATTGTGAACAATACTAACAATCTTTTGATAGAGATGCTCTTTCCGAACAGGTTTCATAATATAATGGGGAATTAAAGATTTTTTTAAGTTAGCCTCAAGCTCATCACTCATTCCAAAGGCAGTCAGAGCAACAAGGGTGGTTCTCTTTCCTTCTAATTTGTTTAAGTCAAAGTACTTATTATACTCTTGGGCAACTTGATATCCGTCTTTTTTCGGCATATTAATATCAAGAAGAGCTATATCATAATTATTTTTATTAAGTTTAGAAATAGCATCTGTTGAGTCATCAGTTAAATCTAAATGTATTTTTGGAGTATTTAAATAATTTTTCAAAACAAATAAATTATCTGGAACATCATCGGCAATTAAAATAGAAATTTCGTGATCTCCAAGTAATTCATCTAATGAATAAGACTCCTTAATTTCTTGAATATCACTCTCAGAACCTGACTCAATTGGAATTGAAAAACTAAATTTAGTTCCACTTCCTTCTTCTGAATGAACGGTTAACTTTCCACCTAAAACATTTACTAATCGATTACAAATTGTAAGCCCAAGCCCAGTTCCTATTGCTTGACCTTGATATTTATTAGCGACTTGACCATACTCTTCAAATATTACTTGAAGTTTATTTTGTGGGATACCTACTCCTGTATCTTCCAAAATAAATTTAACAATCGGTTTGCCATATTTAAGTCCTATATTTCGAATTTCTAACTTAACACTTCCTTCTTTTGTAAATTTTAAGGAATTAGAAAATAAATTCAGTAAAATATGCCTAATTTTTTTCTTATCTGCCCTGACGAATTCAGGAATCTCATTATCATATACCAAGGCAAGATCAACATTCTTTGATTTATGATATTGATAATTCATAATATTCAATATATCTTCACACATTTTCTTTAAGCTAAAATATTCATTCTCAACAAGATTCCCGCTTATCTCTGATTTAGAGAAATCTAAGAATTCATTAACAGTGTCCAATAAATTCTCAGAATTCACTCCAACTTTTTGAACAAGGTCACATTGTGCAGTTCCTTCACAATCTTTCTTGAGTACATCAATCATTCCTAGCATTGCAAATAAGGGAGTCCTTAATTCGTGAGTAATATTAGCAACTAGGGCCATTCTTGATTTCATTAATTGTTCTGATTTAACTTGGGCAAGCCTAAGCTCTTCTTTTTGATTATAAAACTCTAGAAAGTACTTAGTCTTTCTCTGTAAGATATTAAGGTTCATTGGCTTTTGAATAAAATCTACTGCACCAGCGTTATAAGCTTTTACCAATAACTCCTGATCAGTTTCCATTCCAGTCATAAAAAAAACAGGTGTGTCTTTATTTATGGTTCCAGATTTGATTCGAACAAGAGTTTCATAACCATTAATCCCAGGCATCATTATATCAAGAAGAATTAGTGCAAAGCACTTCTCCTTTGCCAGACTAATTGCATCCCAGCCATTAGAAGTCACGATCACATCACACTCTAATTTCCCTAAAACCCTTTCTAATATCAAACAATTTGATGGCTCATCATCAACTATTAATATGGTAGGCCTTATCATTTCATTGGTAGGTGTTATTTTTGTTTTATCCAAGCTTCAACTCCCCATTGGTAAATAACCATCGCCTTAAGGAGAAGAGCTGCTCCGGAGTAAATTCTCGCTCAAGTTTCGCTCTAAATAAAGTATCACTAACCTGCCAACTTTCAATCACTTTAAAGGTAAATTTTTCTTCACTAAAAATATCATTTATGATGTCTCCTTTTAGATTTAGAATCATTTCTTTTGTTAAAAAGGTATCACTTTCTATTTCAAATATATTGATCCCTACTCTTATTAACTTAAAGTTGATATCAATAATCCCGTCTCTATCTGTTGCTGGGATTTTAGAAAAAGAATGATCCATTTCCTGGACTTCCTTACAATGAGGCATATATTCTTTTAATTTTAAAAGTAAATATTTATCATCTAAAGGCTTAGGAATAAAATCATTAGCTCCAGACTCCATGGCCCTAAAAACATCCTCTCTAGAACCACGTTTACTCATAACAAAAATAGGGAGAGCTTCTCCCAAAACATTTCTCATTGCTTTGAGAAGTTGAAAGCCTTCCCCATCTTTTTCTAGGTTCAAATCAAGAATACATAGATCTGGCATTTTTTCTTTAACACTTTCAGTGAAATCCTGAGGGTTGGTATGAGTTTTCAGTTCTACCTCATATTCACGTAAAGACATTTTCAACACCATGTTAAAATCTTTGTCATCATCAATTGTATAAACTAATAGTTTGCTCATATTATTTTTCTCTATTACTTGCTAAATACTTTTTTAAATCTCGATGAACATCTACTGAAAGCCCCTTAAGGGATAATATATTTTTATATTGCTTTGTCTCATGCATAACTCCCTTAGAGGTTGCAATAAAAATATTTTCAAGAATACCTAAGGACTCTAGTAGTTCTGACGATAAGAGAACGCGTCCTTGTTCACTTAATTTTACAGGAGCTATAAACGAGATATGCATCTCAGATATATCTTCCAATTCAATATTGACCTCAGATCTTAAAATATTATTATTTTCTGGCTCTACTTGGGGCAAGACAACTTTTTTTGAAATTTTTTTTACAATTTGTAGGAATTGATTATTTATGAGTGGAAATACTTCCAATTCGACTCCTAATTGCTTTGCCTTGGTTGTTGTATTAAAGCCTATTTTTTCTACCAAGATAATAACTGGTACCATCTTTAAGAATTTATGCTTTTGTAGCCTTTTACAGATTATTTCTTCATTAACCTGCTCATGGGTTGAGTTAAGAACAATTACATCAGGAAGAATATGGATACACTCTTCATAAAAATCGACCTCACTGTAGACGACTTTGACAAGGAACCCAGATGACTCCAGAATTCCACTGTAAGTTTTCCCCTGCTCAGGAGTGGGCTCAAATACCAGAACAATTTTAGGTGGTTTATACATTCATTTATTATAGTTCATACAGGCAGATGAAAGGCTTAATTTATTCTAAATGTGATTTTAAGTCGTTATAGTTTTCCAATTAATATTTACTAAATATTTTCACATAGGATTACCTATTATACTTCCCATGGCATATCTGTAAGGCTTACTAGGGAGTCGTTACGTAAACGCCAATTAAAAGAAGCACTTTTCATTTTTTAATTTCTTCTAATTCTTATGAGGGGATTTTGTTTAGAATAATTACATTTTTTTTAGTCTAAATTCTGAGTAATATAAAGTGTTTAGAAAATAAGTAAAATCTTAATAATTTTTAAGGGATTTGATTTTTGATCTGGTGTTAAGGTATCAACATGGAAAAGCAATTTAAAATATATTTATTAGATGACTGTGAAAGCACTACTTTTTTAATCAAAAAGTGGCTCGATGTTGAGTTTGATGTCGAAGTTTTTCACTCCCCCAAAAACTTTATCGAAAGATTTAAAGAGTCCAAGCCAGACCTCTGTATTCTTGATGTTCAGTTGAATGATAACCGAAATGGGCTAGATGTCTTAAAGGAAATTCAATTAGCCGGAAAGGTACACATTCCATTTGTCTTTATCAGTCAGGAAATTCAAAACTTTCGCAAAAGTAATGCTTATCAACTAGGAGCTGTTGATTATATAAAAAAACCGCTTGAGAAAGATGAGCTAAGGCATAAGATCTCCAATATTTTAAGCCTGATCAATTTTGACCAAACTGCTGGAAATGACATTATTTCTCTAGATGAAGGAAATTTAACATTCACAGTTAACGGTGAACTTGAAAATAGACTCATTAAACTAACTCCCAAGGAGTTTGTTATTTTCAAACAGCTCATAAAAAACAAAGATTCTATAGTCACAAGAGAACAGATACTCTCTCGCTTAGAGGATACTCTGAATGAAAAATTTGTAGTTGATAGAGTGATTGATGTACATGTTTGTAATATTAAAAAGAAACTTGGCCCTTACAAAGATATCATTAATAGTGTCTATGGTGTTGGATATAAGTTTGACACTTCAAAAGCAGCTTAATTTATGCTGACATTTAATTAATTTATTAATATCCTTAGCCTTATGATTTTCATAAGGCTATTTTTTTTCATTTTTCTAATTATTGGTTGTACAGGAAATAGGATCTATCAAAAATCAGATCACTACTCACCTGAGTCTCAATTATTTAAAAATCCGACAGTGAGTGACTCAGAAAAAGGACTCATTTCTTTTCTACACTGGAAGTTATTTACAAGTGCAAAAACTTGGCCGATCTGGGTAGATCTAAAACATTCTCCAATATTGAAAAAGCCAACCACATCAAATAAGACAAATGTTACTTTTATCAACCACTCAACTTTTCTACTTCAATTTGATCAAATTAGTGTATTAACAGACCCAGTTTGGTCTCAAAGAGTCAGTCCAGTTTCATGGGCAGGTCCGAAACGTGTTCACCCCCCTGGCGTCCCTTTTGATAAGTTACCACAAATTGATATTGTTATTTTATCGCATAATCATTATGACCACATGGATAAGGAAACACTTATCAGGCTCGAAAAAAGACACTCACCTGTATTTATTTGCCCATTAGGTGATGGAGCTTTCTTAGAGGGCCTTGGTCTAAAGAAGGTATTCGAACTAGATTGGTGGCAAAAACTAGAATTTAACACAATGGAAATTAGTTTTACTCCAACCCAACACTGGTCAAAGCGAACCCTATTCGATACTAACGAAAGTTTATGGGGAAGCTTCGTCATTAAATATAATAAAAAGAAAGTTTATTTTGGTGGTGACACTGGCTATTCCTCTCACTTCAAGGAAGTTCAAAAAAGGTTTGGCCATATGGATCTCTCATTACTTCCTATTGGGGCCTATGCTCCAAGATGGTTTATGCAAACGATGCATATGGATCCAGAAGAAGCAATTTGGGCACATAAAGATCTGAAATCACGTAAATCGATTGGAATTCACTATGGAAGTTTTCAGTTAACTAACGAAAGTAGAGATGAGCCAGTTCATAAATTACAGATGTATTTAAAGTCAAATCAACTCAAAAAAGAGGACTTTTTAACTTTAAATCCAGGTGAATCTAGGATGATTAGTCTTTAATTCTTTGAAATGTTCTGGATTGATTCTTTATAACTTTATCAGTACTTCGACTAATATACTCATACATAAAAAGAAACCAGCAGAAAGGTAAATTCCCTTCATCGCACCTCCTATTCATATTATAGGTCCACACTAGATCGGTGCAAACTTAAACTAACTAAACTCTTTACAGGTACTGTAGTAATTACCTAGGATCTTGATATTCTTCTATTCAACATTAAACTAAGAAAGTATGAATAATTTAGATAAACTGACATTAGAGGAAATTTTAGATCTTAGAATCAAGGATCTAAAACTCGAATTTACCTCAGAGCAAAAGCAAAACTTTCAGAAACTGTTTCAGTTACTAAGTGAAAACCAGATTGATTGGAAGCCTCATATTTGGATGTCAGATGAGTGGTTCTCACCGGATGGCGTAAGCGGTTTTGCAGTACCCTTCGTTTTGACCCATAAAAAACTAATTCAATTAGAAACACACTTTCTAGGTGAATGTGAAGGTAAAAGCAACAGAGAATTCTTAAAATTGTGCTGCCATGAAACTGGACATGCTATTGATAACGCTTATAAATTAAGGTTAAGTAAAACGAGGCAAAACCTTTTTGGCCTTACATCGAAGAAATATCCAAACTCTTATAGGCCAAAGCCTGAAAGTACAAATTATATCTCTTTCTTAGGCGATCATTATGCCCAAGCACATCCCGATGAAGATTGGGCGGAAACATTCGCCTACTTTCTTAATCATGGATCAAAACCTGCAAACAAACACAATTCTTTGGTTGTAGAAAAATTGAATTGTGTAGAAACGATTATAAAAAGTATTTCAAATAAAAAATATAAAGAGAATGCTCATACTACTCCCAGCAATATAGAAAATGACAATAGAACAGTAAGACAATACCTTATTGAAAAGAAAAAAAGTCTAAAGAAAAGTCGATCAAATTTTTATGCTAAAAAAATCACTAATCATTTTCTAAAAAAAGAAAGTGCATTCCCAATCCACCGCTACATAAGAGAAAATCAAAACAAATTAGTGCGTGAAATATCTTTCTCTACAGGTAAAGATATATGGACCATCAACAAATCCCTTAATGACTTAAAAGAAGAGTGCAAAAAGCAAAAATATACCTTAAAATATAATCAAAGATGCTCTTTTAACCAAGTTAAGAATTTACTTATTTCTCATATTGATGAGTATGTTCAAAAGGGTCAAACAAGAATTTATATGTAATAGGAATATTTTATAAATGAGTAGTAAACGAATCTTACTCTTAGTACACAAAGACCTAGTACCTCCAGAGAATATTGATACTGAACCCGATCGCTTTCAAACACCATGGCTCACCGAATACGATGTTAAGTTTACATTAATTGAACTTGGATACGAAGTTGAGGTATTTGGACTCATTGATGATCTTGACTCTCTTATTTTCAAACTAAAAGAATTTAATCCTCATGTAGTCTTTAACCTTCTTGAAGAGTTTAATTATGATACGAGAAGTGATTACAAAGTTATAGCTCTTCTCGATATGATGGGAATTAAGTATACAGGCTGTAATCCAAAAGGACTTCTCCTTGCTAGGGATAAGGCCCTAAGTAAAAAAATATTAAAACACCATAAACTTGGAACTGCTAACTTCTTTACTTTCCCTAGAAACAAAAAAAGAAAAATACCCAAAAACTTAAAATACCCACTTATTGTTAAATGTCTTTTTGAAGAAGCAAGCTATGGCATTGCAAAAGCAAGTGTCGTATCAACTGAAGAGAAATTAAAAGAGCGTATTGAGTACATTCATCAAAAACTTGAGCAAGACGCTATCATAGAAGAGTTCATCGAAGGTCGTGAGTTCTATGTTGGAATAACAGGCAATAAACAACTTACAACTTTCCCCATCTGGGAATTACAATTTAATAACGTAGAATCCCCTGAAAAAGAAATTTACTCTAGTCGTGCAAAGTGGAATAAAGACTATAGAGAAAGAAAAGGGATTGATAATGGCCCAGCAATTCTTGATAAACCAACTGAAGACAAAATAATAAAAGCCTGTAAAAAAACTTATCAAGTTCTAGAGTTGTCAGGCTATGCACGAATTGACTTAAGACTTACTCCTGATAACAGAATTTTTATACTTGAAGCAAACCCGAACCCAAACATTGCGTGGGATGATGAGTTTGCGAAAAGTGCTGCTCATGCAGAAGTGAATTATAAGGATTTAATTCAAGGTTTGTTACCATGAATTACCGGCCTAATTAAAGACTAGCCCTTACCAATCAATTGGCTCCTTATCCCTAATGAACTGTCCCATGGGTGGATTCTCACAAGTTGCTAACCAAACTGTAGTAGCAACACCCTCCTCCACACTTAAGGTAGCATTCTTTCCCCCCATATCCGTTCTGACCCACCCCGGACAAACGGAATTGACGGAAATATTATAATCACTAAGCTCATGGTCTAAAATTTTTGTTAGTGCATTGAGTGATGTTTTACTCATACGATATCCAGGCCAATGCCCACTCATCCCCTTCAATTGCCCCATACCAGAAGAAATATTTATAATTCTTCCTTGTCCTTTTTCAATCATCATCGGAACAATCGATTGAACAATTTTTAAAGGACCCATTGTATTCGCTTCAATAGTCTTTAGAATGATTACAGGATCTACCTTTAAAACGCTTGCATTTAATTGGTCTTCTGGTCCATCCGACTCCAAGAAGACACCTGCATTATTAATCAAAACATCAAGCGTTTCATTTTCATCTTTTAATAAATTGAGAAAGTTCCTAATGTCTGTTGTCTTAGTGACATCTAACTTTACTGCTTGAACATTTAGTCCATCTGATTTAAGAATTTCACAAGCTAGATTTCCATTCTCAATATTCCGACAGCCCATATATACTTTAAAGCCTAGTTTTGCTAATTGCTTTGATGTTTCAAAGCCCAAACCACGGTTCGCCCCCGTAACTAAAACAACCTTCATATGACGTCCTTTTGATAATTATTCTTGTTTCAAAAATCGTCTCATATACTTCTATCAAAAGCATTAGAAATATATACAACAAACCGCATCACATTAGAAAAAGAATGTTTATTATCAAGTTTAACTTATAAGTTTTGACCGATTTAAAGTGTACATGACTAGATTTTTCAGGTAGCGTTTTGATAATTAAAAATGATTAATTCACATAACTAGGAGTGATACAATGACAGCTTTCTACCAAGAACTAGGTATTCCTAAAGACACAAACCTTTATATTAACCGTCCAAGAAGTTTCTATATTCAAGAAACTATCAGAAGGGGTTATGGAAGTTTATCAAGAGATGGAGCATTAATTGTAGAAACTGGGAAGCATACTGGAAGATCTGCAAATGATAGATATATTGTAAGATCTAAAACAACTGAAGATAATGTTTGGTGGGAAAATAATTTAAACCCTATGACTCCAGAAGTATTTGCTAAGTTAAAAGAAAAAGTTGTTGGTGTTTTATCACGAGAAAAAGAACTTTATATTACAGAAAGAAGTGTTGGTGCTCACGAAACTCACAATATTGGGGCAAGAACAATTTCAACTCATCCACAATACAGTGTTTTCACAAGCCATCTTTTTAGAGATAAAATTAGGGAATTTGATAATAGAGATTTTACAATCCTTCACGCTCCAGGTGTTAACTTAAATACTGAAGAGTTTGGTACAAAGAGTGAAACTTGTGTTGTAACTTGTTTTGATACAAATACAACAATCATTGTCGGTACTTTCTACGCCGGTGAAATAAAAAAATCAATGTTTGCAGCAATGAATTACAGATTACCTGAAGTCGGTGTCCTACCGATGCATGCTGGTGCTTCTAGAAAAGAGAACATGGAATCTTCAATATTCTTTGGTTTATCAGGTACAGGAAAAACTACTTTATCAACAGATACTGGAACATTCATTATCGGAGATGATGAACATGGTCTAAGTGATCAAGGCGTATTTAATTTTGAGGGTGGATGTTACGCAAAAACTTATCAACTATCTCAAAAAAATGAGCCTGAGATTTGGGCCGCAACAAATCGATTTGGTTCAATGATTGAAAATGTAACACATGATAAAGCAACTGGCCTTGTGGACTTTAACGATAAGACCATGACTGAGAATGGTAGAGCTGCTTACCCGCTTGAATTTATCAATGAATTAGAAAAGTCATCAAAGGGACAAGTTCCAAGTCATATCTTTTTTCTTACTGCAGATGCTTTCGGTGTTTTACCTCCAGTAAGTAAACTGTCAAAAGAACAAGCAATGTTTTACTTCGTATTAGGTTATACTGCGAAGCTAGCAGGTACTGAAATCGGAATTAAAGAACCTCAAGCAACTTTCTCACCATGTTTTGGCGCACCTTTTATGCTTAGACACCCAAGTGTTTACGCTAAACTTCTTGGTGAATACCTAGACAAACATGATATTAATGTATGGCTTGTAAACACTGGTTGGACTGGTGGTGTTTATGGAGAAGGAGAAAGATTTCCTCTTCCAGTGACAAGAGCTATTATTAGAAATATTCAGGATAACAAACTATCTGATACAAGCGTTGAAGCTGATCCAATCTTTGGCCTCAATATCCCAGTTGGGATAGAAGGAGTTGACGCCAATATGCTTCAACCGCAGAAAACATGGAAAGATCAAAGTGCTTATACTCCAAAGGCACAGGAACTAGCTACATCATTTCATAAACAAATGGAAAATTTTGGTAATTTCTACAAAGAAAATATCAAAGGTGCACCAACCTTTAAAGCCTAATGAATTATTTAAAAAAGTACGGGGTCCAATTATTGGGCCCTCTTTTATTTATTATTATTCTCACTATTCCAACAAGTTTAAATAGCAATCAACAACAATTTATGGCCATTTTTAGCTTTGTCGTATTTAATTGGCTTTTTAGTTCCATTCCTCTTTTTGTGACAGGATTTTTTGGAGTAACTCTTTCTATAGTTCTAAACTTGGCTCCAGCAGCAAAAATTTTCAGTAATTTTGGGCATCCAATTGTTTTTTTATTTCTCGGTGGGTTCCTACTTGCAAAAGCATTTAACAATGTAGGTCTTGATAGAAGAATTTCCCTCTACCTATTAACAAGGAAATTTATTAACGGCTCGATAAAAAGGCTGATCTTTACACTCATGGCCCTAACAGCAGGCTTCACAATGTGGATTTCAAACACTGCAACTACGGCCATGATGTTACCATTGGTCCTTGGTATCCTAACAAGCCTGAAAATAACTTGTAAAAAAACAATCAGCCTAATTCTAATCTGTATTGCTTACTCATCTAGTATCGGAGGAATTGCAACTCCAATTGGCTCAACACCAAATATAATTGGAATTGGAATGCTTCAAGAACTTGTTCACCTAAAAGTTTCGTTTCTCGAGTGGATGGCGTACTGCTTTCCATTGGCTTTACTATTTCTCGGTATTTTATTTGTCTTTACGAATTTTCAACTCAGAAAAGAAACGGTGGAATTCAATAATGATTTTCTATTAGACGAATTTAAAAAACTTCCTTCCCCCTCTCGACATGAGTTTTTTACTTTAGCAATTTTTCTAATGACGGTCGTACTTTGGTTACTTCCAAGTCTTTTTAAACTCGTAGGTTTAACGCTTCCCTTGAATTTAAATCCTGGAGCAGTTGCAATATTTTCTTCTTCTCTTCTTTTCATCTTTCCTCTAGGAAAAAAGAATAAGATTCTTGTAACGAAGGATATCAAGAATATTGATTGGTCCTCATTATTACTCTTTGGTAGTGGCCTTGCATTAGGTAAACTTTTATTTGACTTGGGTTTAGCTGCTATGGCCGGAAATATTCTGATTAGCTTCATTCAAGATTTTGGAATTTTTGGTATGTTTCTGACTATATTTACCTTTGTTATATTTAGTACTGAATTAACATCTAATACAGCATCAGCAAATATACTCTTACCCATCATGATATCCTTGGCCCAACAACTAGATATGAATCCCTTGTTCTTAACAATGGGTGTATCTATTGCGTGTTCTCTGGCATTCATGCTACCAGTTGCAACTCCACCGAATGCTATTGTCTATGGTAGTGAAAAAGTTAATAAGAATCATATGATTAGAATGGGGCTTGGACTGAACTTATGTTTTTCTTTAACATTAGCAATTGTGATCTATTTTTATAATAATCTATCTTTATAATAAATGATAACTAAGCGAGAGGCTTAATGTTCCTCTCGCCCTCTTAAAACTATATTCTTACAGTTAATTCTTCTAATGAAAATCTTACTTTTTTAAGCTGAGTATATTTATCATCAGCATGCCTGTACCCGACTGGGCAAACAACCATTGATCTTAGTCCCATTTTATCAAGACCAAGAATTTCATCATATTTCTTCGCTTGAAATCCTTCCATAGGACAACTATCAATTCTCATTTGCGCACAAGTCGTCATAAGATTACCTAGAGCAATATAAACTTGGTTCTTTGCCCAGTTATATTGATCTTCAGCTGATTTATTAGGAATCATCATCAGCATTTTCTTAAATCCGTCCAGCTCACTTGCATCCTGTCCACGCGTTTTTGCAATATCTTCTACATAATCAGTTACAAATTGTTCATCAAAATTACTTGGAGATGCGAGTACAATTAAATGACTAGCATCTTTAACTTGCTCTTGATTCCAGCTTGCACCAACTAGTTCTTCCCTGAGGACCGGATTCTCCACAACTACAAACTTCCATGGCTGCAAACCAAATGAAGATGCTGTTAATCTAAGGGATTCAAGTAAAGTGTTAAAATCTGCCTCTGAGATTTTTTTACCTGCATCAAATTGTTTACATGCATATCGCCAATTTAAATCTTCTATTATTTTTGTCATTTGTGAACCTTCTTTTTATTTAGATTATATTTTTATTGAATAATGTTTTTAAATTCTTTGTGAACGACTAGTTTTTCTATTATTTCATTCATACAGCTGGCAAGAGTTGGAGCCAATCTTTCACTTCCGCTACTCAAGTCCCCTGCTGAAGTAAACTCTGTCCAAAAATTACCAGACCATTTCTCATCTTGCTTTTTAACATGAAAAGTTAAGTTAGCTCTACACTTTGCCTTCTCTGCTTGAAATTTATCCACAATTTCCTCAACCCATAACTCTCTAACATCGACCTCTAGCTCTAAAGCACCATCATTTACAACTGCAATATTTCTTAGCTCAAATGCATTCACGATATAATCATCAAAGAACTGATTGAAACCTGAATCAACAACAACTGGAGTTTCTTCATACTGAACACCAGTATAGCCTTTCCCGAATGTTTTAATTTCTCGGTTGTCATGAATTTTCACCAAAGCTAAAGACTTACTATTAAAAGGTAGCTTAGTAACTTGTGACATTTCTTTATAGGGCAATAAGCTATTTTGCTTCAAGATGATTGAGCGTGAAGCACACCCGGAAAGTAATAAAAGTGGTAGTAAAAATTTCATCGTAATAACCTTTTTATTTTTTATTAGTTTTTTTATTTGTTTTAGTTTTTTCTTTTTCCCAAATTTTAAATGCTTCAACATCATCTTTAATAACACTTAACACCCATGTTAGAACTGCGAGATCATCGACATAACCTAAGCCCAAAATAAAATCTGGAACAAAATCAGTTGGGGTTACAAAATAAACAACAGCTACAATACAGTACATAATCGTTTGTTTATTAATTTCGGTATATTTTCTTGAAGCCCAATACTTCGACATTCTAATAAGGGCCTTAAGATCATCAACATAAACACCAAAGGCATCAAGGGAAGGTTTTTTAGTAATTTTTTCCGCTGCTTTCTCTAGCTTAAACTTCAAGCCTTGTGGATTATCCATTAAATCTTGAGCAATACGCATAAATTTAGATTTCACGTAGTCTGATAGCTTTGAATTCATTTATTGTCCTAATTTTAAGGATTTATCTTATCAGAAGGTTTCAACAAAGTTAACCAATCAAAACCCTGTAATATCATAGACTTAAAATAAAGTGTATATTTATTACAAAAAGACTGGAAAAACTGAGTAATACTTAGTATCATCCCGCCATATTAGAAATTACGAATTAACAAATTAGTTAAAGAGTATTTCTCTCTCTCTTGTGTGATGATGCCGAAAAACTCTCTCTTTTTTCGGCATCTTTTTTTTTGCCTAAAAAACCCCTTCCCCCTCTAAACTCAGAAGCATCTCCTTAATCTTTAAACCACCAGCATAACCAACTAATGACCCATTCGAACCAATCACTCTATGACAAGGAACAATAATAGGAAGATGATTTTTATTATTTGCACCGGCTACTGCTCTCGCATAGTTAGGCCCGCCTAATTTTATTGCTTCTTCTTTATAACTAATCGTTTTACCGTATTTAATTTTTTTTAATTCTTTCCAGCATTTTATTTGGAAATCAGTACCAAACATTTTGATAGGAACTGTAAATTTTTTTAATTTTCCTAAAAAGTATAATTCAAGTTCTTTCGAAGCGAGGTCTAGGACTTTCGACTCGTCATTTCTTTTAGTTTTTTTAAATTCAATTTTAAGTAACGCACTGTCATTGGCTTCGATTTTTAAAGCTCCAATTGGTGTGATGAGTTGTCTAACGAATGTATTATCCATGTTTGCCTCCTATTTGTTTGCCAATAAGATACATTAACTAATAGAATACAGCCAAACAATTTAGGGAGGATGATATGCAGTATCAAAAACAAAACCCACCAGAGGTTCAAAAAATTTTGGATCTTATTGCAAAATTAAAATTTCCAGTAATCGCCATTTTTATTTTATTTATTGGTGTTACAGGAAGTTATTATACAGTTG
>JBLIAG010000003.1:0-178374 GCA_047634375.1 Bacteriovoracaceae bacterium
TCTTGAGACAATAACAAGTTCTGATTATTATCCTACACTATCGCTATTTGGAAGCTATGGAAAAACTTTCTACGCTGAAGAATTTATGGGAGATAGTTTCTTAAACCAAGATACCACGGCTGTTGGACTCAAGTTGTCATGGAGTTTTTCTACAGGTGGTGAAGAAATATATGCACATAGTAAGGCAAAGATACAAACAACAATCAAACAATTAGAGTATGAGAAAGGTACAAGAGAGCTTGATCGAAATTTAAAGGATCTCTTTTATCAGATGGACAAATTAATAGAAAAAAAACAGTCATTAAGTGAAGCTGTTAATGTTGCAAGTCAGTCTTATAATGCCTCTTTAAGATCTTTTTCCAACGGTTCTATTACTCAAACACAATTGAACGACAGGGAACTTTTGTTTACAAATAATAAGATTGCTTATGCGAAAAACTTATTGGAAATTCTTTTAATTAAAAATCAAATCAAAACATATTCAACAATCAAGTGAGTGGGAAGACTATGAAAAAATTTAAAAGACTAGCATTTATAACTTTAATTCTAGTAGCATACTCCTCCGGCCTTTTTATAAAAAACATACAAAAAGAGAAACGAGCACTAAGGAATGTCCCTACAATGCCTAAGATCAGACAAGAAAAGGGAATACCAATTTTTGCAAAAAAAATAACTAAGCAAAAGTTTAAAAAGAAAGTTATCATCTCTGGTTTTTTACAAAAGAACGGAGTGTTGAAGTCTTTTGTTACTCCTCAAGAGAAAAATTTACTTAGAGTTGGAATGATTGGAGATTTTGAATTAGGTAAAAAGAAATACAAAGGCGCAATTCGATACATATCAAATGACAGTTCAGTACTGTCTGGTTTACATGAAATGCATCTAAATTTTGAAAATATTCCGCCTGAAGCCATAAGGCAACTGATTATTGTTTCAGTTACTTATAAAACAATCTCTAACAAAATTGTTTTACCAAGAGAACTTGTATCACTAAGAACAGGTAGTCCAATTACTTTTGAAGTCACTAAGGACTTAAAAATAAATAAGCGCAAGGTTATTATTGAACAAGAGAATGATACTTTTTTTGTAATTTCTCATGGAATTCAAGAGGGAGACACTGTTGTCTCAAGTGATCCTAGAGACCTTAGAGAAAACGATAAAGTTTTTATAGCTAAAGAAGTAAATTAAGGAAAATATTATGTTAGAAATTTTTATCAAACGTCCTGCCATGACTATAGTCTTTATATTAATTTTTATGATTATGGGTATTGTCTCCATTGGAAACTTGATTATTGAGCCTATGCCTAAAATTGAGTTTCCACTAGTTACCGTTACAACTGTGTATCCAGGAGCTTCTCCAATCGAGATCGAAACTCAAATAATTAAAAAGATAGAAGATGCTGTCTCTGAGATATCTCAGATTAAAAGTATAAAATCAGATGCAAAGGATAGTGTTGGAGTTGTTTTAATCGAGTTTTTAATCGAAGCTGATGTAAATGTTAAATCAATTGAAGTCAAAGATAAGGTTGAAGTAATTCTCAATGACTTTCCAAGTGCAGCAGATCGCCCCAATATTGCCAAGTTTGACCCCTTAGTTCAACCCATCGCTCAACTAACTCTAGATAGTACGAAACTAAGTCGACGTGATCTTTTTGAATATGCAGACAAGAACTTAAAAGCTAAACTTAGCTCTATTGAAGGGGTTGCTTCTGTTGATATTTTTGGTGGCCGAGAAAGACAGATTAATATATTTTTAGATAATAATTTGTTAATTCAAAACTACCTCTCTATTCAAGATGTTATTGTTTCAATTCAAAGAAAAAACCTTAATGTTCCCGGAGGGGCCATTACGAGCAAGGATTCTAAAATCAGTGTTCGTTTTGTAGGTGAATTTGAAGATGTAAAGAGTATAGAAGACCTTGAAATTGTTTCTAAAGAAGGAAGAGTCTATAAACTAAAGGATATAGCGAGGATTGAAGATTCATTTAAGGATATTGAGTCTATTGCGAGAGCGAATCAAAAGGAAGTTGTAGGGATTGACGTAAAAAAACTTTCCGATGGTGATGCTGTTAAGATTGTAAACATCCTAAAAAAAGAACTCAAAAAGATTGAAATTAGCTTACCTGAAGGAACAAGCTTAGATCTGATGATAGACTCTACTGAAGCAACAATCAGTGATACTGAAAATACAATTAAAAATATTTTATTAGGAATAGGCTTAACTGTAATCGTTTTATTAATTTTTTTGGGTGATTGGCGAGGAGCCCTGATATCTGCAATCGTAATTCCCACTTCTATAATTTCAACATTTTTTCTTATGGACATGGCTGAGTTTTCAATTAATTTTATGACTTTACTGGCCTTTGGAACATCAATTGGAACACTTATTGCTAATGCATTATTGATAATTGAAAACTCTAATAATCATCTTCAAAATGGAAAGAAACCTCAAGATGCCGCCATTGATGCTACAAAAGAAGTTTTACTCTCGGTTATTGCAGGGGCTGGGACAAATTTAGTTGTATTTACTCCTCTTGCATTTATGGGAGGTATCGTAGGACAGTTTATGAAGCAATTTGGGATGACTGTCGTTTTTGCTACAATATTTTCAATTATTGCATCTGTAACATTAACCCCTACCCTTTGTGCTTTACTTTTAAGGGATCCTAATAAAAACAAAGGTCTCTTAAAAAAAATTTCAAATGTAGTTGACCGTTTTTTACATTTTTTATTAGAAGAGTATCGTTTCTTTTTTAACAAAATGATGAACTTTCCAATCCTTTCAATATTTATCGGTATTCTTGTTTTTTCATCAATTATTTATCCTGCAAAGAGGACAGGATTTGAATTTATCCCAAAGTCAGATAGGAATGCTTTAACAGTAACAATTTTAATGCCTGATGGAACATCAATAGAAAAGACAGAGAGAGTTGTAAAAAAAGTAGAGAATGAACTTTATAAGATAAAAGAAGCTAAAAATATTTTATCTAATTTAGGATATGATGGCGAAGAATCGGCTAAGATTACACTTGATCTTATAGATAATTCTCTCAGAAATCGTACAACAAAAGATTTAATCGAATACTTATTGCCCAAAATTGCTTTAATTCCAGAAGCAGAGATTACCCTAGAGTCAACACAGCGCTCAACAGATAATAGTGGAGATATTACGATTGATATACGGGGTGAAAGCTATGAAGAGATGTCAAATGTTTCAAGAAGTATGGTACAAATAATGGAAGACAGTGGTTACTTCACCTCTGTTAAGAACTCATTTCGTATACCTAAAATGGAAATCAAATTCAAAGCAAATCCTCAAAATATTATCAAACAAGACTTATCTAATAGTGATATCGGCGGTGTCATTAGGGCCTTAGTTAATGGTAATGATGATGCTGTTTATAAAGAAAACGGGGAAGAATACGATATAAATGTCACTCTTGCTAACGAATATAAACAATCAATTAAAGGGTTTGATAAGTTTTTGATCAAAGGAAAAGATGGCCTACTCCCAATTTCAAAATTAGGGAAGTTAACATATTCTGAAGCTTCTTCTCCCTTAAAAAGAAGAGATAAAGATCGGATTATCCAGATTCAGGGATATCTTTCTAAAGGTGTTTCTGGTCAAGTTATGGCAGAGTTGACAAAAAAGTTTGAAATCGCTGATTTTCCTAAAACTGTTAATTTTAGATATGCAGGAAAAGCAGAAAATATGAAAGAGTCGGGACAGGAATTAGGAAAAGCGTTTATTTTAGCAGTCATTCTTACGTATATGCTCTTAGTTGCTATACTTGATTCATTTATCCTTCCAGTTTCGATTGCATCTTCGATTCTAACATCATTTTTAGGTGTATTTGTGATGATGTTTTTTTTAGACTTTACAGTTAATATCGCCTCGATGATGGCCATGGTCATGGTTGTTGGATTGGCCGTAAATAATGCGATTTTAATGATTGAATATTCTGAACAAAAAATTAGAGAAGGATTACATATTGATAATGCACTTTGGGAAGGTGCTCGCTTAAAGTTGAAACCAATAATTATGACATCGCTTGCCATTATTATGGGAACACTTCCACAGCTTTTTGATATAGATAAAGCAAAAGCTTCGATGGGAGGGGTTGTTATTGGAGGTATGATTGGCTCTGTTATCTTTACTTACTTAATGGTTCCAGCTGTACATAAGCTTCTTTATAAAATCAAAGGAGGATTTTCTAAGTATTTTGATGCTGCCATCAAAATAGAAAGTGATGAAAAACTGAATAAATTTAATAACTAAAATCCATGGCTAGAAGTTAAATAAACTTAATATTATTCCCCTTGCTCTTCTGGCCTAACTTCTTCAGCAATTTTATTCATTCATTCTATATCTTCTTCAGATATTGCCCACTATCTACCGAGTACAGCCAGTTTTATTTTGTTAGTGGGTCTAGACTTTTAAGGCTATGAAAGCTTATTTATTGTGAAGCATTAAAACAAAAAAGGACTGCATTTACAGTCCTATATTTGTTACTAAATAAATTTTGTAGTGGCGGGTTCTTCAGTGGCCTTACAATTTCAAGCTTTTAGTAGTTAATTCTAACTAACCTCAGTTATTTTGAGGGAAATTTAGGCAAAACTGGTCTGTTAGAGAATTCTCTGGAAGAACTCTGAGCCCATCAGTGGCTCCTTTTTCATCAACACCAGCCAATCTAATGTAGCGCTCCATTGTTTTGAGATCACGCCAACCACATATTTTCATAATTACCGCCGGTGCTTTGTTTTGCTGGAGAAGTAGTGTTGCAAAGCATGCTCGTAAAGTATGAAACTTAACACTTGGAAGATTAACACTTGCGAGGAAAAGCCTTAACACTTTTGCCTGATATCCTTTTTTCCAACCTTGAAGTCTAGGTAATAAGAACTCGCTGTCTAGATTGCCGTTATTAAGCTCTAGGATCAATTCTTTTAGCTCAGGGTTAATAGGAACAGTCCTATAGTATCCTGCCTTTGTAGACTTGATCTCGTTCCTCCTGTTGTTATAAGACTTGGAAATAATTAATTTGTTATTCTCCAGATCTACATCATCTTTCCTTAAAGCATACAACTCACCATTTCTGGCTCCAGTTAAAATTGCAAATGCCCAAACTGGATACCAAGGGTGCTCTAATGTTCTTGCAGCGTTTAGAAATGCTCTAGTTTGCTTTAAAGTAAGAATCTCAGGCTTTTCTTCTTCTTGTCTTTCAAGCTGAATTCCGTTGGCCGGAGATTTGAGGGTTGTATGTAAATACCCTTCTTCAATTCCCCATCTAAAAACATTATTAACCATTGATTTAAACTTCCTTCTAAAACTTCGGGAAATACCAGTGTCCTTTTGAAGTTTTAGAATTGATTTAATTTCAGATGTGCTAATTTCATTACAAGGCTTATTTAGACAGGAGTAACACCACTTCTCTAGGGCCCTGTGGTAATCGCCGGCCGTTTCTTTTGTGATTATCTCTTCTTTGATTTTATAGTCATACCATAGGTCTATGACCTCTCTGAAAGTTAGATCACTACCTTCTCTGCGTTTTATCTCTTCCACGCACATATAATAGAGTTGCTTTTCTCTTGATTGTGCTCTTTTGATAGTTGCTTCAGGCCCGGAGAGTGTACATTGCTTTTGTACTCTTATATGGCCTTGAAGTTGAGAACGTACCTGTACCCTTACTATAAAAATTGCTTTTTTATTTTTATCTGATTTTTTTATAATACTCATTTGTGACTCCTTTGTTTAAGAGTCATGAGCTTTTCTAGTTCAGAAGCTTTATACCTAACAGATTTTTCACCAAGTAAGTATTGATTAACTTTATACCTTGATACATAAATTCTAAAGGCATTCTCACTCAATCTAAGAAATTGAGAAGCTTCTTTTGTTGTCATCCATATTCTATTGTCAAAGATCTTTGTATTACTTGCCATTATTTTGTCTCCATTTCATCTTCATTGAAAAATATTCTCATTCCTGTAGTAAAAACTGCGTTTGGTTGAATCTTATAGGGGAGTAATTCAACAATTTTTTTATAATCCCTAAGGAAGTTCCCTTTATTGTTTAAAAGGCTTTTAATTAAAAAATATGGGAAATGATCTAGGAGTACTGAGATTTTATTCTGTTTCTTTTTGTCTGGAAGATTATTTTGATTATGAATTTCAATTGAATTAAAGCTAACATTTTTGAATGTAGTATCTTCTTTTGATTTATCACTTACCCAGAACTCTTCAAGTTCTTTAAGGTTTTTGTAGCCTATTTTATTTCTAATAAGGCATGTCTCAAGCCTCGTGCATGGGAAATTTAGTTTTGCTTTAAAGGTTCTGTTGTATAGCTTTATCACCTCAGGACTCTTACCAATATCTATAGAACGGTTTTGTGCAGACATAAACTGATAAATATTTACTGATCTTTTGTGTTTTACATTAAACCCACGTGAAACTTCCTCATAAGATAAAGTTATATCAACCGTCTTATCTATCCTTGTTAGGGGGAGGAGCTGTATAACATCTAGGGGGCCAAATATACTTAGTACTTCATATTTGAATGATGAGTAATAAGAAAAGGAACTAGGGTTTAAAATTAACTGTGATAACTGCTTTGTGAAAAAATTATATTTGGCGTATGCAGTTGAATCTTGAGTTATCCTTATTTTAATTCGTAAACCACCCCCTCTAAATGATCCATCTTCATATTTGAGTTCCAAATTGTCTAAATGTTCTCTTAATTCATCTTTGTGAATTTCTAGAGTTCTTGCATCCAATATGATTTTATCAATAAAGCCACCGTAACAGTGGTTTTGAATATTTTGTGACGTTAGTTTTGAGCTTAATATATCTGCAAGCTTCATTTGGCCTCCTAAGGAATAGGAGGTTTATATTTTATAATTTTGGTAAATATTATTTTTTTGGTTTTTATGGCAGTGTTTTTGGTAAATATGATCTAACTAATTAAAATTTCGACGAATGGCTGCAATTTTTTTTCTAATTGATTCAGTTTTAAAACCAACTTGATTATCAAAGTATGACTTTGCATTTTCATTTAGTAATTCAGCAAGTCTTGTATCAAATAGTTTTCCATCGTTGCTAAGTAAAGTTCTTAAGGTAGAACCTTCTTTCAAGTGATTATTTTTGAAATCACTTTCAATAGTCGAAATTAGAAATTCTACAAGAGCTTCATGGGTTAGCTTTAAGTTGTCTCCAGCTGAAGACTCAGTATACTTTTTCAAGTGAGAGGGCGTTTGGGTTGATTTAAAGACAGGCACTTGTTTATCTGGGAATGGGCTTTTTAAAGAACTGTATGGGTTTGACTCATCTGATTTCTTTAAAGATGCTGTGAATTGCACTGTATCTACGTCATTGATATAAAGATTTTTGATGTCATAATTTTCGACCATAAGTGTGATAGTATCTTCATTTGAGTTAATAGTATCTTTTAGAATTTTTACTAATGGAAAAGAATAATAATTTATTGTATTAAAATCACCTTTAATACTTTTACCCAAAAAAGTAGCGTCTTGCACAACCCCAAAATTGGAAATTTCCCTTAAAATTATTAAGGTTAGAACTTTTGGACAAACTTGATAGTAATCAAGGGGTAAGATCGTTTCCCTATTAGATTCTCCACCAAATGGAAGAGAGATTGATTGATCCTCGCTGCATATAGCAGCTTCTTTCAAATGTTGAATTTTGTACTGTCTTGGTTTGATGTAAACATAGAGTGGAATATCTAGTGCGACGGCAGATTCTAACGCTTCAAATCTGTCTTCATCTTCTAAAAATCGTTTTATTCTTATTTTTTTTCTCATATAAGCCAAACGAATATCATAAGTAACTAAAACCTATAAGGTCTTTACGAACATGGGAAAAGATTACATAAATGAATGGTTAATATTAAACATATATTAATAGTTTCGGTAATCAAAATTTAAGTTTCGTATGAATCGTAGAGTTGATAAATTGGGTATTGCTTTAATATAGGGAGTAATTGTGGAACACAAAGAATTGAGCAAAGTTTTTAAAATATTATCACCAGTTATTTCAGGCAAAGAAGAAGAGATTAAATTATCTGGAAAAAGCTTTGTACACTATACAAGTGCTGAGGCTGCAATGAGTATTATATCAAACAAAGAAATTTGGTTGAGACATACTTCAGTCATGAATGACTACATGGAGATAGAGCATGGTTGGAGGTTGTTATTTGATTGTTATAACAACAGTGAACTTATTGATTACATTTGTACTGAACTTTTTCCTGATGAATCTAAGGAAGAAGTGGAGGAGAGACTTAATTCCTTTATCAAAGACATAAAATTAAATACTTTTGTTTTGAGTTTGTCGGAGCATGAGCCTTCTGAGGATGTACATGGAAGATTGTCTATGTGGAGAGCTTATGGAGGTAGTTCTAGTGGTGTTGCCATTGTTTTCAATTCACAGGGTATTTATGGAGCTGAAAATGTAGAGCCTAAAATGAACTTTATACCAGTTATGTATGATGACAAAGTAAGCTTTAATGAAAGATTTGAAGAAATGGTTCGAAATATAAAAAACAAGAAAGAGGAAATACAATCTCTTGGTTCTGAGGTCTTTTTCTCGGCTTTGTTTGGGGAATTTTCCTATTCTGTAACAGGGACTAAGCACAAAGGCTTTGAGGAAGAAAAAGAGTGGAGGATTATGTACTTCCCTGAGTTTCAAAACTTAGATTACATTGGTTGCGATATTCAAGTTATTAATGGAACACCACAGATAATTTATAAGATACTCTTAGATAAGTTACCAGATGGAAAAGTGTTAAATAACTTAATTAAAAAGATTATTATAGGTCCATCCCAATATCCAGTCGCTACATATCAAGCTTTTTGCAAAGTACTTTCTGAAGCTGGGGTAGAGGATGCGTTTAGTAAAGTTAAGGTTTCAAATATTCCCATGAGGTAGGAGTAGGATGATTAAGAAGTGGCGTATATTAAACGCCACTAATTTGATCAAAAGCAAATAATTCAATACTTATGCTGCGGCTTTGTTAAGGTCTTCTTTTTTTGAATCGTCGTCACAAATCACTTCTGATGTAACAGGCTCTGAAGAATTACTTGCCAATATTTCCTCTTTTACTTTTGGAGCTTTTTTTATGGTAGTGTTTATTTTCTTTAAGAGTTTATTATTTATGGTATTTACTTCGGACTTTACAATTTGATTCTCAATTATATCTTTTACCACATCAGGATTAACTTTTACCCCAGAGATTGAGACAAGTTCTTTTGTTATGCTTTTAACCATTTTATCACTAAGAAGTACTGCAACAACATCTTCAACCTTTGTTGCTTTGGCATGTTGAACTACTTGTTTCCAATCACCATTTAGGTATGAGGCTTTTGAAAAAAGGTAGAATTCCTCAGCTAAAGATTCAATGCTGTTACTTTCGGTGTATATATTGAAAATGTTAGTATTATTCACTTCGGAATATGGGCTATATAAGGTGTTGTTTTTATGGTCTGAGTTGTACTTTCTGAAGATTTTGGTTGTTTCTTTAGTTGTTGAAATATGTTTTACACCGAAAAGCTTTTCATGCTTTGTTGAATGAAAGGGAATATTAATGAAAATTTTATGGATTATACTGCCATTCTTAGCTCAATTATTTTGTAGTAATTGGGTGTACGAAAAATTACTTGGCAATTTTTGTGAAACTGAATATTTGAAAACAGTATTTAATGGTGGTTTATTTATTCTATTTTGCTTTATATCGTTTTTCATAAACGACCATAACTTGAAACAAAATGATACACCAAAAGTACCTTTAAATCACAAAGCTAAGTCACCAGCTGTTTGGTTTGTTTTATTTATGATCCTATGGCTTGTTGTAATCTCCCTTCTTATTGCTTTTGATCCCCAAATAAACAGAGCCGAAGGTAAATCGAAAATTATTTTAGGGAAGTTTCAAAAATCTAGTGATGCGACTGAATATCTTGAACAAATTGAAGATGAACTAAAAAAATTAGAAAACGTACAAATTAGTTTTTTTAATAGGTACTTTAAAGTTGGTGATGATGATAAGGAGTTGGTTGGAAAAAAATGTTTAGAAGCATGTAATGGTGACATTCTAATGTGGGGAAATGTCTTAAAGCAAAACTCAGAAAAACTTGACCTATATATAATGTATAAGAATAGATGTATATCTAGGTGGATGGACACTACGGAACGTTACGTTAAGCATGAAATATCATATGTCAGTACTACTCTAGAAAAAGAAATGAGAACAAGGGTTCGTACCGCTGCAATTGTACTCTCGACTATAGCTAATTTTACGAGAAATAATTGCATGGTATCGAACCTTGATGATTTAAGCTTAAAAGAACTCGAAACCATTGGGCTTGATAACAGTATTAGTTCTGGTTGGAAGCCAATAGTTTTTGAGCTTATAGCATCGGAATACTTGATGCGTGGGGAACTGAAGAAATCTTTAAGTTGGCTTAATCAGTATCAGAAAATAGATCCGCAGAATAGGATTTTTGTTGGACTGCAGGCGTTTGTTTTATACAAGATGAATAAAATAAGAGAGTCCAAGAAAATTCTTGCAAAGTTTCTTTCAAAAAGAGATGACTCTAGTCTTTACAATAATCTAGGTGTCTTGGAACTTAAAACAGGTAATTTGAAAACTGCATTCGCCCATTTTGAAAAGTCGACAGCTCTGGCAGAAAAAAACAAAGATTATAAATTAATTTTAAAAAACTTACAGGGAAAAGGAATTATCCTCCTCTCTGTAGGAAAGTTTGAGGAGGTGTCTAATCTTGTGAAGGAGTCCGAGAAGTATACGGAAAAGTTTGAAAAAGAGGCTGTAGGGGTAAGGTCTATTTTAGCTTTTGCAAGTAGAGAGTATGATATGGTGGCTAAGGATCTAGTCGAACTTAAGAAAAAGCCTGAAAGATTAAATTATGAACAAAATCAATTACTTTGTTATTCGTATATCGGATTGAAGGACTTAGGTAGGGCAAGAACTGCATGTGGGGACTTTCCCAAAATGATAATTAAGATTGATGCTGCAATAAAAAATGGAGAAGATATTTATATTAGTCATTGCCCATACAGCTTAGATAATATTAAGTTTGAGTATTCCAAGGTAGATAAGATAGAGAGTGAATGTAAGGTTCTGACGTTAAAAGATTATGAATTAAGTAAGCGGGTCAAGGTTTTAAGGTAGAGCTGTCTCAAAATGGTAGGTCTTAGCCGAGTATATTTTGACCATGTTGAGGATCAAAATTGGTTATATTCTATATTCTTTCTAATATTTTATTGGATTATTCCGAATAGGATATATATATAAAATTTAGGAGTTCTTGTGAAAAAGATATTAATAATAGTCGTGAATATTTCAATGGTTAGTTGTGCTTCATTGTTCAATGATAAGAATCAATCAGTTAGAGTTTATGGTGGTGTGAAAAATGGTACTACTGTCATCTCTTCTCCTGAAGGGCAATTTGAACTTGAGGGAAGTCAAGGCTACGTTACTTTGGCAAGAAAAAGAAAAGATATCCCAATGACTCTAGTTTGTGAGGAAGGTACCAAAAAGTCTTTTTTAGCGACTACTAAGTTTGATTGGGGGACAGGATGGATGGATATCTTTTTTTGGCCAACCTTCGCAGAAGCATTTATGTCAGAGAGTGCTTATAATATTAAAGATATAGATATATCTGGAGTATGCTTAGAGCTACCAAAATTTATACATAAAGATTTTGAGAAAAGAAAAGGTGTGTTGAGCTTTCTGAATCAGGGCGTTAAGTCTGATATTGAGGCTAGGAAAACATATGGTAATAATATGATGAAGGACTTCTGCAAAGGTCAATTTGAAGTACTTGCTGAAAGCAATAAAGATCAATACACTGGCACAATTAGTAGCTTGAATCTTACAAAGAGCTCCAATACTCATGGCAATGTAAATAGTAAATTAAATATTTATTCTTCGAATACTTCATCAAGTGTATCTGGTTGGGGATCATCATCAGCTATTTATAAAAATGATTTATACATTTTCTTTAAATGTAAATAATGTAATTTTCTCTTTTCTGTTAAGTAGCTATATTTCCTTAAAATAGCTACTTTTCCCTACTTTAGAGAACTAAAAAAGTAGGTCAGTCAGCAGTCAGCCAAAAATCAGACAGGTGAATGAAATAATATGAAACAAATTGAAAAGTATAAAACTTCTGACTAGAAAAACGAACATGACTTTGTTGTAAGTGATTTAAAGTGCTTGAAACAAAAAAGCCTCATGGATTAGATGAGGCTTTTTTAAGTATACGAAAAATGGCGGGAGCGAAGGGACTCGAACCCTCGGCCTTCTGCGTGACAGGCAGACGTTATAACCAACTTAACTACGCCCCCGTTTTTTTTCGTATAGTGAATATAATTTTTCAGACGTTTATCGTCAACAGTTTTTTAACGATTTTCTTCATTTTTCTAAAAAATATGACCATTCAGCTTCAGTATGCTAATCTAACTGCACTGGAGGCATTATGGAGTACATGAAAGTACTTTGGGCATATTTACTAGTTTCATCACCATACTTATTATTTGGACTATTATTTTCAGGCCTTATTCATAAATTTGTACCTATGAGTAAAGTTAAAAAATGGCTTGGGAGAGATAGTTTTTCTTCAGTACTAAAAGCTTCTCTTGTGGGAGTACCATTGCCTTTATGCTCATGCTCAGTAATACCGACCGCAGTTACTTTGAAGAAAGCTGGTGCCTCAAACGGTGCAACTTCAGCCTTTTTAATTTCAACACCAGAGTCAGGTGTTGATTCCATATCTATAACTTATGCATTAATTGATCTTCCGATGACGTTGATTAGACCTCTTGCAGCATTTTGTTCAGCTTTTTTTGCTGGTGCACTGCAGTTTATGTTTAATGACTTCGAATATAAGGAAGAAATAAATCAGGAAGCACCTGCTAAGTCTTCGTGTTGTTCAAAAAAGAAAGAAACTCCAAAAGAAACTCCTGTTGAATTATTTAAAGGCGTATTTAAATACGGTTATGGGAAACTGATTAATGATATTTCAGTTTGGTTAACAATAGGGATTCTACTTGGTGCCCTTATTGAATTTGTCGTACCTGATAACTTCTTTACTTCGATGGGGATGATTGAAAATAGAATTATGATTCTTCTTATCGGTGTACCTCTTTATATATGTGCTTCGGCATCAACACCCATAGCAGTGTCATTAATGTTGAAAGGTTTATCACCTGGATCAGCATTACTACTTCTTCTTGTAGGGCCTGCGACAAATATTTCAAATATTGCCGTTCTTCAAAAATACATTGGTAAAAAGGGAGTTGCTTTAAACGTCTTTTCAATTGTATTTGTGGCATTGATCTTCTCTTTTATTACAGACTATATGTATGCGCATTTCTTTAAGCTACAGCTAAGTGAGATGCTTCAGCATCATGATCACGGTGGAGCTTGGTGGGAAGTTATTTCAGCAATAATTCTTGTCATCCTACTTTCTAAAGGGATCTATAAAGAAGAGATTAAGCCAAGGCTTAAAGGTAATAAGCCTTCCGCCTGTGGCAGTAAGTAAATTCTTCAAAAATTATAGATAAAGCTTTAAAATTTCATTCAAAATGGTAATTCTGAAGTCATGAAAATCTTTTGTACGCTATTCGTATTTTTAACTTCATTTTCAGGACATTCCACAGTCTTTAACGATGATGATCGACTTGATTATCATGAAATGCCTAAAGAAATACAGGCCGTAGCTCAGGCGAGTGTTAGCTTGATTCCAAAGTATAAACTT
Organism: Bacteriovoracaceae bacterium; assembly: GCA_047634375.1. GTDB lineage: Bacteria > Bdellovibrionota > Bacteriovoracia > Bacteriovoracales > Bacteriovoracaceae. The sequence continues at coordinate 13,782 of JBLIAG010000003.1, forward strand.
AAAAAAATAGGTAATAAATATCTTGTGGCCTATGATTCAATTGAAAAGGTTCTAGGATTTTGTCCCGATGCTAATTTTGCAAAACAACCTCAAGGTGCAAACTGTAGTGGCGCTCTAATTAAGGGAAACTCTATCTTAACAGCAGCTCATTGTATCTCTCACGAAATGGATGGATACAATAAGGTCGATTTCTACGCTGTTTTCAACTATAAAAAATATCACAAGGACCAAAAGGATTATTATATTCCAGAGTCTGATGTTTATACTCTCGATAAAGAAATTTATCATGATCTTTGATCAGACGTTTTATAAAAGCTCACTAGACATGGCGATATATAAGCTAGACCGTAAAGTGAGTTATAAGCCTGCAGAGTTGGAGTTTAAGTCACCTAAGGTAGGAGATAGAGTATATGTCTTAGGTTATCCTTTAGGGCTGCCATTAAAGCTTTCTGATGATTCATTAGTTACGCACTCTAGAGTTTTAAAAAATAGTTTTAGACACGAGTTAGATACTTTTTCTGTGAACTCTGGTTCTCCCATTTTTAATTCAAATAATAAAATCGTCGGTGTTCATGTCCGTGGTACGGGCGTAAATTATAAGAAGTTTGGAAAAGAATGCAATGACTGGGGCCAGGGCGAAAGTGGTAAGGACTTTGGTGAGGCAAATGAGATTCTTGCCCTTAAAAAAATTTATCAAAATTTAAAGTAGATAAAAATCTAGTGACCTATTAGTGTAAAAACTTCGGATAAGTAAAAAGAACCAAATGACATTGATTAAGTAAAAAATGTACTAATATTGAGTTTTCGACTTTTCTTGTTTTATAAAAAATATATCCATAGAACAATCCGGCCATCGTCGATAATATGACATAGACCAAACCACCCTTAAAGTGTGCCAATCCAAAAAGGACCGCTGCAATTACTAAGGCGATTTTCCTGCCTTGATATCTCTCTGAAAGTCTCCCATCAAGAGAATTTTGAATGACTCCTCTGAATAACATTTCTTCTGCAACACAAACGAAAATTAAGTTATTAAAAGACCAGACGATCATCTCGATACTAAGTTTGGGGTCCCAGCGGATATGGCCTAGGAGAATACCAGGTCCAAGAAGTACGATAATCGTTATTAATGTCGTGATAAGGATTAACCTAATGTTAACCAAGTCTTTTAGGGAGCCTTTTGGGTTAAAGAAGTAGAGAAGGATAAGACCAATGAAAGTTTTATCAAAATTTATATATAAATTAAAAGGAACTGAAGAGGATGAAAATTGGTGTTCATTTAAAATAAGTGGATTGGTAAAGCCAGGAATAAGGTGGAGATAGAAAGTAAAAGTCGCCACTATGATTAAAAAGAAAAAGGTATTTTTTAATATAGGAAGGGTCGATCTTTTATGGGTGTAACAAAGAGCAATAAAGCTAAAAATTGAAATGACAGCATAATGGTTTATATGTTCGAAGTAGTAAGCCGTAGTAATGCTAGCAATACCCAATAAGTGAGTATATTGCTTGGACTTATGCCAGTGGGATACGATGGCCAATGCCAAAAATATAAAAGGGATAAATTCAATCATATAAAAATTGTAACAGAAGCTTGTAATGATGTATAATTGAGTTATGGCAATACAACTAGCATTGGCACGATTATTGGCGATACTCGTCATTAGTGCTTTCTTTTTTATTGGTGGAAAGCAGGTTGCATTTGATTTCTATTCACCTTTTTTGATGGCTCATTATCTCATGGCCGTAATATTTTTAGCTAATATTAAAAAAGTTACATCTAGAGGCAATAGATATATTGCTTCTTTGGTACTTTTGGCCATTACTGCTGCGGTTATTACTAATCTCCAATTTATTCATATCCTTGTATACTTTGGCATTCATTCTATTTTAACTGATATATATATGCCTAGGTATTTGGGAATGAAGCAGACTGTTGGGGAGATAATAGCGAGGGTTCCATTTACAGCTCTTTCTTATTTCTTTTTTATTCGTGAACTTCCAATCGTAAAAGATATTCTACCAGCGGAAACACATTTCTACTTAACTGGTATGAGTTTCATAATAATGACTTTCTATTTTATCTGGAAAAAGAAAGAATTCCCATGGTATGAAATACCATTTCTAATCGCTGTTATGGGATCCTTTTATTTTGATTTTGTCTTTGAGCCGTATAGTGTGATCTTTTATCATATTATCCTTTGGTTATTTCTCCCTATATTAAAATTGAGATGGAAAGCATCTAAAATGGTTGGACTCCACTTTCTCCTCTATGGAATTTTTGTGGCCTTTCCATTTCCTGATAATTTTCTAATTAACCCGCAAAACTGCTGGGGAGATCATTGTATTGGGTTTATCGCATATTTTCACATAACAGTTTCTTTTGGAACTTCCAGCTTAAATCCAATCTTTTTGCAAAGGGCGCTGGGATTTATTAAATAAATTTCCTTGGTGGCAAAGTGAACTCTAAAATAATTACATTGTAAGAAGCAAGAAAGTGAACACTAAATGTTCCAATCTTTCTTTCCTTGTAATCACCTAATCCGTTGAATTTAATCATCTTTTATTGGCCTGTAGAGATGGTGCAAAATAGGTGTTCACTTTTATGCTAATAGTAAGCTTTTATAGTATTTTCATATTGTTATCCATTAGATACATAGTCTGTGAAACCAAATTAAGGATCAGACAGATGTTCAAACTTATTAGCTTAATCGCAATTCTTACTCCTCTCGCAGGACTCGCCCAAACAATTACACAAGATAATATTACACAAGGAACTGCAGTCGCTGATCCAAGTAAATATCCATTCGGTGAATTTGTAATAGATCGAATCATTTATGAGGAGCGTGCTTATAGTACTGCTCAGAAGACTGAGTTAGGAGATAGTGTCGAGCTAGAAATGGGAATACGTTATCAAAAAGATGAGAACTCATTCGCAAGGTTTAGATTTGAGACAGATCCAGCTGAAAATAGAAAAGATAATGAAACATCAAATTTTGAAATTATTTACAATAGAAAATTTAAAGATTTTATATTCCAAGTAGACCTTGGGTTGGAAACAGATGATTCAAGTAATGGTGGAACGAATCTTGGAATGGATTTAGACAGTGATGATACATTTATCTCATATAAGTCTTCTGAGAAATCAGAAGTTACTTTTTACCCATTTAACTTTAGAACAGATGTGGGATATGAGTTTAATACTAAAGATGTAACAAGAATCTCTTATATAGAGGGCTCTCCAACAACTATTTTATCGACTCCAGCAAATGACGAAGAGTTCGTAACAAAAACAATTCCTGGAATTGAAATGAAGTATAAGCTAACTGATAGTTATGTTTATGCAGGTGTTGGGATCGCTTCTTATTTATACCCAACAAACTCAGATTTTGATATTGAAACGAACCCAAGTGCAACTTCATGGGAAAGAAAAGAAGCTTCAGCTTTCAAATTTGGATATGTTCTAGATAAAAAGGATGACATCAGAGTTAGCTTACAATTTGCTCAACATGGAAACACTGAAGAGACGGGGGCCTTGCTAAATAGTGCGGTATCGTTTAGTTATTTCCAAGTTAATCAAGCTCTATTGTTTTCTTTGGAAGTTACTCAAACAACTGCAGGAAAAAAGCCATATAATTTAAGTCGTTCAACTAATTGGATTGAAGATATTGCATTAAATAAGCCAGTATATAGCGACATCAACGGTGATGAACAAGATTGGGTTGGAGAGTCTGACACAGCTTACGGTATTAAACTTGGATATAATTTAGAGACAACAACTCCATATATTTCTTATAAGTATCAAGGTGAACACTTCATTTTTAATGATATTGAATCAGCACATTTATTAAGGACTGATGATGAGTCTAAAGGACATGGAGGATTAACTCGTGTGGCCCTTGGAAGTTTTTTTTACTACGACAACTTATACTTTAATCCACAATTAGAGTGGCAACAGGCCAAAAATCCAGTTTTCTCAAATAGTACAGACGTATCAAACGATAGACTCCAATCAAGTTTCAAAAAAGAAAATGTAATCTTATCTTTAAAAGTTACTTTTGCTTATGATGGGGCAAATCTTAATCAGAACTGGTGGTTCTAAGGATAACTTATGAAGTTTAAACAAATAATTCTATCTTTTTTGTTTTCATTACTACTTGCTTGTAGTGGTGCTAATCAAGAAACTAAGAATGATAGTCCTCTAGATAAAGATCAAAATAACGCTATCAAGTCAGTTGTAGTTCAAACGGATAAACTCCTTGATGATATGAGGGCCAGAAGAGTTTTTAGCTCGAACACAAGAAGGGAACAACAAATCCTACAACAAAGTATGACAATTATTAAAAACTCATTAGTGAAAATAATTGCTGGAAATGATACTATTGGTTCTTTTAAAACTCTTTATACATATGTAAAGAAACTAGAAAGTATAAGTCTTATACAAACAGACTCAACTCTAATTAATTCTTATAAAGAAGATCTTTATTCAATTACTCATAAGATTGCAAAAGCATTAAGTATAAATGTCGATGACTTTTCTTGGATTCTTTATGAAACAAGGTTTAGTAACTTACTACCTTTTACAACAACTTCTACTGCTGGGGATTGGATTAATGATTGGTCTCTAGGGGCAAGTCATGCGAAAGTTCGTGGATATGGAAATAAAGCTTGGCTCGTTTCTCCACTGATAAACTTAAATAATGTGGAAAAGGCTGCTTTTAAAATCCATCATATGATTATGGTTGATGATGATTCAAGAAGCCGTATTGCGTTTGATAGAAACAAAATCATTCAAAATACTTATAAAGCAATGGTTTCAACTGATTATATATCCGGTCATCCAGATGAGGCAACTTGGGAAGAAGTTAAGCTTTCAGGTTTTCCGACAGCTGTTAATTTTCACGCTAAGTGGTCTGATGAAATCGATATCTCAAAATTTAAAGGTGAGAATGTATCTATTGCTCTTCTTTATGACATGAATGATAAGGAATTAGGTACACATAGAGTTTCTTGGCAAATTAATCAATTTCAAGTTTATGGAATCTCAGATGACTTTGAAGTAACTGATAGACCAGTAAAGAAGTATTTATACCAAGACGGATTTAATAAGAAGAACCTAGGTCAGAATAAATCCGTTGCTACTGGAGAAAATGTTCAGTGGACTGATTATGGTAGAGGCGGTGAAACAGAATTTGCAAAATTAGAGGCTTCTGTTCCAGGAATTGATACTTGGCTAATGACACCAAAACTAAGTTTAAAAGGTGAAGCACCAATCTTAAAATTAAAAGAAGTCGCTAGAAATCTAGATAGACCAAATTTCCTAGTCAAAATTTCAGCAGACTATAATGGTGGTGATCCAACAAAATCAACTTGGAAAACTTTTGAGCATATTCCAGCTGATTACTCTGCAGAAGAGGGGGCTTGGAAAAACTTTAACTCTCTTGATATGGATATTTCTGAATTCTTAGGAAAAGACATAGTCATTGCTTTTCAATATAAAAATATTGAAGGTCTTCATACTGCTTGGGAAATTGACGAAGTATTAATCGAAGGAGATGGAGAGGAAGTTAAGACTACTGAACTATCTATTACTTATACAAATGAAAATGAAGTTCCCGATATAGAAGGCGTTGACACAATATATAGTTACAATTTCACGAAAGGCCTTGATTCTTTAGAAATTAAAAAGAGTGCTGAAACAAGCGCTGATTTTAACTTCACTGAGAGAAACGGTGAAGGGTATATTGAAATCGCTGGTTTTAAGACTAAGAGTGAAGGTTCAACTCAATTGATTTCAGAAACGATTCAGTTAAATAGTGACGATAGCTACCTAAAGGTAAAACAGGCAGTTAATCACTATAAACCTGCTGGGCAAAAGTTAAACCTTATTAAAATCTTGGTCGCTAAGTTGGACGATCTATCAAACACTATAGAAGTACAATTTGAAAAGAAACCACTTGGTTCTGCTTGGGATAAAGTCGAATCTGAATGGGTTTTATTACCAAAAGAACTTAAAGAATCTCAAATAAAAGTTATTTTTCAATATGAGGGAGTTAAGGAAGAAAATCTTTACCCGAGCTGGAATCTATTTGAATTCAAAATAGGGGAAAAGAAGTAATATGAAAACTTTAATAGCGACTATCTTTTTAAGTATAATGTTTGGTTGTGATAATACTAGTTATGATCGCAAACAAGAGAATACTATAATTACTGGAAATACAGATAAGAATGTCTCATCGACAGCTGGAAACTTAGTGGCCAGTGCTATTAAAGAAGTTCATGAACTTGATATGGTTTTTTACCCAAAAACTTTAATCAACCCGAATGTAAGTGCTCTGCTGGCAAAGAATATGACACAAGAGGAAATTAGTAATCTTCTTAGTCTTTATCCTGAAGGGAGTATGGATCAATTTCATATTGGTAATATGTCAGGTAAAGATATTAAAAACTTTTTATTTCAAAGAACAACAGAGCTTTTTTCTGCTGAATTAGAAGTTGCAGGTGCAAGATACAATTTTAAATTTGATGGTGGTTTTCCACTAGTTAAAACAGTAGTTAGAGAAGATCATAGCGCCATAAAAGATAGTGAGTTTTATAAAGTTGCTATCAGTAAATATTATTATTTTTCTGGAGATACTTTTCCAAGTTATAAATATAGAAACTCAATCGAGAGAGTATTTCAGAATCACTTTATAGAGGTTTCGGCCAGAGATTCAGTAAAGTCTTATATTTCAAATTCTAATTATCAAATTCCTTTTTTAAAAATTAAAAGAGCGATTGTTTCTCATACTCAAAAAGTTGAGCGTGGTTTTGTTAAGATTTCTGAGATTCAAGGACAAACTCATTTATCAAAAATGAAAGGTGATATTGTCACTGTTAGGGCCATAGTTACTGCAGAGGCTAGTGTTGATTGGTACCCAGGTGGAACAGAATATTATTTACAAGAAGAAGAAAAGGATTGGGATACAGACTCAAAAACAAGTGAGGGTATTCACCTATATATTTCAAACAAGTTAACTGATATGCATGTTGGTGATAAAGTCGAAGTAACGGCACAAGTTTACGAGGAAATCTCAGCAAGTGGCTTAACTCGAACCCAACTTAGAAATATTAAAAGTTATAAAGTTATTAGTTCAGGTAATTCTCTACCAAGGGCCATTATTATCGGTGAGAATGGAGTCGAAATACCAAAAGAACATGTATCTACTTATAGTGGAAATATAAATAATAAAAAGTCTTTGAAACTATCTGACGGAATTGATTTTTGGGAAAGTTTTGAAGGGATGAGAGTTACCATTCAGAATCCAAGAGTTATGGGATTTAGAGGTGGTAAAGAGTCATCTGATCCATTTGAAATGAAAAGTCATTTAACACTTTATGTTCTTCCTGATGGTCATGGAACTCATAACCTTACTAGAGGTGGCGGAATTATGCCTAACCCTGATAAAGATCTTTGGAATCCTAATCTATTAACTATAGCATCAGGAAACCTTACAAAAGATTTGAATCCTGAAAAAGCATATAATGTTGGTGAAGTTATTTCAGGTAAATTAACTGGAATTATTAGGTACACGAAAAACTTATTTGGTGATGGGGAATATAACTTTATCATCCCTACTGTTCAGGATGACCTCATCACATTCAATAATAAATCTGTTAGTTCAACTTTAGAGAATTGTATTGAATCTGGTACAGGTGTTATCACTCTAGCGTGTCGGCCAGAAGTTAGTTATAAAGCTAAGAAAAATAAATTAACAATTGCTTCTTATAATCTAAAGAACCTTTCTGGTAATGATCAAAATAGAATTGAAGCCACTGCCCAAATGTTTAAGTCAAATCTACACTGCCCAGATATCATTGGGCTCGTAGAAGTTCAGGATGATAATGGTCTTGATTACGCCGGTAATTCGGATGCATCTTCAATGTTAGATAGATTAATTGATGCAATTCCATGTGGTGATAAGTCTTATAAGGCCCTTAATATAAATCCACAACTTCATACTGAGGGTGGACAGCCTGGTGGAAATATTCGTGTGGCCATGCTTTATGATGTTAATCGAGTTAGTTTTAATGAAAGACTGGTTAGTGGCCCAAGAGATGAGACGACAGTTTTAAAAGGTGGAGTCTTAAGTAATAACCCTGGACGAATTTTTCCTAATGATAAAGCATTTGCAAGAACTCGAAAAAGTATTATTGCTCAGTTTGGATTTGAAGGTGAAGATGTTTATGTAGTTGTAAATCACTTTAACTCAAAACTTGGTGACTCAGGTCATTGGGGTGCAGTTCATCCTGTAGTGAGAGGAAGTGAAACAAGAAGGGCCAAGCTTGCATATAAAATGAATGAGTTTATAAGTTTGGTAGAGCGAAGAAATCCAAATGCAAATATTGCTGTAATTGGAGATTTTAACGCTTATCTAAATGAAGGTCCGATGAAAATATTAGAGGGGAATATACTCTATAATCTAATGCGTGATCTACCTGAGAATATGCGTTATACAACAAATCACAATGGTAACTCTCAATCTCTAGATTATATTTTTGTTAATAAAGGTTTGCGTAAAAAGTCTCCTGAGTTTAATGTACTTCACCTAAACTCAGACTATATGGGAAGATTATCAGATCATGATCCTGTTAGTGCAGCATTTCAATTTTAGAAATTATTCCCTGTAAATTTTATTAACTATATGAATTTAGGATCATATTCGTTTAAAGATAGGCGAAATGAAGCGGAGTTTCATTGCCTTGCTCGTTTGGAAGTGTTAAATGAGTGATAGATAAACTCTAAGGTAAGAATGAAAGTATGGATTGATGCGGATGCATGTCCCAAAATGGTTAAAGAGCTAATTTTTAAAGCCTCTTTTCGTTTAAAAGTTGATGTCTGTTTAGTGGCCAATAGCTATTTAACAATTCCCCTCGCGCCAAATTTAAGCTTCATTAAAGTTGATAGTGGTGCTGACGTCGCAGACGCTTATATTGTCGAACATTCAAGTGAAGAAGATTTGGTTGTAACAGCGGATATTCCACTAGCAGCTTTAATTGTAGAGAAGGGAGCTACGGCGATAAACCCAAGGGGTGAGATTTATACCGAAGAGAATATAAGTGAAAGACTATCTGTAAGAAACTTCATGCAAGACCTTAGAGATGGTGGGGTTGATACTGGTGGACCACCTCCATTGGGCCCAAAAGACAAAGAGCGATTTGCTAACGCTTTTGATCGAATAATGACTCAGCTATTAAGAAAATAAATTAGGAAAAAATGAAAACATTTCAAGAATTAGATCTATTACCAAGTATAAAAAAAGCCTTAGAAGAAAAAGGTTATACGACACCAACACCAATTCAAGCAAAGTCCATCCCACACTTATTAGAAGGAAAAGACTTACTTGGTATTGCACAGACAGGGACTGGTAAAACAGCTGCCTTCTCGCTACCAATCATTAACGGAATTGGTAAAACCTTTGTTAAGATGAAACCTAAAAGAACTAGGGTTCTTATATTAACTCCAACAAGAGAACTTGCTTCTCAAATAGAAATCAATATTAAGTCTTACGCTAAAGGACTTAGATTAAAGACTAAGGTTATTTTCGGTGGAGTTGGCGCAACACCTCAGATAAATGCATTAAAACAAGGATTAGATATCGTTGTAGCAACTCCTGGTAGATTGCTAGACCTTATGAATACAAATCATATTGTTTTTGATCAACTCGATACTTTTGTTTTAGATGAAGCCGATAGAATGCTAGATATGGGGTTTATTCACGATGTAAAAAAGATCATCGCAAAACTACCTCCCAAAAAACAAACTTTATTATTTTCGGCAACAATGCCAAAAGATATTGAAAAACTTGCTGCAACTCTTCTTCATAAGCCAGAAAGGGTTGAGGTAACTCCTGAATCAAGTACAGTCGATAAGATTACACAATCAGTAAGTATGCTTACCAAAGATAATAAACTACACCTTCTTGTTAAAATTCTTAAAGAAGAAGATATAAAAAGTGTCCTTGTTTTTACAAGAACAAAACATGGTGCAGATAAAGTTGTTAGAAAACTTGAGCAATCAAGTATCAAAGCTGCTGCCATTCATGGAAATAAATCTCAAAACAATCGTGTACGTGCACTCGATAAATTTAGAAGTGGAGAGTTAAAAGTTCTTATTGCTACAGATATTGCAGCACGAGGAATTGATGTTGAGCATATTAGCCACGTTATCAATTTTAACTTACCTGAAGATCCAAAAAGTTATGTTCACCGAATTGGTAGAACCGCACGTGCGGGTAGAGAAGGTATTGCGATTTCTTTTTGTGATGCTGCGGAGATGGGGTATTTAAAAACAATCGAAAAACATACTAAACAAAAGATTCCAGTAAACCTAGATCAACCTTATCATGAAGAGATGACTCCTGTGGCTCCACCGAAACCTGGTGCGAATAGACAAGGTGGCGGTCGAAATGGTGGTGGTCGAAATGGTGGTGGACGTCAAGGCGCACCTAAGACCGGTGGAAAGCCAAGTAGTAACTCTAGATCTGGAAATAAAACAAGTAAGAAACCAACTTCAAAACCTGGTCAGAAATCAGCTGCACCTAAATCTGGAAATACCATTACAAAAAAACCAGCAAGATCATTTCGTAGGAAAGTTAAGAAAGATTAGAGTTTAAGCCGCATTCGGTTCTGAATTAAGGGGAAGAGTTACAGAAAACACTGTATTCCCCTTTTCACTTTTAACTTTCATTGAGCCACCATGGTTCTCAACAACTGTTAAGCTAAGTGATAACCCAAGCCCTGTCCCAGAACCAACAGATTTAGTTGTAAAGAAAGGGGTCATAATTTTGTTGATATTTTCTTTTGAAATACCATCACCATTATCAATAATGTCGAGTTTTACAAAATCTCTCTCTCTTGAAATGAGGACCTTTACTGTTTTAACTTCAACTCTACTTTCTTTGACAGCGTCAAAAGCGTTGTTCAGTAAATTGACAAGTACTCTTGAAATTTCCACCTGTCGACAATCCAATTGAAGCCTTGGAACATCATTTTGATACTCAAGGGTTACCCCACGCGATTTGAACTTTTGTTGTGACAGATGGATGGCGTCTTTAGCAATTTCGTCTGTAGTAATCCTTACCATATTGGCATCACTATCATTTCTGGAAAGATTTCTAAGACTTTGGACAATTTGAGATATTCTATTGACGACCTCTATGATCTTATCTGAGTACTCCATTATTTCTTCATTAGTGATCTTCTCTTTTTTAGCAAGAGTTCTCATTCGAAAGGCATGACCTTTAACGACTGTGAGTGGGTTGTTAATCTCATGAGCAATTCCACCGGCCATCTCTCCTAAACTAGCGAGTCTTGATGATTCATAGGACATAGCTTTTTGCTGATTATATTTAACAGTCATACTATAGAAAAGAATCGAAAAGAAAATAAAGACGATAGAAAAGAAGAAAACGATCTTATTTCTAACCTCATGAACTTTATTATACATTTTAGTTGTATCGACATAAGTTTGAGCAATAACATTTTTGATTCTAGGGAAAAGAAAGCTAACATCAATATCTCTTTTGAAATAGGCAACGTTTTCTTTTATGAAAGATTTTGAAGAGGTTTTATTTTGCTTGTCCTGAGCTGAAAATGTACTTATGTTAAAATTCTTATGGATAATTTCCACTTCTTGTTGGGTTACTTCTTTGAAAAGTTTTAAAACCTTTTCTAAACTTAAGACCATAACGAAATAATGGCTAACTTCGTAATCGTCACCTTCTATAGGGTAAACAATAATTTTCTTGATAGAGTTATCTTCTAAAGTGATAAATTCATTTTCATAGGATTGATTATCTAGAGCTGTATTAATTATTGAATTATAATTTTCGTTTTCTAAATTTAGGGGGGGGGAATGTTCATTAGTTTTATAGTTGTGAATTACATGTCCAAGATTATTGTATAAAACAAATCTCGTATTTCCAAAAATAGTACTTGTTGAATTACCAAAGCCGAGTAGGGCATTCTCCCATTTTATAGGGTTAAAAACTTTTTTCTTTAGAATCTTTGGCCCTTGACCTTTTATCCATATTCTTGCCTGAGCATTCAATTCATACAGATTAGATTCAATTAGAGTTTCAAGAATCTTTGCTTGTTCACTTGCTGCTTGCCGATCGAATGTGCTTGATAACTCTGATTCAATTGAGCTACTTAGAAAAATTACAAAGCTAAGACTTAACGCAAAGGCAGCAACAACTTTTAGAATTTGTTTTGTATTAATCTTGAGCACGATTCTCCATTAAGTAATTAGCTAATAACGATACCCAATAATCGGCTTTTATTTGGAATTTCTTTAACTTAAGGAGATCTAAACTTACAAAAATATCCATAAGCTATGGTAAACTTGGATGTAAATCAAAAGGAATTATATGAAAAAGATAAGTTTTTTTATTTGTGGGATTTTAATCCTGAGTTTTAATGTAAATGCTAAAGAATTTGAAAAATTCTGCAAGGGAGTTCCTTCATGGCCAAAAGGACAGGATGTTAGAAAAAATCCAGGTCTAAAGGTTTATGAAGATGTAAAGCTAGGAAAACCCATAGGAGCAAAATTCGCTATTCAAAAGCTTTCTATGCCAGGTTGGTTAGTTATAGATGCGAGAGATAAAGCGACCCGTGAAACTACTGGAAGAGTTATAGGTGCCTTACTAATCGTATCTGATTATCAAGTTAAAGCGGATAATGAATTTACCTTGGAAAAATTATTAAAAAGTCTTAATAGTAAGAGGGCACACAAGCACCTTAAAAAACGATCAATGGCCAAAATTGAAAATATCGCTGATTTAAAAAAACAGAAATATATTTTATTCTGTAATGGATTTAAGTGTCATCGTTCAAGTTTTGCTGCTTGTCAGCTGAGAGATATGGGGGTGCCATTTAAAAACATCTATTTAGCTCTTGGAGGCTTTGACGATATGAAATCAAGCGGAGCTAAGACGAGATAAGTGATTAGATATTTGGTAATTAAGGAGTTCTTTATTTAAGAATGGTCCTGAAAGTAACGATAAATAAATTCTATGTAAATATACAAGGAAAGGTTTTATGAAAGTTGCTCCATTACCTATTGATGAAAAAGAGAGATTAGACACTCTTAAGCAGTATGATATTTTAGATACTCTTCCAGAAATGGACTTTGATGATTTTACATTATTAGCATCGCATATCTGTGAAGCACCAATAGCTTTAATTTCATTAGTTGATGAATCAAGGCAATGGTTTAAGTCAAAAGTTGGACTAGATGCAATGGAAACTCCGCGAGATGTAGCTTTTTGTTCCCATGCTATTCTAAATGATAAAGTCTTTGTTGTTAAGGATTCACTAAATGATGAGCGATTTAAAGATAATCCTCTTGCCACTGGTGCGCCGAATGTTAGGTTTTACGCAGGAGCACCTCTAATAACTCCCTCAGGGCACAAAATTGGTACCCTATGTGTAATTGATAGTGTTCCTAGAAACCTTAAAACAAAACAAATTGATGCTCTAGCGAGGTTATCTAGGCAAGTGGTAAATCAACTTGAATTAAGATTAATAAATAAAGAAGCATTAAAAACATCGGAATTAAAATCCTCATTTCTAGCAACTATGAGTCACGAAATTAGAACACCGTTAAACGGAATAATTGGCTTTTCTCATTTGTTGGGAGAAGAAAAACTATCGAAAAAAGCATTAAGTTATGTTCAAAATATAAGTTCTTGCAGTGAGAGCTTACTAACAATAATAAATGACATCTTAGATATTTCGAAAATAGAAGCCGGAAAACTATTAATTGAAAAAATTCCCTTTAACTTAAAAACAATTCTAGAAAAATCATTCCTTATTTTTAAAACAAATATTGAGAAAAGACAACTGGATGCAAATTTTCTAATTCATGAGAACGTCCCGGAAGTTATTCTTGGGGACCCCTTGAGAATGCGCCAAATCTTTTTAAATTTAATTGGAAACGCAGTGAAGTTTACTAGTGATGGTGGATCAATAGATATCATCGTAGAAAGAGGATTGGGCCGTGGCAATAACCAACTTGAGTTAATCTTTACTGTCAAAGATTCGGGAGTTGGAATAAGTCTGGACGATCAAAAAAGACTTTTTGAAAATTTCGAACAAGCGGATAATTCTACAACTCGTAATTATGGTGGCACCGGCCTTGGACTCTCTATTTGCTCGAAACTTGTGTCGATGCTTGGGGGAAAAATTTGGGTGGAGAGTGATATAGGGAAGGGCGCATCATTTATTTTTACTATACTCACTGAGAAAAGTGTATTGAAGCTAGGAAGTGTTGAAGAATCTTTACCACTGGTTTTAAAGGATCATTTAGTTTTAAATATTTTAGCTGCAGAAGATAACCATCTTAATCAAGTCTTGTTACGAGCAATCTTAAAAAAAATAGGTCAGGACCAAGTACATTTTACTTCAAATGGTCTTGATGTTGTGACAGCTGCAAAAGAGAATCACTATGATTTGATTTTAATGGATATTCAAATGCCTAAATTAGATGGATATGAAGCAACTAAAGAAATTAGAAAGGCTTTAGGGGGTGATATTAAAATTATTGGACTTTCAGCAAATGCATTTGAGGATGATAAGTTAAAAGCTATTGAAGCAGGCATGGATGGTTATCTTGAAAAACCAATCGACATTGATGAGATATCAAAGCTAATTTTGGAAATTGAATGTAGCATTTCAAAACGAAAAAAAATAAGTTAATTCAAAGTATTCCAAATTATAGTAGGAAAATTTCATCATCCCTGAACCAGGTGGTTATAGATAGTCTCGGTTCAACAACAAGTTTCACTTCGTGATAAATATCAGCGGAAAAGAAAAGAGCAATGCTTCCTTTTTTAGGAGTAATCGTTTTTTCTACTTGAGATTTTGATCCACTTTTAAATAAAACAAATTCGCCACCTTTTTTACAATTATTTAGATAGATACAACAGGTCATCTGTCTATGACGAGCCAGTTTATGCTGATCTAGATGGGGTTTGTAAAAACCTCCTTGATTATATAATGCAAACTGAGACTCGAATCTTTTTAGTGGAATTCTAAAATAATGACTAATTGAATTCATAAGCTCAGTTATAATTGAATTTAAATAAAGTAACGATGTATCTTCCTCGTCAAAGTTAATCCATCTAATCGAGCCGTTTCGTATATTGTGATCTTTTTGTGTTTTTATTCCTCTTCCAATTTTTCCATCTGAAAAGAGGTTTCTTTTTTCTTTTTCCATGGAAATTTGGGATAGTTTGTCACATAACTCATCTGGCAAAAAGTTTTCTTGATGAAACCATTTATTTTTTTCAAGAGATAAATTAATCCTTTCTAAGTTTATGTTAGACATAAGCTCAACTACGTTCATGTTTAAATTTGGGCGGCTAACATTTGATGATAACCAATCCATCCTTATAAAGGTTTCTTCTGTTTCTTCTAACTAAAAGTCTAGGATTGATTATAATTACAGAGTGGCAATTGCCACAGATAGCTATAAAAAAGCTTCGATGGATGAATGTACTTGGTACTTGTTTAAAAAGCAATCTTCTAATTCTAATCAACAATATTTCAGATAGTTAAGAGGTTTATTCCTCGATATTAACTTTGAAGATTTTTGTGCTTTTCAATTTGATGAATGATTCTTATAGTTAAGGCTTAATAGAGAGAGAGAATGGAACTATCCAAGCATAAAAATCATCGAGATGCTTCGTACCTTAGTTGGTTACGTAAGCAAGAATGTGTAATCTCTGGGCAAAAAGCTCAGTGTGCCCATCACATCCGCCTAGGAACTAATGGTGGTAGTTCGCTTAAGCCATCTGACTATTTCTGTATTCCACTTCTTAATGAGTATCATACGACTGGATTATTTGCGATCCATATTATTGGTGAAGACTCATTTTTAACTCAGTTTAGGTTGAATAAAAATGAGCTGTTTATTGGATATCTAAAGCAATATTTAATTGAAGAGTTTGATACTTATATTCAATTAGAAGATCTTCATGGCGAAAGTTTAATCGCTTATATGATTAAGTTAATTGAAGAGAAAGGGCCTCAGTTTGATAAGCCCCGAAAGAAAACTAAAAACAAAAAAATAAGTAATTCTAGTATTTCAAAAAAGAGTATTACTGAGAATGAGTTCTATCAGAAGGCCAAAGAGGAAAAGAAAGTTCGTGATCGCCAGTTGAGAATGAAACTTAAAGAAGAAGGTCAAAATTCTAATAAAACCTTTAATCCAATTTTGAAAAAAAAGAGTTCAAAATCATCCAAAACTTTTAAAGGTAATGAATTCTACGAAAAAGCTAAAGAAGATAAAAGAATTCAGGATAAAGAGCTTAGACAGAAGTTAAAAGCTTCTCAAAAAACAGTTAAGACAAATGATACTCAATCTGAATTTTATGAAAAAGCTAAAGAGCTAAAACGTATGAGAGATAAAGAATTACGCGAAAAAATTAAGCTTTCTAAAAAAGCTAAAAAATTAAGTAACAGCCAAACAGAATTCTATCTTCAGGGCAAAGAACAAAAGCGAATTCGAGATAAAGAGCTTAGACAGAAAGTTAAAGAGCAAAGAAAATCTATCTGAATATATTTCTCATATAGAATATCATGTAATATCAGTGGGTTAGGAGCGACTTTGCTGCTGTATTACTTGTATGCCTCACTGACCAAATATTGATCAGTGCTTGTAAACTCTTCAAGGTCAATATGATTATTTGAGTAAATCTGTAATTATTGAATCACTTTAAAATTAAAATAAGTTCAACGAATGCATTGGATTTAATTATTCAAAGTCTTCCTTTTTTATGAGGAATTTTATTGGAGTCGTGTGTCGAATTAAATAATTCACCTCATTTTAAATGTTTTAAGCTTACAAAGGCTTAAAGTAAGAGGGCGTCCTTTAAGGGCGCCTTTTTTTATTAAAAGATTAAACCCTTAGGAGTCATCATTGAAAAGTGTCTTTATTATTTTTATATTATTAGCTTTTTCCTGTTCATCACCAGTTATAAAGAGTGATGATAATAAAAAAAATGTTATTCAACCTCTTAACTCAAAAAATATTATGAATAAATATTCAAGAGGACTTGATAAATTCTTCTCTAGGGAGGAAGTTGTTAAAGATACTAGTTTTTTTGAGTTAAAAAATATTTGGAATAGTCTTACATGGAGTGAGATTATGGCAGATGGTAGCATCATATCTTTAAGTTCAGGGACTATTGGAAAGGGGATGTTATTTGTATTATCGAAAGAACATTCATTTCTTTCTAAACCAGGGGCAACACTAACAACTCGAAAAATAAGTGGATTTAATGGAGTTTTAGTAAGACCATATGATGTTAGTGAAGAGTGGGCCGGCGCTATGATGATTCATGAATTAGTTCACTTAAGTCATATGATTTCAGGGAAAAGTGTTTCATCGAGTGAGGGCGAGTATTTGGCATATATGGAAGAGAGAAAAGCTCTTGATATTTTAACTGAAAATAAATTGACTATTGAACAAGATACTTTAATCAAAGAAATGAAACTTAATAGTTATATTCAAGTCATCTGGCACTTTAATAATAATCGAATAAAATTTCAAGAGAAGCTTATGGAAATGGATAGAAGAATTTCTAAAGAAAAACCAAAAAGCATGTCTGAATTAGAGATGAGGCTAGGATTTTATGCTGTATCTATATCTTTAGGTATATTGGAGAAAGGCGAATTTGATAAAAAAACTCCTTTCAAAGGGAGGGGAATTCAAGTTGTCGGACAAGTCCTTAAAGAAGTTGGGAAGTATTAGTAGCCGGTACCAGTCATAAAATTCCATTCGTTTATAATGACATAAATAATTTCAATTACAGTAATCATACTAGGTTATTTGTTTTGTTGGTTTAGATTTCATATTGTGTGCTTGGAAATATGAAGAGAGATCAAGCGTATTTTAACAGTTGAGGATAATATCAATTTTGATATTACTTCTTATGCTAAGAAAACAAACCACAAGGGAGCCAGTATGAAGAAAACAAGGACAATTTTAACAATTTTAATTTTAGGACAGATCTCAAGTACCTTTGCTCAAGCACGGAACTCTATAGGTGATTTACAAGCAGTAAAGCTTCGAGTTAATGAGAAGACAGTTCAAGTAGATGTGCATTACCCTAACTATAGAATGGGTGGAGGAACACCTTCTACCAGAGAAATTATTGATTGCTTTGTATTAGATATTTTAGATTCTGATCATGAGGTGACTCTCAATCTAAAGAAAAAGATCTCTCAGGAAGTTCTAGTTGCTCAGGGGTTTAATAGAGACAGTCAAACGGAACTAGTACCCATGATTAAGGGGGATAATATCGTTTTCAAAGTACTAAGAGGCAATCTATATATGACAACTTTTACAGTTAGTGGAAGGGAGGATAAGCCCTTAGGAGATATTTTGGATGCTCTAATGCCTCATACAAGACAAGGGAATTCCCCTAGTGCTGTAAATTTACTTTATGTAAGAGACTGTCGTCTTTAAAATATTTTTCTAAGGTGTTAGTGGAGAAGACTGTTCTTGTCCATTAACTATTTTTCTGAATTTCTTATCTCAAACTTCACTTTGTTTGTGGAGTTTTTCTATCCTATTTATTTATCAAATTAGCCATTTGTATGTAGATCAATTCCCTCAGCTACTAAGGTAATTCATGTCGATGTCGATAGGTATTCTATAAGAAAATCTGAGAGTTGGGGAAATTCCAATGTTAAAAAGAGCTGTGAAATCTATTTTAAGGAATATTAATATTAATTCCGTTTCAGGAAATGTCATCATCTTGAGTACCGTTACATTTATATGTTTGTTATTTTCAACTCCGATTATTTATAAAGTTCTTTGGAATACACTCTATGAAAAAGGATTGCAGGAAAATAAGCTACAGGCCGAGAGAATAGCAACTCTAGTTAATAGGGATTTAAGTAATGGTATTCCGGTAGATGTTGTGTTGGAAAAATTTCAATTTAT
Source organism: Bacteriovoracaceae bacterium (assembly GCA_047634375.1). Taxonomy (GTDB): domain Bacteria; phylum Bdellovibrionota; class Bacteriovoracia; order Bacteriovoracales; family Bacteriovoracaceae. Next base: position 32,773 of record JBLIAG010000003.1, read on the forward strand.
GCTTGAAAATACCACCCAGAATCACGAACATTTTGCTTGTGTTGTTAAAGGGAATGGAACTGTTATCGCTCATCCGAATCCGACTAATGTTGGTAAAGATGTAACGGGCTGGACTCTCGATGACGGAAAGGACATTGTGTCCTTTGATTATGCTGCGAAAAAAAATATTAAGTTTGGTGGAATTCAAACGAGAACAAATGGCTCACAGGATTTAAGTTATCAATCTCCAATTGATACGCAAGATTGGGTCGTCGCCGTACATACAAACCTGAACTTACTTGAAAGTGAATCTCTTCGAATTTTAAAAAATATAGGAATTGTTCTTATTCCCATTATGATTCTAATCATTTTGATCAGCTCCTTAATTGTTAAAAGAATTCATAAAAAAAATAATGAAAAATTGGAAAATGCAAACGAGAAACTGAACAGCTTTGGTAAAATAGTTTGTCATGATGCCTCAGGCCCTTTAACAGGTATCATCGCTCTTGTTGATCTCATCATTGAGGACTATTCTGAAATATTACCTGAAGATGCTCAAAGCAGTTTGAGTACTGTCTCAAGTGCAACCTTTAGACTTCAAACAATGCTTCAGGACCTCTATTTATTCTGTAATTCACAGGTAGGGTTGAAGCCAGAGTTAGAAGATGTTGATCTTAATATACTAGCAAATGATATTATTTCTGATTTACAAATTCAGATAACAGAAAGTAACGCAACAATCGTCTTGAAGGATTTGGGTACTGTGAGAAGTGGACGTAGCGAATTAAGACTTGCACTTCAAAATTTAATTTCAAATGCGATTAAATATATAGAAAAAGGTAAAAAGCCTATTGTAGAAATTTACATGGATGGTGAAATGAATCTGTGTGTTAAGGATAACGGGATTGGTATCAGCGAAGAGAATTATGAAAAAATCTTTGATCCTTTTAGTCGACTCGTTGGATCAGATTACGATGGGACAGGACTTGGGCTTTCAACATGTCAGAGGCTTATTAGATACACAGACGGAGATGTTTCTGTTTCTAGTGTAAAGGGAGAGGGCTCAACTTTTAAAATTTCCTTTCAATTGACCACGTAGTTTATTGGGAGAGGGGCCTCTCGGACGGAACTTTGTAAATTCAAAAAGTTATAGAATATTTGTGGTCGGGTCAGCTATAAAATTTAGAAAAACAACCTGCTTTTAAGTTTCTTTATGCAACCTTTCGTGCTATAATGAAACCTGGGGGACTTTATGAGTAGAGCTGTAAAAATATCAGAAGATTTAGTAAATGAGGCAGAGGTGTATTCCAAGTCGTTTAATCGGTCTATATCATCCCAAATAGAATTTTGGACTAAAATAGGTAAAATTTCTGAAGAAAATCCTGACATGTCATTCAATGAGATTAAAGATATTCTTATAGCTAGGGAAGAAGTAAATGCAGGTTTAGTTTCTGAGTATAAGTTTGGTGTATAGGTATTATGGCCAAGAAAAAAGTAAAAATATTTCAAACAAATTTATTTAGCAAGAAGATTAAAAAACTTTCAAAAAAACAAAAAATAGATCTGGATGGTGCTGTTGAGAAAATCGTGAAGGACCCAACGATTGGAACAGAGAAGAAGGGGGATTTAATTGGAGTTTATGTATATAAGTTCAAGACTTCAACCCAGCAGTTACTACTTGCTTACGAGTGGGATGAAGAATCTAGAACTTTGTTGATGATTGGAGTTCATGAGAATTTTTATCGCGAAATAAAAAACTATAAAAAATAGACAATACTTATAAATTATATATTTCCATTTCTTTAGTGTGGCTAATCAAGTGGTGGCCTCGGTGGAATACATTTATATCAAAGTACTTAGAGACTATTCCTGTCTTAGGTCCGTCATACTGTTAACTTTTTTTACACCGTATGAATATATTTCTACAGTATCTAATGTTGTAAGCTTCTTTGCTATAATCCTTAAATGTATCGTCATTTTAAAATACTCATATTCATTATTTTAAGTCTAAAGCTTCAAGTCGTTTATGCAATTTATAATGGAAGTGAATTTTCAAATATCGAAGATGATCTTGTTTTTCAAGTTCAGTTCGAACAAGGTCACCATACTGATGCTCCTTGTTCAGCAACAATAATTAGTGACTTTACCTTCATAACAGCGGCTCATTGTGTAGATAAATTAAATATCAGTAAGAAAATTCTTTTGCATATTAAAGATGAAAAATTTGAAGTTGAGAGTCTGTATATCCCTTTGGAATATTTTACAGCAGATACTGTTTACAAGAAAAGCTTAGGAACAATTGATGAAATTAAGTATCATCGAAATCTTGCCTTATTCGATCTAGCGATTGTAAATGTAAAAGCTCGATTACCAGAGAGCTATAATCGTTCAGAGCCAATATTTCAAAAAGAAGTGGAGGGGATATCTGTTTGGGTTGTGGGAGCAGGTTATACGAATTATAATAATGAAACGCGAAAGTTTTATAATAACCCAGGTTCTACTCATTATAGAGTTCAAGAATTATCAGTTTTGGACAGTGAAGTTTATATGGTGAAAGGAAGTGGGTTTGATGATTATATAACAACACCCGGGGACTCTGGGGGGAGTATGTTCATTGCAGACTCAAATAAGCAAATAGGTGTTTTAAGAGGAAGTTCTGCTACTACGACAGAATCAGCATCTATATTTACTCCCATACATATACATCAAGAGTTCATACAAAAATTTTCAAAGTAGTGATCAGATAGAGGTTCAAGTATTTTCGCACTGGTGGCTCGGGCGGGACTTGAACCCGCACAGTATTGCTACCGGTGGATTTTGAATCCACTGTGTCTACCATTCCACCACCGAGCCATGGATGTATTGTAAGTGTATATTATTGTGTGAGTGAGAAGCTGTCAAAGAGAAACAGTACAGCTTTTGTGTGCGCTGCATCGGAAATTGTTAATCAACTTAAGAATTCATCCAATATTTTTCTCCTTTATGGGCAAAACTGGGCTCTTTGGATGTAATTAAAGAGGGTGCTAAAATAGTTTTTAAACTAAACGAAAAGTAATAAATTATTGTCCTTAAATTAAGTAAATTTAAGGGACACCATACGTATCAGCATTTGATTCAATGCTAGAATATACTCTAAATAATTACTTTTATTAATAGGTTAGGACTAGCATGAGCAATAGTTACGAAAAAGAATTTGAGAAAATTGAAAGAGAAGGTAGCTTACATGTAGTTCATTGGTTAATCATATTTCTTTCCTCAACAGTGACTATAGGGGCCTGGTATTTTACAAAGGCCCAAATCTCCGAAAAAAAATTAATTGAATTTCAAAAAAGCTCTAATCAGGTTATTGAACTGATTACTGATAGAATGCAAAAGTATGAAGATGCGCTTTGGGCCGGAGTCTCAACTATTTATGTAAATGGTGGGGATATAGATAGTCCTAAATGGCGAACATTCTCAAGTACATTTGAAATCGATAAAAAATACCCAGGTATTAGTGGTATTGGTGTAATCCATAATATTAAACCAAACAATATTCCTGCGTATTTAAAAAGAGAGAGAGTTCTTAGACCAGACTATCACATCCATCCCGCTCATGGACGTGATGATTTTTGGCCCATTACTCATATAGAGCCCGTTAAAGCTAATGCTAGGGCAGTTGGTCTCGATATGGCCCATGAACTTAATCGTTATACAGCAGCTCTTAAGGCCAGAGATACGGCATTGGCGCAAATTACAGGACCCATCGTTCTCGTTCAGGATTCAGGAAAAACACCTGGCTTTCTTTTTTTTACACCATTTTATAAAAACAATCAAAAAGATAACTTAACTGAAAGGAGGGAGAATATAACTGGACTTGTTTATGCTCCCTTTGTTTTTAAAACTTTAATGAGAGGTGTTCTCTCCCAAGATAAGAGATTAATTAGTATCAAAATATCAGATGGTACGGAAATACTATTTGATGAATTAAACTCCAAAAATACCGAATTTGATGATAGTCCATCTTATTCTCTACAAGAAACTATTCCTATGTATGGGAGAGATTGGAATTTTGAAGTTCAAACAACTAAAACATTCAAAAAGGTTATGCAAAATAATCAACCAAGACTAATTCTTATATGTGGAATTATTTTAGACCTTTTATTGTTCTTTATTTTTCTTTTCTTAAGTCGAGCCAATAAAAAAATACTTCAATTTGGCCAAGAAGTTAGTCTTAGCTATAAGGATGAAACAAAAAAATTAGAAGATTTAAATAAAGATCTTAAAGCTGAAGTGAGTGCTAGAAAGTTTGCTGAATTACGAACACAAAATACAAAAGAAGCAAATATTCAATTTTTAACAAAAATGGATTTTAAAATAAAGAAACCATTAAATGAAATATTAGAAGCAATAGAAAATCCAAATTTAGAAAAACTAGCACCAGAGGTAAGCTCATCTGTTAAACAGTCAGGACAGGATTTGATTGAAGTTATAAAGAATATTTTGGATGTTTCTAAATTAGAAGCAGGCCAAGTTGTTTTGAACCCAACACCTACCGATTTTTATAAACTGATAGATTCTTGCCTTGATAGTTATATTCCTAAATTTGAGAAAAAGGGAATTACATTTAAACAAAGTATTGATGATTCTGTGCCACAGTATTTAAAATTAGATTCTAATAAACTTAAAGAAGTCCTCTTGTGCTTAGTAGATAATGCTTATCAATTTACTGATATTGGTTCAATTGAACTAACAGTTGAAGCGCAAGAAGATCCACAAACTAATCAGGTGGAGTTGCAGGTTAGCGTTATTGATACAGGTGTTGGGCTTGATCATAAATCGTTGGAGTATATCTTTTCTCCTTTTGTTAATAGAAATGAGATTTTAGGCCAAAGTAGTATTGGCTCTGGTTTGAGCTTGTGTTTAGCAAAAAAAATAGTAGAGCTCTTTAAAGGGGAATTAAGAACCCGAAGTATTTTAGGCAAAGGAAGTAATTTTACTTTTTCAATTCAGTGTGAAAGATGTAATGAACTTGAATTCTTTGAACAAAAAAGTAAATCGAAGAAAGAAATTGAGGTTCAGGATAAGTGGGATCGAGATGTGATATTAGTTGAGCCGGATCCTGATGAGCAAAGATTGACATCCTCAATTCTTCATCAGCTGGGTATCAACTCCATCGAAATTGTAAAAGACGGCGTAGAACTTTTAAAAAGATTCGAAGCTAAGAATTTCGCCGTTGCATTGATTAGAGATGATTTTGAGACAGCAGAAAAATTAAGAAAATTAAGTGGCTCTGTTATTTCAGGAGGCCCATATATCATTGGTATGTGCCAAAATATAAATAAAGAAGATAAGGACAAATTTAATTTAATTGGCGGAGACTATCTATTTGAAATGCCACTAGATTCTAAACAAGTAGAAGATGTTCTTAATACTCTAAAGATTAATCTGAAGGATAAGGCTATCTAGATGGTTGAGAATAAAGTCTTAAGTAGGAAACTTTTAAGCCTACTAGATGTATCGTCTATTTTATCAGTCATTGTTGGGATATTGGTAGTCTTTGGAAATATTTATAATGTTTTTCCACTTATTCAAATCTTTAATCTCTTTATTCCAGTGAGCCTCATTTCGGGGATTAGTTTTATTCTTCTAGGCTTCGGTGTCATGGTAAGAAATGACTATGTTAATATCTCTCGATTCCTAACTTTTTCGGTAATTGGAATTCAATTAATAAATCTTCTCTTCTTTTGCTTTGGAAAGATTGATTTGAGTTTGCTTCTTATTGAAAATATGGGATTCGAAATTATTCCAGCAAAGCGAAATACCGGGATTATGTTTCTCTTTTTAAATTTTTCAGCATTATCATTAATTGGTAAGATTGATACATTAAGAAAGAAGATAGTGTTTTTCGTGATAAGTTTTTTTAATGTTTATATAATCTTAAATGGTTGTTTTTTATATTTTTCTGATCCAATTCAGGGTGGCCTTTTAAAGCAATTATACCTCTCTCTTCATGCAATCCTTATTTTTACTGCCTTTCAAGTTAGTTATGCCCTCGAAGTTGAAACATATAAGGAATTAAAAAATCTACGAACTTACGTTCTTGTTTTAGGGATTGTAACGGCTGTTGTGATAGGTGTACAGATTCGTCTTTCCCTCGAGAAAAATGTTAACAAGACTAAGGATACGATTTCTACTTTAATTGTTGAGCAGTTTAAAGCCAATTTAAAATTAAGGGTTATACAATCTTTGAATTGGGTTATTGCACATGAAAAAAAAGATTTAATAAAGCAGTCTAGTATAAATACCGCTTCCGTCGAGTGCTTTGAAAAAAAATATGTTAGAGAGCATTTCTTGGGTGGAGAGCTTTGCTCTAAGGAAAATATAAAATATGAGTATGATCTTAAAGAATATAAGTTTCTAGAAATTCAAGATCTTGAGGTTGTTTCTATATATGAAGAGGACTCAGAGCTTAAAGCTTTATTGAATTTTGAAATTTTTGGTCAAACAGGTGTTAATAGAATGATTCTAAATCTAAGTGATATCCTTACAAGTCTTGAATCTCAGTGGACGGAATTTAAAATGGAGGTTGGTACTCAAAAGGGATATACTGAAGATCATAACTCTGTGTTTAACAAAATTATTTTGAATTCAGAATATTATCTACAACTTAAATCTGAAAACGATTTAACCGAAAATCTAAAGACTTCTTTACCCGAAGTTGTACTCTTTTTGATTCTACTCCTGAATCTTATAATTTATAGCTTTTTAAGTTATTTTCAAAAAATGCAGTCAGCTTTTGAATTGAATTTTAAAAGTATTCAAAACAGAAATAATGAATTGGCCAATAGAGAGCATGAAATATCTACAAAGGATCAGAGAGTTCAAAATTTACTCAATAAATATATCGATAGTGATGAGCCGATGGTGAAGGCAAAAATTATTACAGAACTAAAGAGTATTTCGAATAATTCAGGTGAGAAAAAATGAAATTAAAATTAATAAAAGTATTTACTCCAATTATCCTTCTGATAATCGTTATCGTTTCTTTCGCAGTAATTGTTAAAAATGAGATTGATTCTCGTTTTGCTCCAAAGAGTGAGTCGGAGATAGCTAAGATCATATCACTAAATAAGATGTGGTATGAAACATATTTCAAAACCTATGACGATTACACTTCACTAATAACTTCTAGAACTCAGTTAAGAAGGAGTTTAAATTTACTTCAAACAGAAGGTAAGAAAGAGCACCTTGATAAGGTCGTTAAAATAACAAATGATGCCATAAGAGCGTTGCCACAAATTGAAGGGATAAGATTATACAACGACAAAAAAATCTTGCTGGTAAAGGTTGGGCCAATGAAAGATGTTCAACTTCGAAATTTTGATAAACAAACTCGTTTTTTAAAAGGAGCTGGTGATAATATCATCGGCTTTTCAAGATCTCCACTCAATCTAGATGGTAAGATTATTGGCTATATAGATGTTTCTTATAGGAATACGAAGTTAAAAGCATATCATGATGAAATTTCTAAAAATGACTATGTTTTTAAAACTGAAATTTTATTTGCAAATAATTTTGATGATCGCTTACTATTACTTACTTCGAATCCTGATCCACTCCCAGAATCTTTAAAGGTTACAGTCAAAGAGATTATTCTATCGAATAATCTTATAATAAAGGTTTTTGTAAACAATGACCGTAGTGGGTTAAATCTAAAGATCACTAATCTTTTTAACTATTTAGTTCTTCCGGTAATTATATTATTTGGAATCATTATTATTTATCTTTGGAGTATTTTACATAGGGGAAAGGATGAAATGGAACTTCTAGTTAAGGAGTCAGCAAAGGCTAATAATGAACTTTCTCAAATTGTTTATCGAACGTCTCACGATTTAAGGGCACCAATAACAAGTATTAGAGGATTAACATATATATTGGAAGACGAGTTAGAATCTGGGAATTATAATGATGTTTTGGATGGAATACTCGATATACAATCAAGTGCAGATTCCCTCGCAAGGTTAATTGATGATTTGATGATTACTATTAAATCTGATTTAAGCTCTGAAAAAACAGATCTTGTTGCTGTTCAGGAGATTTTTGATGACCTGAATAAGTTAATTAAAAATAGTATTAATTTGTCCAATATTCAACTTATTACCAACATTGGAATTTCGGATATATTTACAAAAAAGAGAAAGCTCACTCAAATTCTTTATAATATAGTAATGAACTCAATCAAATTCTCTGATCCTTCAAAGATCAGCTCATTCATAAGTATTTCCATTAATGAAGTTGAGGACGAAATATATATAAAGGTCGAGGATAACGGTATTGGGATGACTGAAGAAAATGTTTCAAAAATATTTGATATGTTTAGTCGTTTTAGTGCGAAGTCGGCTTCTGGCAGTGGGCTTGGAATGTATATTGTTCACAAAGATGTTGCCTCGTTAAAAGGTAGAATTTTTGTTACAAGTGAGCTAAACTTAAAGACAATTATAACAATTGTTTTACCAAGGAAAGAGTAAATGGAATTCGAAATTCTAACAGTTGATGATCAAGCAATGGATAGGAAAATACTATCTAAAATGTTAACAAAGTTATTTCCTGATGTGACTATTCACGAAGCAGAGAATGGACAACTCGCAATTGATTTTCTAAAGCAATATGACCAAACTCTTATAAAAGAGAATGTAAGTGTGAAAATGCCTCTGGTTATTTTTCTTGATATCAATATGCCAGTTATGAATGGGTTTGAATTTTTAGATGTACTTTGTTCAGAGGTTAAATCAGAACTTATTGTGCTGGATCCATTAGTTGTAAGTATGCTCTCATCGTCTAAGAATGAGGAAGATATAGCTAAGGCTAAAGCTTATGGAATTGTTAAAGATTTCGTAACAAAATATCCTAAAGATAAAACTCAGTTAAAGCTTACAATAGAAAATGCACTAAAAGGTAGCTAGCTTAAGTTTACATCATAACTTATCTCGGTTTATAATAAATCAAATTCAAAAGGGGTAGTTATGGGTATTTTTGATGCTTTTAAGAAGCAATTTATTGATGTTATTGAATGGAGTGAAGATGATTCCGGTCTTATTCAATACCGCTATCCTTTTATCGATAAAGAAATTCAATACGGTGGACAATTAACTGTTAGTGAAGGGCAAGTGGCTTTATTTGTTAACGAAGGTAAAGTCGCCGATTTATTTGAGCCTGGTCTTCATAAATTAATGACAAATAATTTGCCTATCTTAACAAGTTTAATGAACTGGGATAAAGCTTTTGAATCTCCATTCAAGTCAGACGTCTACTATTTTGTTACTAGAGACCAGATAGATCAAAGATGGGGAACACCCAATCCAATTACAATTCGGGATAAAGAGTTTGGTCATATTAGATTAAGGGCCAATGGAACTTATACATTCAAACTAGATGATGCTCGCCTATTTTTTGAAAAAGTATCGGGAACAAGAGGTGAGTATAGAATCGATGAATTAAATGATCAGCTAAGGTCAAATATACTTACTTCAATTAGTTCATTTTTTGGGAAAGCAGATATTCCATTTTTGGATATGGCGGCGAACCAAGTTGAGTTTTCTAAGGCCATTCAAGGAGCTGTTGAAGCTGAGTTTACAGCTTATGGATTAAAACTTCAGTCTTTCAATGTTCAAAACCTATCACTACCTGAAGAACTACAAGATTACCTAGATAAAAAATCTAAGATGAATATGATCGGTGACCTTAATAAATATGCTCAATTTGAAACGGCAGATAATATTGGAACAGCAGCTGCAAACGAAGGTGGCGGAGCAGGAATGGGAGTTGGTTTAGGTGCCGGTATCTCTATGGGGCAAACAATGATGAATAGCATGGGAAATGCTAGTGGACAAAATTCAAATCCTGTAAATGAAAGTGCCACTGAAGAAGAAATTCTTTCAACTATTGAAAAATTACACGGTTTGAAAGAGAAAGGTATTTTAACTGAAGAAGAATTTAATACAAAGAAATCGGAACTACTTAAAAAGTTAATATAAATGTTAAAAGCAGTATGCCCCAGTTGTGGGGGGGAGATAATTTTTCGTTCAAGTAACTCTGTATTGGCAGTTTGTACTTACTGTCGATCAAATATTGTACGACATGATACGAATTTAGAACTAATTGGAAAGCAATCAGATCTTTTACCAGATATGAGTCCTTTGCAAATAGGTGTCTCTGGCAAATATGAGCATATGAGGTTTCAAGTTGTCGGAAGACAAATTATGAAATGGAAAAATGGTCAATGGAATGAATGGTATATTATTTTTTCTGATGGTTCAGATGGATGGCTTGCTGAAGCCCAGGGGGAATTCAGTATTCTGCGAAAACCAAAAAAACAGCCTAAATTACCTAGTCCAAGTGAAATTTCAAAGCTTCATACAATTGAAATTGATAAGTTGCACTTTAAATTAATTGATAAAAAGAAAGTTACATGTTTAGGAAGTGAAGGTGAACTTCCTTTCAAAGCAGTTGAAGGTGATAAATCTTTAACTATGGATTTCTCAGATGGTAATGAAGGATTTGCAAGTGTTGAGGTTTTGTCTGATGGTGAAGTGCTCATTTATGTTGGAGCTTTTACTTCTTTAAAGAAAATGTCTGTTTCTGGAATTCGTAGATTCGAAGGCTGGGAAAAGCTATGAGAAAGAATACTGAATTCGTAAGACCAGTTCTTAAGAGTTTTAATTGCCCTAGCTGTGGAGCGACACTTGATTTAAAGGCAGTTGGTATTACAGTTTCGGTGGCGTGTCCCAGTTGTCATAATATTATTGATGTAAACAATCCAAGTCTGGCGATTATTTCTAAAGCCAATAGTAAATATAAAGTAAAACCTTCAATACCTATAGGAAGTCGTGGAAAGCTCTCTGGAAATGTTTATGAAGTCATTGGTTTTATGGAACGAAAAGAGGGGATTTACCCTTGGAAAGAATACCTTCTCTATAATCCTTACGTCGGCTTTAGATGGCTTTTTGAAATGAATGGTCATTGGAGTTTTATTAAAAGAATAAGAACTCTACCCGAAGTCATTTCATCTACAAATCTAAAATATAAAGGTAGGTCATTTAAGCTATATAATGAAGGAAATGCTAGTGTTTCTTACGTAGAAGGTGAGTTCTATTGGAGAGTAGAAGAAAAAGATACTTCAAGACTCTTTGATTATATTAGCCCACCATATATGCTTTCAAAAGAGAGGCAAAACACTGAGATCACCTGGACTTTGGGAACTTATATTACGCCTGAAAGGTTAGAAAAATCTTTTAAGTTAAAAGATAAGCTTATAAAGCCTCAGGGAGTGGGGGCCAACCAACCATCTCCAGTTAAAGAAAAATTTAAAAATAATATCACTTTAGCAGCCTTGGCCCTCTTGGCTTGTTTAATAATGCAAGTTATAAGGACAGGTACGGCCAATGAAGAATCACTCTATAGAAGTGATTTGAATTTGACCCTGGATCCTGGGGAGCAGAGCCTAGTAGCTCCAAAATTTAAACGAATTCAAACCAGGCCATTTAAAAGAAGCTCGACTCCTGACAAAATTAGCTTAATTAAAACACGAGAATTTCAAATTAATGAAAGTGGAAAGAATATAAAGCTTAAGGGTTATGCAGCCGTTCGTAATACATGGATTTTTCTGGATACACTTTTAGTTAATGCTGAAACTGGAAAAGGTATTCCACTACCTCTTGAGATTTCCTATTACTTTGGATCTGATTGGACTGAGGGCTCAAAAAATGAAAGTGTTATTGCCTATAATGTTCCAGCTGGTACCTATTATCTTAGTATTCAAGCTCAAATACCACGTAACTTTAGTATACACACAACGGTCAGTGTTGAGTTAATAAGTGACACTGTAATCATGTCTAACTTTTATTGGCTTCTGATAGCACTTTTCTTTCCGCTATTATTTACTGGTTTAGGATCATATTCATTTGAGAAAAAAAGATGGGTCAATGGAAGTGAAAATCCATATGGTGATTGGGAGAGTTAATGTTATATAAAATACTTTACGGAGCTTTTGTTTGTTATTTTGGGTATGTCTCTTTTACTGGAAGGTCCGTTTGGAACTCATCTGCAGAAAGAAAAATGACTCCAAAGGGAAAACGAAGTTATTATAATCATAAATAAATTGGAGGAATAAATGGAAAATTTAATTAATATTCAAAGTATTGTATCAGCGGTGATCTTTTCAATATTAGGTTGTATTGCTTTTGGAATTGCATTTAAGGTAATAGATTTCTTGACACCTAATGATATGTGGAATGAAATTTTAGAAGAACATAATAATGCTCTTGCTATTGTCATTGGAAGTGTTGCAATAGGTATTGCTATAATTATTTCAGCTTCTATTAGAGGTTAAATGACATTCGCATTATTGTTCTCTGTTGCAGTCATTGCAACTTGTGGGCTTGTATATGAATTAATAGCTGGTGCATTGGCCAGTTATCTATTGGGTGATTCAATCACCCAGTTTTCTTTTATAATTGGTGTCTACCTTTTTGCGATGGGGGTAGGATCCTACTTATCCAAATTTATTACAAAAAGACTTTTGACCACTTTTATCAATATCGAGTTTATTGTTGGTATTGTTGGTGGTGTTTCAGCAACGGTTTTATTTTTATCTTTTGAATATATAAACTCATTTCGAATTTTACTTTATACCTTTGTCTTTGTGATCGGAACTTTGGTGGGGCTAGAAATTCCTTTGCTTATGAGAATCTTACAAGACAAGTATGAATTTAAAGACTTAGTATCAAAAGTTTTCACAGTCGATTATATAGGAGCATTATTTGCGTCCATTACGTTTCCTTTAATTCTGGCCCCTCAATTAGGTCTCATGCGAACAGCATTTCTATTTGGAATTTTCAATATTCTCGTGGGCCTTTGGACTCTTTATTTATTTAGAGGAGAGTTAGTTAGTTTTAAATTCCAGAGGACGACTGGTATCTTTTTTTTAATCTTCCTTGTTTTTGGTTTTGTATATTCAAATCAACTACTTCAGTTCGCCGAATCTAATCACTATGATGATCCTATTATTTTTAATAAAAAATCTCCCTATCAAAAGTTAGTCCTAACTAAGGGGCACGATTTAAAATTATATATTAATGGTAATCTTCAATTTAGCTCTATGGACGAGTACAGGTATCATGAAGCACTAGTTCACCCCGGAATGGCCAATAATGATTATATCAAAAATGTCCTTGTCTTAGGTGGTGGTGATGGTTTCGCTGTAAGAGAAGTTTTAAAGTATCCTCAGGTCGAAAAAGTAACCCTTGTTGATCTTGATCCGTTAATGACAAAACTCTTTAAAGAAAATAAAGATCTTGTGTCCCTTAATAGTAATGCTTTAAATTCACATAAGGTAACAGTCATTAACGATGATGCTTTTGTTTGGCTAAGAGATAAGAATAAGAAAAAATATGATTATATTATTATCGATTTCCCTGATCCTTCTAACTTTTCACTAGGAAAACTTTATTCTAAATCCTTCTTTAAAATAGTTAAATCAAGTCTTAGTGACGAAGGCCTAATGGTCATTCAGAGTACTTCTCCATATTTCGCTAGAAAATCCTATTGGTGTGTTGGAAATACAATTGACCATGTAGGGCTAAAGACTATTCCTTACCACGCCTATGTACCATCTTTTGGAGAATGGGGTTATTTTATGGCGAGTAAAAAGCCTTATAGATTTCCTGAGAAATTTGTCGAAGGTCTAAAGTTCATAAATGGCGATACACTTAAGCAAATGTTCCAATTTCCAAAGGACATGAGTAAGGTTAAAACAGAAGTTAATCGATTAAATAATCAAATTCTTGTTCATTACTTTGAAGAAGAATGGTCGCAGTTTAATTAATATGAAAATTAACCGAAGAAAATTACTCCTAGCAGCTGGCTCACTCACCATCATTTCCCTTATTGGTTTTAGAAAAATAAAAGGCTTTTTAAAAGAAAGAATTATTCCAGGATCTATTTCTGGAGCAAATTTTTCGAGAGGACACCTCATTCGTGATCCACAGTTTGAAGGCGAAATAATTCATGAAGAGATTCCTGTTGTCATTATTGGTGGTGGAGTATCGGGACTGTCCGCTGGATATCAATTAGCAAAATCAGGCTTTACAGATTTCAAAATTCTAGATTTAGAAAATCGGGTTGGAGGTAACTCTTCAAGCGCAAGTAATAGCGCTGGAAGCTATCCTTTAGGAGCGCATTATGTTCCTCTTGCATCAAGTGAGGCCACAGAGTTAAAAGAATTCTTTCGAGATTCTGGAGTAATAGTAAATGAAGATCTAGATAATCCCGAATATAATGATTTCTTCGTTTGTAGTGCTCCACAAGATCGGCTTTTTCTCCATGGGCGTTGGCAAGAAAATCTTGAGCCAAAACAGGGAGTTCCAATCGATCAGCAAAATGAATTTAGACGTTTTTTTTCTATTATGGATAAATTAAAAATATCCCGCGGAAAAGATGGACTAAGGGCCTTTGCAATTCCGATGAGTAGAAGTTCCAAAGATTCTAAATTCTTGAAGTACGATCAAATGACTATGAAAGATTTTTTGATAAAAAATGAATTTCTAAGTGAATATCTACATTGGTATGTAAACTATTGCTGTCTGGACGATTACGGCGCTCCTATGGAATTAGTTTCTGCATGGGCCGGTATACATTATTTTGCTTCTCGAAATGGTAAAGGAAAAAACTTAACTTCTTCTGATGTTATTACTTGGCCACAAGGAAATGGATGGTTTGTTGATAAACTGTCTTCTGGAATTAAAAATCAAATTCAATTAAATAGTCTTGTTTATGAAATTAATGAAGAAGATGGTATTTATCTAATTAAAAATTTTAACTTTGAAAGCAAAAAAAGGCACTTCATTAGGTGCAGAAAAGTTATATATGCTTCACCCTTATTTACAGCAAAAAGAACAGTACAAATAAAAGAACTTCAGGAAAAAATCCAAAAAGTTAACATCGAGTATTCACCATGGATGACAGCAAATATTTTATTCAAAGGATCTTTGAATGATTCGAATATTCCAGTTTGCTGGGATAATGTAAACTATCATGGGAAAAGTTTGGGGTATATTTATGGTAATCACCAAGATGTAAATAGAGTCAATGAGAAGATTAATCTAACACAATATTGGCCCCTTATAAAAAGTACTCCTCAAAAAGCTAGAATTAGAGCACTCACAAAAACCCATCAAGAATGGTGTGAAGATGTCATTAATGAGCTAGAGCTCACCCATACGGATGTACGAGAAAGAATTGAAAGGATAGATGTTTCTTTATGGGGACACGCAATGGCCATCCCCAAAGTTGGATTTTTAAATCGCATAAATCAGCTGGATGAGAATAAGAGTTTTATCTTTGCACATACAGATCATGCAGGCGTTTCTATTTTTGAGGAAGCTTTTTACCAAGGTTTGAGTGCTGCGAACAAGATAATAAAAGGTCAACCTTGAACCCTTGGATTCTAAGCCAAAGATTTGATTTAAGTTTTTTATTACTTCCAGGATTTCTATCTGTTGTAATTGTGATTTTTGGGAATGAGTTTGGGGTAAGTCCAAGTCATGTATCCCCCGTTATGTGGTTATTATTAGTCGTTCTCATTGATGTTTGCCATGTCTGGTCTACTTTATTTAGAACATACTTAAATAAATACTCAAATGAAGAATTTGAGAAAGAATTATTTCTAATTCCCTTTGCTGTATGGGTGAGTGGAACTATTATTTGTTCAATCAGTAGTACAGCATTCTGGACTTTACTGGCGTATACAGCGGTATTTCATTTCTTAAAACAACAGGTTGGTATACTCAAAATATATTGTCAGAAATCTAAACAATTAGCTAGATCATATACCTGGGATATCTTTTTTACCTATTCATTAATGCTCATTCCGATTGTTTATTGGCACCTTACACCAAGGGAGTTTCATTGGTTTACACCCACGGATTTTTTTAAATTTAATACTCAAAATATAGATTTTCTTATTCCTCCAGTTTATTTAACTCTAATCTTAATACATCTAATTAAAGAATATAATTTTCGGAGTGATTTTAATCTTCCAAAGAATATTCATATTCTTTCCACTGGCCTAGTATGGTTTTTTGGAATTATTTATTATAATAATGATTGGACGTTCACATTAACGAATGTTGTTCATCACGGGATTCCTTATTTCGCTCTTGTCTGGGCGAGTTGTTTGAGAGGTGATTACACGACAAGTCCCAGGTTTTTTCAGGTAATTTTTAAGAAAAAAATAGTTATTAGAACAATGTTTTTTTTAGGCTTACTTTTTTGCCTAGGATATGGGGAAGAACTTCTTTGGGACATTTTTGTGTGGCATGATAACGATTCCATTTTCCCTAAATCTTTTTATGTCGAACTAAGTGACATAACTTTGGTTTGGTTAGTTCCACTTTTAACTCTACCTCAGGCAACTCACTATATTCTTGATGGGGTTATTTGGAAAAGAAATCGAAAAACAAAAGAGTTCGCTTTTTAATAAGTAGACTTTACGAGCTTAAGTGTTTCATCCATTTTAAAACGATAGAATTCATCGCCTAAGTGCTTTGTCAGGTTAGAGCTATCTAAAAGGCAAGAGTATTTTAAATAGTCTATCAGGTATTCTGGAACATCAAGGTTGGTCACTTTTAGTACTTTATTAAGTGCGCTCGCCATTGAAATAGGGAACGGAATGCCCTTAGATCCTATTATGTCGAGTGCCTTTCTTAGACTTACAAATTCATTGGTAGCTACGTTGTAAATTCCTGTAGGGAGTTTTCCAATTGAATGGTATAGAACCTGTGCCATGTCAAATTCATGAATAAATTGAAAGACAGGATTATAATCAATTGGTCTTAAGGCAAGGCTACTCGTTAGGTATTTACTCATACTGTTTGAAATTTGGTTTCCAATTATATTACAAGGTCTCAAAATGACAGAGCTTACTTGATTTTGATACTTCCACATCCAGGTTGAGCAAATTTGATCCATTTCTACGACATCTCTTAGTTCCGGATGTTTCATTGATGCCTTAAGGGGGGAATCTTCCTTCAGAAATATACTATTATCACTAAATGCGCCATAAACGTGAAAGGTACTTAAAATAACAATCTTTTTTACATTAAATCGTAAACTTAAATCTAAGATTCTATTCGTTCCCATTACACTAAGTTCTAGTCTTTCTGTAAGACCGGCATGGATATTTGAGCTATGAGAAATTCTCGCAAGATGGTAAACATAGTCAAAATTATGATCTCTAAATAAATTCTCAAAATTACCTCTTGAAAACCTTAACTTTTCTGCTTTAAGCCCTTTGAGCTTTGAAACTTTATGTACTGGCCTTGTATCGATTCCAAGTATTTCCCAATCAGGGTGATGCTGAAGGATTAGTTTACTCAAAATTTGGGCAAGGCCTCCAGCTATTCCAATTATTAGTACTTTCTTTTTTGTTTCTTCCATTTTATCCATTTAAAACTTCTTCATTATATCGTTGATTGGCTTTCTAACTTTATCAAAAAATTTACGTCTATCTTGAAGGCCTCGAGTGATGTTTTCTTTGATTACTTTTTCGATTTTATGGATATGTGGTCTTATGTCTTTCTCAGGAGCTTCAGAGGATAAATCTTTTGGAATATTTATTGGTTTACCGATGTAAATATCAATTGGAGAGGGAAGGGGAATGGCATTGAGTGGAATCGGAAGATTTGGTAGCCCCAATTTCTTTGCTAGTTCAGCTGCCTGAAACACTATTGGGAACATTTCTTCTGCGCCCACTACTGATATTGGTAAAATTTGCGTTTTTGCTTGCAATGCAATTCTATAAAACCCACTTGAAAACTTTTGTAACCTATAAAAATTCTTTGTACTTTTATTTATACCCCGAACACCCTCAGGAAAGACTAAGATTGATTCACCCTGCTTTAGTAACCATTTACAGTTCTCCCTATCTCCCAAAATTGAACCTGTTTGAGCTGAAATATCTCCAATAAATGGCATTCCGGCCATAAATCTTTCTATCATACTATGAAGAACTCTTGGTTGATCAAATTCGTATGCCATGGCAATTGTTATAAGCATGGCATCGATAGGTACTTGGCCAGTATGGTTAGAAACAACCATATAAGGGTTGTCCCTCACGTTTTCAATCCCAAAGACTCTAACCTTAAAATAGTTACGGTAGATAGGTAGAACGAACTCCATCGCTGTCTTAACGGTATTTAAGTTAAACCCCCAAGGGTCTTGGTAGTCTTTGTATCTTTCTTGGAGCTTCTTAAAGACTAGGTCTTTTCTCTCTTTGTCAGATTTCGATAATTTTATATTAAATTGCTCAAGCATATAATTCCAATTTTATTCCTATATTCATTTATAATGTATTTAACGCTATACTTTAAGCGGGAAAATAAGGCTCAGGAGATAAAATGAATACTCATGGAAAAAATGACAATAATAAACCTTCAGATGGTGATTCGAATGATTGGAAAGGCAAATTCAGTGAATTAGTAAATACCTGTCAAAGTGAACTAAAGAAAACGACAAAGATTGGGATGAAGATGATTTCTGCTTCACAGTCTAATACTCAATTACATGATACTTATGAAACAATGGGGCGCTGGCTCTTAGAACAAGTTGATGCTGGAAAAATATCTGTTGAAGATGAAGAAATCAGATCAATGATTAGTAAAGTAAAAGAGTTAGAAGTTCAATTAAAAGACTATGAGCGAGAAGTTCAAGATATTAAAAAGGGAGAGTAGAGTTTAAGGATGATACTTTATTCTTGCTCTACAGTTAAACCTTCTAATAACATTTCAGCGTCTTTTAATTTATAAAGGTAAGAAATAAGAGATTGTTCTAAGGGATCAAGTCCATCTTTTTTTTCAGCTGATACATAAAAAATTTGCTTTACGTGTTTAAAGTCTTTGATAATCTGAGGTTTTAATTTATCTAGGACCGCTCTTTCTTTCTGTTTTTTTAGTTTATCAATTTTATTAAAAATAAGTAATATTTCTACAAGTTTAGGATTGATATAATCGTAAAACTTTTTATCCATATCTTGATTGGGGTGTCTGGCATCTTGCAAGTTAAGTAATAATGTTTTTCCATTTAATGTACTGAAAAAAGCATCCATTACAACTACCCAGTTTTTACTCATGGCTTTATTTACTGCTGCATGTCCGTAGCCAGGTAAATCGTATAAATAGTATTTTTTGTAGGTATTATCTTTTGTGAGTTCAAAAGAGAAAATATTAATTTTTTGAGTTCGACCTGGAGTCTTTGACGTTTTAGCGGTTTTTCCACCAAATAAACTATTAATTAATGAAGATTTACCAACATTTGATCGACCAACAAAGGCGATACCGATGGCATCAGGATTTTCATCCCACCACTTAACAATTTGTTCTGGTGTGTCATATGCTCGCAAAAATTTAGCTGAGCCTTTTTTTATTTCGATTTTCATAGGTAAGAAGATTTAACTGTTTTGGTAAAGTCCGGCAATTCTTTTTTTCATAACTTGTGATTTATACATAGCTATTTATGGCCTCAATCGTGAACAGTTCTCCCATAACTGAAGGAGAGTCCATGCAAATACTTGAACAACCAATGATTTCAGATCATTTTGACCATCTAGGCCTTAAAGAGGGAGATTCTTTTGAAATTATACCAATTTCTGGTCGAAGGAAAACTTTTACTCTTAATCGGACAAAAATTGATTTTATAAGTGAAAACTTAAAAGGAGTGGTGCAAAGCCAAGGATTAAAGGTTCTTGGATGTCAAAAGCATGAAAGCTTTCATGTTCAGTTGAACAGAGTGCAATGTATTGGAAGAAATCAAGGATATAAGGAAAGATTCTTGCTAAGTGTTCTTGAAGGGGGCCCGGTCCGTTTAAATGGAAATTTTATTTTTAATGGCTATATTGAAGTGAATGATCGCTTAGAGATTGGTTTTAATAAAATTTTATTCAAGCAAAGAATGGAAGCAAGCTTTGTTGATTCGCAAGAAGAGCTCATAAGTGAGAATAGTAAAATTATAAGCTCTACAATACCTATACTTATAGAAGGTGAAACAGGAGTTGGAAAAACTTCTCTCGCAAGAAAAATCCATATGGCTTCAGGAAGGGAAGGACAGTTTGTTCATATTAATATTTCATCTTTTTCTCCCAGTTTAATTGAATCAGAAATGTTTGGACATGTGAAAGGAGCATTTACAGGAGCAATGAACGATAAGAAAGGAGCGTTTCGAGAAGCTAGTAAAGGTACACTTTTCATTGATGAAATTGATTCACTACCACTTGAAATTCAAACAAAGCTATTACTTTTTTTAGATAATTTTACGTCAAGACCAGTGGGAGGAACGATTGATCATAAAGTGGATTTAAGAATTATTTTTTCTTCAGGTTCTAAGTTAGAAAGCTTGGTGGACAAAGCCAAAATGAGAAAAGATTTTTATTTTAGAATCTCTAATGGTTATTGTTTAAAGCTAAAACCCCTTAGGGATGATCCTAATCTTATCGTTAACTTCTGTGAGAAGTTTGCAAATGATCACTGCTTGGTCTTTTCAAAAAAAATCCTAGAGTTTTATTCATCATTACCCTGGCCTGGAAATTTTAGACAACTCAAAGGTCATCTAGAGAGAAAAATTATATTGAGTTCTAATAATAAGGTGGACTTTGACTACACTGATGAAGAGCTTATTTGCCAAACATCTGAACTTAAAAAATTAGTAAGAAGTGATGAAGGCCTTGCAACTTTAGCAGAAGTAAAAGAAAACCATGCTTTAAAAGTCTATTTGCACTGTGATAGAAACTATACTAAAGCAGCGGCACTTTTAGGTATTTCTACAAGATCATTAAGGGGATTTATATCGAAGGAGAAAATTCCAAAACAAGCAGGCTAGGTTCTTAAGAGCCAACCATATATAGGATATTAACTTCTTCTACTTCACCTTCGACATGGTTTTCGTAGAGGAAGTTATTTATTTCATCTCTAATCTTTTCTTTAAGAACTTCTTTTCCTTCTGTCTGCATAGGAAAGTCTGAAACAACTGGTTCTACCGTTGTGAAGAAGTAATCTTTGAGCTTATACTCATATTGAATTAGGTAGTATTTTGCAAAACGAGTACTTGTTCTTAAACTGAAGTCCACAGTAATTGAGTTGATTTTTTCAACACTTTCACTGAAAATAGGAACTTTCATATTTAGAATTTTTATAGTTTTTTGTTCATAAAGTCTATAATCAGGTTTGTAATCATACTCTTGGACACTGGCGATACTTCTCGATGGAAACTCTTTCATAAATATTTGGTTGGCACCAAAGTACATTCCAATACCACCAGCTATAATCAATGCAAATAGTGATAAACCTACGATAGCATTTTTTTTGTTCATGGATTTTATTTTGGTAAATACATATTCAGATTTTGGTTTTAAGAAAATTTTGAAATTTTCTTTATGCTGTTTTGGTGAAGTTGTAAGAATAAAATATTTCGCAGCAGCAAGCTTTTCAATCCCTTTTTCTTTAACAGGGTAGTTTTGAATTTCATTTATTTTGGTAAAGAGTTGATCAACTTTTATTTTGAAATTCGCATAACCAGCTTTAGCGTTTTTCTTAGAGAGCTCAATTTTAGTGACCTTCCAACTTTGAAGGTTTGATTTTATGGATAAGTACTTATCAGAAATAGGCTTAGGAATAGCCTTAATTAGTAATTGAAAAATACTAGCAAAGATCTTACCTAAGAGCTTATTTAAGAATTCTTCTAATTTTGCAAACTTTTCGATCATTTCTTGATACCTCACTAAACTTGTCGGTTACTTGAGGGAATAGCTTTAGTAATAATCGAAAATATTGCCTCCGCCCCAATTTCTTTAAGTAAATGTTCTTAAAATGACGATCTATGAATGAGGGAACCAAGGATGGAGCTTTTATGAAACCTTTTAAGTTATTGATTTTAATTAGTATTTTCTTACTGTCGGCTTGTAGCCTGCTAGATCACCGAGATTTTTCAAATGAAATGGATGAATATCGATATGCTGAACCTATGTTTAGTGCCCACCAAGATTTTATGGTTTTATCCGGAGATTCAGGTCGAGATCATAGAACAAACAGAGAGATCAAAACTAGAACACCGGCCAGTATTAATGAGAGATATGAAGATATGCACTCAAATAGCCTTAGGCGTGAACTTAAACATTACGAAGCGAGGCTAACTGAGGATGAATATTACGAATTTAGTAATATGAAAGATGAAATTGGTTCTGTTTCAGAGCAGATATATTACCTAAGATTAAATAGTAGAGAACGACAAGAATACTTACAAATTAGAAAAATAAAAGAGAGTAGTCCTAGAAATTCAAGAGGTTATGATGGATATGGGCCTAAAAGGTTAGCATTTCACGAACTTCCAAAGAGAAACGTGCAGGATGATGTTGTGTTGGGAATGCAAATGGATGAAGTTGTTGGTAATTGGGGAACTCCAGAGAAAAGAGATATTGCAGGGGACCCTAAGTTTAAAAATGAAAGATGGGCCTTTCGTAAGAACGGTAGAATAAAGTATATATACTTTGAATCAGGTCGTGTTCAAGGTTGGAGCGAGCAATAGTCTAAACCTCTTAATTGTGAAGTGTTGCGTCGCGACAGCTTCACTCCTTTAGCATCATAAATAAGTTATCATTTTCTTGAAAATCAGGTACATTCTTGCGTATTATGAACATTAACCGACAATTTAACTTAATAGGTGATTTATGGAATATACACTGGATTTTGAGAAACCTGTTCACGAATTAGAAAATCAAATTAAAGAGCTTAAAGAAGCTAATGAAAAATCAGAATTAGATATCACCAAAGAGATTGGTGCCCTACAAAATAAAGTAGATAGTTTACTGAAAGAGATTTATGAAAATCTTAACCCTTGGGAAAGAGTTCAACTTTCAAGACATCCAAAAAGACCCCACACACAAGACTATATTGATTTAATGATTGAAGACTTTCATGAAGTCCATGGAGATAGACGTTTTAGTGACGACCCTTCCATGATCACTGGGTTTGGTTACCTCAATGGTGAAAAGGTAGCAGTTATTGGTATTGAAAAAGGTCGAAAGACTCAAGATAAAATTAAAAGAAACTTTGGTATGGCCAGACCTGAGGGTTATAGAAAGGCGATACGAATTTTAAAAATGGCAGCGAAATTTGATATTCCTGTAATAAGCTTTGTTGATACTCCTGGTGCATACCCAGGAATTGGTGCAGAGGAGAGGGGGCAGGCCCAAGCAATTGCGGAAAACCTTGAAGAAATGTTTGGGATCAGTGTTCCTATCGTAGCCGTTGTTATTGGTGAAGGTGGATCTGGTGGTGCTTTAGGAATTGCTATTGCAGATAGAATTCATATGATGGAATATTCTGTTTATTCCGTAATTTCTCCAGAATCTTGTGCTTCTATTCTTTGGTCAGACCCTAAGCGTGCTGAATTTGCAGCAAACTCTTTAAAGTTAGATCCAAAAAAAGCACTAGAGTTAAAAATAATTGATTCAATTATAGTTGAACCTGTCGGTGGGGCCCATAGAGAGCCTGAGCTAGCCGCGAAAACACTTGTAGAGAAGATTTCAAAAGATATTCAAGAGCTTAAAAAGCTTTCGAAAGAAAACCTCCTAGAGGAGAGATTCCAAAAATTTAGAACTATGGGGAATCAAACAATCGAAATGGGAGAGTCAATATAATGTCTATTCAATCAATGACAGGCTTTGGAAAAGGAAAAATTGAAGGTGATAACTTTGATCTTTCAGTTGAGATTAAAACCGTTAATCATCGTTTTAAAGATATGCGTTTTAAAATGGGAAGTATTTTTAATTCCCAAGAAATAATTTTAAAGAAGAAGCTCGAAAAACAATTTAGTCGAGGAAGTTTTGATGTTTTTGTAAACTACAAGAAAAATCAAAAGAAACAAGGAGAACTTGAATTAGACTTTAACAAAATTACAAAATTTGTCGAATCAATCAAGAAGATATCTGATGCCTCTGGTGTTGAAGTCACAGTAAGCCCAACTGAATTTATGAGAAATGACTTTTATAAAGAAGACCTTGAAAAAGAAGATGAGCTTTTAACAATGTTAGAACCTGCATTTCAAGAAGCAATTGAATCTCTTGAAATTAGTCGAAATGAAGAAGGTGGAAAATTAATTGAAAAATTAAAAGAACATCAAGCCGAATACACTAAACATTATGAACAAATTACCGGACTTAAAGAAACATATCAAGAAAAAGTAAAAGATAAATTAAAAAAACGTTTTGAAAAAGATGGTGCTGAATTAAATATTGATGAACCTCGGTTTTTGCAAGAGGTAATTTACTATCTCGAAAAATTAGATGTGGACGAGGAAATTAATAGGATAACTATTCATTTGGAGAAACTAACAAATATTTTAGATTCCGAAGGTGAAGTTGGACGACAAATCGATTTTTTAATTCAAGAGCTTAACCGAGAAACAAATACAATTGGTTCAAAATCAGGTGATAGTTCTATTTCTGAAAATGTTGTACAAATGAAAGTTCAACTTGAGAAGATTAGAGAACAGGCCTTAAATTTACAATAATAAGGAATAAAGTTGAGTCGCGGAAAAATAGTAGTAATTGTTGCCCCTTCAGGCACTGGAAAATCCACATTACTTGAAAAATTAAAACAAGATTTACCCTCTTTAGAATGGTCAGTTTCGTGTACAACCAGACCTGCCCGCAAGGGAGAAGTAGATGGTGAAGATTATTTTTTCCTTCCTGAGGCTGAATTTTTAGATTTAAAAGCAAAAGACGAGTTTATTGAATGGGCAAAAGTCCACTCAAATTACTATGGAACTCGTAAGTCCTTTATTGATGAAGGTCTGGAGAGAGGGGCTCATTTACTCTTTGATTTAGATATTCAAGGTTGTGACTCAATAAAAAAAATCTATGGTGAAGAGGCTAATGTAATTTTTATTGAGCCTCCTAGCGTTGAGGAGCTAAAAAAGCGACTTATGGCCAGAGGGACTGAGACTAGAGAAGTTATTCAAGAACGCTTAAATAATGCAAAAAAAGAACTAACACGAAAAAATGATTTCGATTATAATGTAGTTAACGACAATTTTGATAAGGCTTATGTGAAATTACACGAGGTTGTTTCAAAGATTCTTACCGGGAGTTAATTATTTATTATCGCTTAGATTTTTCTCATGAAGGTGATGTTGGCATTGACGAGTTATCCCGAAGATTAAAAGCAACAATTCCAGATGCTGATATTGATTTATTTGTTAAGGCATTTAATTTCGCTGAACTTCACCATAGACCACAAAAAAGAAGTTCTGGTGAACCATATATAATTCATCCCATAAATGTGGCCATTACTTTAATGAAATTAAAAATGGATCTTCAAAGTATTTGTGGAGGTTTACTTCATGATGTTGTTGAAGACTGTGATGTTTCTGAAGAAGAAATTCGCACCGAGTTCGGCGATGATATTGCAAACATCGTAATCGGTTGTACAAAAATTTCTAAAATTAAATTTAAAACAAAAGAAGAGTCACAAGCAGAAAACTTTCGAAAGATGGTTGTTGCTATGGCAAAAGATATTCGAGTTATCATTGTTAAACTTGCAGATAGAATGCATAACATGCTTACTCTTCAGTACGTCTCAAAAGAAAAACAGGTTAAGAAAGCTCAAGAAACATTAGATATTTATGTCCCGCTTGCTAGTAGACTTGGTATTAACTCTGTTAAGAGTGAACTTGAAGATTTATGTTTACGATTTTTACACCCAGAGGTTTATTACAGACTGGCTGAAAAAATTGCTATGAAAAAATCAGAGCGAGAATTTTATATTAAAGAAACCGTTGAAGGAATGAAAGAAAAGCTTTCAGAGTACTCTGTCAAAGCTGATGTTTCGGGACGTCCAAAGCATTTCTATTCTATTTATAAAAAAATGCACCATAGAGGTGTTGATTATGATCAAATTCAAGACTTACTGGCATTCAGAATTATTACTAATAATATTACTGAATGTTATAAGTGCTTAGGAATTATTCATTCATCTTTCACACCTGTTCCTGGAAGGTTTAAAGATTATATCGCCATCCCAAAAGTGAACGGCTATCAATCACTCCATACAACTGTTATTGGGCCAGGGGCGGAAAGAATAGAGATTCAAATTAGAACCACCGAGATGCAAGATATTGCAGAGACTGGTGTTGCTGCACACTGGGTTTATAAGAACGGTTCAAAAAGGCCTAAGAATTTAAAATGGGTTGAAGAGCTAATGGAGTACAATCGTGATATTCAGCAAAGTTCTGAATTCATGGATGTTGTAAAAAATGATTTAGATGTTGGTGGAATATTTGTTTTTACTCCTAGTGGGGATGTTCGAGAACTAAGACATGGTTCTAGCCCATTAGATTTTGCATATGCCGTTCATACGGATGTTGGAAATTGTTGTGTTGGAGCTAAAGTAAATGGAAAGATGGTACCACTAAAGTACCGACTTAAATCTGGTGATACTGTTGAAGTCCTGACTTCAAAGACACAAACACCTAGTAAAGACTGGCTAAAGATAGCTAAGACGAGTAAGGCGAGAACAAAGATTAAGCAACATCTTTTAAAGCTAGAGCGGGAAAGAAATAGAGAGATCGGAGAAGAGATTCTTGATAAGGCGATTAAAGCATACGGAACGACTATTAAGGCACTTGATAAGAAGAATGACTTTAATAAAACATTCGATCATTTAAATGTAAAAGACTTACCAGAACTTTGTCTTCATTTAGGCTCTGGAAGATTTCCTATTAAGCAAGTTTTAGAACTTATTCCATCAATCGATTTCAATTCACAAGATGAAGAAGTAAAGGAAAAGAAAAAAAAGGAATTTGATACTCTTTATAAAGAAATTTCAAATACTGCGAAGAAAACCTCTAATAAAGATAACGCCGTTATTGTTGATGGTCTTGATGATATAATGGTGCGTATGGGTAAGTGTTGTAATCCAATACCAGGAGATCCAATTGTTGGATTTATTACAAGAGGACGTGGAATTACAATTCATACTAAGGCCTGTCAAAGAGTTCATGAGATTGAGGATACAAGAAAAGTATTTGTTGAGTGGAACTCTGCATACAGCTTTAGGCATCCGGTAAGTGTTAGAGTTATTACTCACGATAGACCAGGTACATTGTCTCGAATAACAAATAATATTCATGGGCATGGAATTAATATCAAATCTGCTATTGCAAAATCTCTTCCGGACATGAAGGGAAGTTTCCTTTTCGAGATTGAAGTTAAAGATTATTCAGAGTATTTAAAAGTTGTTTCGTTGATTGAAGCAATGGAAGAAATAATTTCAGTAACAAGGTCATAGGAGAGTGAAAGCTTTATTTAGATTTATTCTTTTCGTCTTTCTATTCAGTAGTGTTGCATCTGCAACAACTGTTTATGACAAGTTCTCAGATGAGACCTTTAGAAAAATCGATAACTCTCTTACTATTCATATTATACCGTCGACGTATCCACTAAACTGGACGACGCCAAGGTCATTACTCTTTTCGATAATAAAGAATAAATATTTTTTTCCAAAGACGAATCATTTTATTGGCCATGTTTCAGCAGAATTAAATTGTACGATTAATGGAAAAAAGGAACGACTCTTTATGGGGCAGTCCTCGAATTCTCTCGATGGTTTTAGAGATTTTATTTTACAAGGTTATGGTTTTTCACTTCTTAATATGCCAACAAATAACTATGATGACGTTCCACTTTTAACAGTGCCCGGTAAGTTGGATCAGGTTGAAGGCTCTTCACAGCACTTTGATGATTTAATTTCATCTGATGTTTTTGGATTACTTTCTTTTCGTATTAAACAAAAAGACTGTGAAGCAACTGCTGAATTTATGAAAGAGTATCACCAGAGAACCCTAAACAATCAGGGGGCCGGAAATAACTATGGTTTTGGCGCAGATCCAATAAAATTTCAAGGTGCAGGTTGTGCACCATTCGTTCAAACCTTATTTGAGACCTCACAACTTTTTGATTTCAGCAAAGAGATGAATCAAGTTGTGTACCTTCCAAACTCCCTTCTTGGAAATCCAAAAAATGGAAAAAAAGTCGGATTGTGGACACTTCTAACTTCAAATTTGGATATGAGTGTTAAGGACAAGAAAACGAGGACATTTTCATTTCCTGATCCACAATTATTATTTGAAAAACTGAATAGTATCTACTCAGGTAAAGAGAAAGCAGGTGCAACGCTAGTTCAAAAGGGACTAATTGGTAATAGAGCTCCTTATGTCATACTAGATATGACCTTAAGCACTAATTAATCCAGTTCTTGCTTGGAAAAATGTGTTAAATCTGAAATAATTTTGAAATGAGCCTTATACGACTATTATTATCAAGCACCATCTTCTTAACCCTAGCTATTCCTAGTCTGGGGTGGTCTAAGGATAACTTTCTCGAATTCGGGGATATTAACTTTGGTAGGGACTTTAAAGAAAAGAGTAAGTGGTTATTTAAATCAGGCGTTGAATTAATTAACTACCCGACAGTCTTACCAGAGTTCGATGGTGAACATGAAAATATTGGTGACAGTGAGAGAAATGAACTCAACGGTTACGGTTTAAACTTTGGTCGTGACTTCTATCTTACAAATGGCTTTTCAGCTTTAATTACTGTAGGTGCTTATTACAGTAAGACTCTAGATAAAACAATTGGAAAAGCAGCTCAAGATATTGATTTGGATTTCTCAGAAACTCGAACAGCTCATCAATTGTCAGCGTATGAAGCAGCTATAGCATTTAACTATATTGTTGATTATAAAATTGTCGACATCCAGCCATTTATTGAAGTTGGTGCTGGTGTTGGTACTGCTAAAACTGAAAAGCAATATAAAAGTATAGGACTTACTTCTGTTACTAATGGTTCAGAAAACTATGATGTGACGGTTAATGAGGACTTTACCTTTTCTAGAGTATCTCTTGGGGTGAATCTCATTTCTTATAAAGGCTTAATGTCTTACTTAAAGTTGACTAGTATGCAGATTGCCAAATCTTCAAGAAAAACAGAAGGGAACTCTAATGCTTATCAATCCGCGACAGTTATTGATATCAGTTCTGATGAAAAGAATTTAAAAGAATCCGAAACTGTAACAATGGTTTCTGTTGGTATTGGGAGATATTTCTAATGAATAAGTTTGGTATCATTTTTCTTTTATTCACCGTAAGCATAATAAGTAGTTGCGATACAGTCGAAGAAATTTTTCTTTTTGATAAAAATGATCCCGAATATGCTGAACTTCTTGCTATGCAAGCAGCAAAATGTGTAAGTGATGCTAAAATATTTGATGCACTTGATGAGTCCAAAGATTTTTTAAATTCAGGAGAGTTAAATCGTATTTATAAAATTTCCCAGGATACTCAAAACTTACGAGAAGTATTTGTAAAGATTACTAATGTAACTGCAACTGAAATGGAATTAAGGTTTAATAGTAGTGATGATACTCTAGATAAAGTCGTAACTTTTGAGGTGACAGATCATGAAGCGCTTATTGATGAATTGAAAATTGTTTCTTGTACAGCCGAATACAGTGATCATTTCACTGCCTCAGGACTATCAAGTACGGATAAGATGACCTTAAAGTGGTTTAAAGAAACTATTGTTGTTATTGATGATGACGATGATGATGATGAACCAGAGAAATATAATCGTAGAACTGATACTTATACTTTTGATAAAGATTTACCACTTATCTTTTTTTACTATAATGGAACAAAAATATCAAATGTCATGGATGACGATAGCGATGATGCTAAAGAGAAAACTTCAACGAGTAAAATTACAATCACTGATGTTACTAGTGAAAATGAGTGTGATCCAAGTGAAGATAGCTATAATTTAAACTGTGAATTCTCTTTAACGTCACCTGTATGTAGTGTTGAAATTAAGGCAGGTTTATATAGTTCTAATCGTTTCTCAGATGAACTTATTGATATGCCAGACGCAAATTGTAACTTATTACAATCAGCTAATTTATAATTCTTGATGAATTACTGTTTCGTTACGATCCCAAAATAATAAGAATGTAGAAGTTTTAAAGAACTTATAAACCTCTTTGAAAAGCTTTTGGAGATTATTAGTTTGGCGATAATCACTCGGAATACTTTCAAAGTGAAATTTAAATTCTGAGTTTTGATCTGATAAGGCACTCATAATCGTAGATATTCTCAGCATGTGATAATCACTAGAAATAATGAGTACATTTTTTACTGTCGAGAGTTTTTCCATATAGTGGATTGTTGCGAGGCCATTTTCAATAGTGTTTCTTGCAAGGTAGTCTAATTCAATATGATGACTTTCTTGCTCAAGATAATCATCTACAGATATGTCTTTACCTTGTTTCTTTAAAAGTATCTTTAAATTATTTTTAGCATATACACCGGTTATAAAAATTTTTGCAGATGGGTGCTTTTCGGCTTTCTTTAAAGTGTAATCAATTCTTCCTGTATCACCTGTAAAGACTGCAATAAGGTCAGGGGATCTTTTGAAGAATGCCTGGGCAGTAGCTTCATTTTGTTTTTCTGCATAAATAGGGATGTAGATACAAAGTAGGGTAAATGAAACACAGATAAGACTTGATATAATCACGATAGAACGAAAAATTCTTTTCGTTCTAGTCTTACGTGTTTCAAATACATACTTTTTTGTAAACAATCTTTAGCCTTTTGCTGCGATTACTTCTATTTCTACAACTGCACCTTTTGGAAGGTTTGGAACTTCAACGCAACTTCTTGCAGGGTAGGGTTCAGAGAAATATTTAACATAAGCATCGTTAACTAGACCAAATTTTCCAAGGTCAGTTACAAAGATACTTGTTTTGATAATGTGTTCTCTTGTAATAGAGCAGCTCTCAAGTAGTCCATCAATATTTCTCATGATTTGATCAATTTGAGCTTGAAACCCTTCAACTAAAGTTGATGTTTTAGGATCAATTCCGATCTGACCTGAAAAGTAAAAGACACCATTATGCTCTACACCCTGAGAGTATGTTCCAACAGCTTGTGGAGCTAAATCTGTTTGAATTATATTCTTTTTAAAACCCATGTCGTCCTCTTTATTTATTTCTTAAATCACTAACAAGTGCAGTTACGTGAGTCATGTTAATAATCTCTTCAACAGTTGAAGTCCTCTGAACAATATTCGCTGCAAAGTCAGATGGAGCAATTACTGGACCGATAGCTGTACACTCACTTAACTGGCTTAAAAGCTTATAACTTATATTTGCAGATTGAAGATCTGGGAAGATGACAATATCTGCTGGCTTTTTGAGGTCAGAAAACTTAAATAAGTTTGTTAGAATTTCATTATTAACAGCAACGTCAGCTTGCATTTCACCATCAACCATAAGCTCTGGCATTTTTGCTTTTGTTAATTCAACAGCTTTTTTTACTTTATTCGTATCACTATTAAGGTTCGATCCAAAGTTAGAGTAACTTAAGAATGCTACCGATGGTTCTTTTTGCATAAGATTTCTATACATTTCAGTTGTTGCAATTGCAATGTCTGAAAGATCTTCTGCTGATGGATTAAGTTGTACAGTACAGTCAGATAAGAAAAGAACTCTGTTTCTATAAACGAGTATGATTATTCCACAGGCTTTAGTTCCTTTTTGGTGACCAAGTACTCTCATCATTGGTTTGAAACAGTCAGGGTAGTTTTGAGTTGTTCCTGTTATCATCCCATCAGCATGACCTTTCTTTACCATCATTGATGCAAAGTAGTTTCCACGTTTCATTAAATCTTCAGAAAGAGAAAGAGTGGCCCCTGATCTTTTTCTGTCGTTATGATAGCTAAAGTAATAATCCTTAAAGTTTCCTGACGATGATGGTTTTATAATGTCGACTTTTTCTTTTAAGTGACTCAGTCCAAGATCATCCATTTTCTTATGAATTATTTGAGTATCTCCAATAAGAATTGGCTCAATTTTTCCTTCGTCAGTTAAAGTTTCAACTGCTCTTAGAATTCTTGTGTTTGTTCCTTCTGAGAAAACGATTTTTTTCTTATCTTGTTTGTTTAATCTTGATCTAACAGATCTCATAAACTCAGCTGATTGCCCTAGACGAGCTTCAAGCTCTAGTGCGTATTGATTAAAGTCAGTAATGATTTCTCTTGCGACTCCTGAATCACAAGCGGCTTTTGCAACTGCAGGTGCTACGCGTGTTAAAACTCTTTTATCAAAAGGCTTAGGGATTAAATAATCTTTTCCGAATTTAAAACTTTTTCCACCGTATGCCATTTTTACATTTTCAGGAACTTCTTCTTTTGCAAGATTTGCAAGAGCATAAACTGCAGCGATTTTCATCTCTTCATTTATTTTTCTGGCCTTAACATCAAGTGCTCCTCTAAAGATAAACGGGAAGCCTAGAACATTATTAACTTGGTTAGGGTAATCTGAACGACCTGTTGCCATGATTGCGTCATCTCTAACTTCGGCAACTTCTTCAGGAAGAATTTCTGGATCAGGGTTTGCCATTGCAAAAATAATAGGTTGTTTTGCCATTGTCTTTACCATCTCTTTGGTAACGACACCTTTAGCAGAACAACCCATAAAAGCATCAGCACCGTCAAGGGCATCAGCAATAGTTCTGGCCTTTGATTCAGCTGCGAATTGATCTTTGTACTTGTTCATTCCTTCTTTTCTACCTTTATATATAACTCCCTTGGAGTCACACATTAAAAGGTTTTCAGGTTTTGCCCCAAGGCGGAAAAAAAGCTTTGCAATTGCCATGGCAGCGGCACCAGCACCACTGAAAACTATTTTTGTATCTTCAATTTTTCTATTAGTTAATTCAAGAGCATTTACAAAACCTGCCGTTGCGATAATGGCAGTACCATGTTGATCATCATGAAAAACTGGAATATCCATAATTTCTTGAAGTTGAGCTTCAACTTCAAAACACTCTGGTGCTTTAATGTCTTCAAGGTTAATTCCACCAAAAGTAGGTTCTAGAGGTTTGATTGTTGCAACCATTTCTTCAACGGTAGTACAGTCGATTTCAATATCGAATACATCTACATCTGCGAATCGCTTAAAGAGAACACCTTTACCTTCCATAACTGGCTTTCCAGCAAGTGCACCAATATTTCCAAGTCCTAGTACGGCGGAACCGTTACTTATTACACCAACTAAATTTCCTTTTGATGTATATTTGTAAACAGCATCTGGATTTTTTGCAATTTCTAAACAGGGCTCTGCTACTCCCGGAGAGTAGGCGAGTGATAAATCTCTAGAGGTGATACAAGGTTTAGTAGGGACAACTTCAATTTTTCCTGGTCTACCTTTTGAGTGATAATCTAAAGCGGCTTGCTTTTTATTTTCTTCCACAATAATTCCTTTTACTAATTAAATTTAAATTAGAAATATTCTAACAGATTGCACAGTGTCAATGCTTCATTTTCAAGCACTTTTTTTTGATAAAAAGCGAAACGCTCAAGTTCTTTTAGTGTAGAATAGCATTATGAGTTTTTTTAACACTATTTTCAAAAGAAAATTTATTGAACGTGCGTATAGATTTCTTGTCGAGGAGCATCATGATTTATCTGTTGCTATAGACGGTGATGAGTACGCTGTTGAAAATATCTCCACTTCAGGTATTTGTTTGAGATCTGAAGAGCTCTCTGAGAAATTTAGAATATTGAATGAAACAATTATTAGTTTGCGAGTTAACGGTAAAATTTTTAGCGTATCCGCGGATGTTGCGAGAAGAAATAAAAATTTTATAGCTTTTGCTGTTTCAAGAGATTTTCCAGAATTTAAGAAAGAAGTGAGGACATATTTTAATAATGAAATGAAGAGTATCAATGTTGTTAGAAGAGATGTTGCAGAGTTAAAGTATGAAGGGCCTGGTGAAATATTTTGGTACTATGGCGATAGATATCATGAGCTATACTTTATTATTAATCAAGGTGACCTTGTCGCATTCTGGGTTAATTGTCGTAATCTAATTTTTGAATTTAATGTTGAGGAAAAGTTAAAAACATTTCTTTTTTCAAGCCAAGATCTAGATATTAATGAAGAGTTTTCTGGTGAGTCTCAATTTAAAAACGATCCCTTTCTTTATAGCGAAATGAATCCGTTTGTTGTGAAGTTTCTAAATGGAATTAATAATATTGATGAAAAAATTAAGTCAGAAATTTTAAAAACAATAGAGTCTGGTCGTGAATCTTAGCGATTTGCGAGATTTGTTTCATTAAGTAATAAATCAAGTGAGTTGTATAGATTAACAACGCCTGGGTTTTTAATTATATCTTCTATTTGAACTTTTCCAAGACCTGGTTTAAAAACCGATGTACCAGTAAGGTCTGTTTGTCCGCTAATAATGAGTTTTTTTAATTCACTTGCTGTTAGGTGAGGATCTTGTGATAAAAGTACTGCTGCAATTGCTGAAACGATAGGTGCCGCCATTGAAGTTCCAGACATACTTGCATATTTATTATTTGGTGTTGTGGAATAAATAAATGAACCAGGTGCTAAGATATCAACATTATTCTTACCGTAATTTGAAAAAGAAGTGATTGCTGTTTCATCTTTATCTGGATTGGAAGCCGCTACTGTAATGTAGTTACTAAGCCTGATTCCATCTACTATTGGACTCGGAAAACTTTGTTTCTTATCAATATCTAAATAATCATTTCCTGAAGCTTGAATGACTAATACATTGTTATTTTTTGCAAATTTAAGTGCAGCCTGAACTTCTCGTTTATGAGGGGATAAGTACTTTCCAAAACTAAGATTTATTATATGAGCCCCATTATTTACGGCATAATAAATTGAGTTAACAATATCTTTATCTCTTTCGTCACCATCTGGTATCGCCCTTATAGGCATGATTTTTACGTTTTTAGCGATGCCTCTAATTCCAAAGTCATTCTCTCTATTTGCTGCAATAACACCTGCTATATGTGTTCCATGAAGTGGGGCAGGTCCAATAACATCATTATTTCCGTAACCCTCTTCAATTATAAGATTTGGATTATCTTTTATGAGTTCTGATCTTTTTGAAAATTTATGATTGTAATGAACTTCATATTGAATGCGATAAAGCTCTTTTTGCTCTTCAAGATAGAGTTTATCTACACCTTGTTTGGAGAAATTCTTTAGGGTTTTAATTGCTTGCTTTTCAAGTGGTGATATTGTCGTAATTCTATTTAGTTTGCTCAAAGATATATTATTGATATCTAATCTATATGCAGAAAGAATTTCAAATGCTCTATGAAAAACTTTTAAGTCCATATCGTAGTCACTATAAAGTTTTTTTGCTCTTTCTCTTTTTGTCGTAATAAGTTTTTTAAGTTTTCCAAAGGAGTAATTCTCTTTGTAGGATACTTTGTTTTGTGATTGTCTCTTTAGCATTAAGCGACTGTACTCTCTTGTGATTTCTAAAGAATCTTCTTTTTGTTGAAATCTACTATCTGCTTGAGTTAGACTTGGGATAAAGGTAGCAGGGTCGATTTCAATTTGCGCATGTCCTTCCCGTGAACCAAGAAAGTTCCAGCCCATATAATCATCAACATAACCGTTATTATCATCATCGATATTGTTATTAGGAATTTCTTTATAATTAACCCAGATTTTCCCTCGTAAGTCTTTATGGTTTACATCGATTCCAGCATCAATGATGGCAACAATAATTTCTTTTCCGTATGCTATTTGAGGGTATGAGATATAAGCTTTTTTAGAACTAATTCCTAGTAACTTTTGGACGTTAGAGTCGAGTAGGTGCCAATCTTTTGGTACATGTGCGTTTTCATCAAGGTAGAGAACAGTTCCTTTTAACTTGCTGATTGTTCTGAATTTTAATTTATTGTTCTTTCTAAGTATCTTTTTTAACTCAAGAGTTTTTCCAAACGACTTTGCCATGATGAATTGGGCACCGATAATAAAAAAGAAAAAGGTAAGTCTTTTTTTGAACATAAAGCTATTTAGCAAAACCCAAAAATAACTTCAAATGCATTGAAATTATTATACTAATATTGGGTACGTCTCATGTTGCAATGCACTGTCTTAGCTTTTGATTATTAATGATTTAAGTAGTTTAGAGGTGTTTTCTAGTAACTCTTCTTTAGTGCCATTATTTAGAATTATTAGGTCAGAAAGGGACTTTTTGGTCTCAATATCAATTTGTTGAGACAGGATATTTTGGGCCAAAACTTTTTTGATATGATCTCTTTTCATTAACCTTTGGATTTGAATTTCAGGAGAACAATATACCAAAATATTTAAGTCAAACTTGCTTTGTAATTTTTTTTCAAATAGTAGAGGGATATCATAGACTAAGAATTCGTATTCATTAAAATCAAGTTTTTTTAGCTCTTTTTCAAATTCTAAGGGAAGTCTTTCATATAGAAAGTTTTCGATTCTAACTTTCAAATCCTCAGTTTTAAAAAATTCTTCCCTCAAAATTTTGAAATCTATAATGTCGTTTTCAACAATGGCCTTTGGGCAAACTTTATTGATGAACTTAATCGTTTTATGGTCTCTATAAATTAATTTTATTAGACAGTCGGCGTCAATTACGGGGACACCTAGCTCATGTAAAATTTTAGCCACAGTAGATTTACCAGTTGCAATTCCTCCAGTTAAGGCAATGATAGGGAGCGAGGTGTTATATAACCTATTTTTCGTGAACAGTTTAATATAGTTTGATTTGAGCTTATGCATTAGTAGATGTAAACTGTACCACATATTTACTTATACACGGAGGGTTTTCATATGAAAGGCCATACATATATATCAAAACCAGTTGACGAGAATGGATTCGTTGAGTGGAGTGACTTAGAAAATAAAACATGGACCACTTTGGTGTCTCGGCAAAAAGACATTATACTTGGTCGTGCCAGTGATGAATTCTTAAGGGGATTAGAATTACTTAACTTTCCCGATGATAGAATACCTCAACTACCAGAAATAAATAAAGTTCTCCTTGAAACAACTGGCTGGGGAGTTGAACCTGTTCCTGCATTAATTCAGCCAAAAGAATTTTTCGAGTTACTGGCAAATAAGAGATTTCCAGCAGCGACTTTTATTCGTATACCTGAAGAAATCGATTATATTCAAGAACCAGATATTTTTCACGAAATCTATGGACATACGCCGCTTTTAACAAATCAAGCTTATGGTGACTTTATGGAGAAATTCGGAAACCTCGCCTTAAAAGCACAGCCTAAAGATAGAAGACGATTGTTCAGGCTATTCTGGTTTACAATTGAATTTGGTTTATTGAAAACTCCAGAGGGCCTTAAGGCTTATGGTGGTGGAATTCTATCTTCAATAGGGGAGACTCAATATTGCCTGACGGAGGAGTCTAAGAAATTAGACTTTGATATTTTAGAAGTTTTAAGAACTCCATATAGGATTGATATCATGCAACCTTTATATTTTATCATTGAAGAGTTTGATGATTTATTTACAATCTTAGATCATGACATATTAGAACTTATTGAAGAGTCAAAAAGAATTGGAGATCATCCTCCAGCTTATCCACCAAAAGAAGTGGAAGCTGATGATGAGGAAGCAGGCGGAATGGGAGCAATGAAATGTTAGACATTATGAATGAATTTAAGAAACTACCTGAAGGGTGGGAACTTTGTGAGAAAACAAAACTTCGAAAAACTTTTTCTTTTAAAGGTTTTATGAAGACGATGTCCTTTGTAAATGCTGTTGCATGGGAAGCCAATAGAATTATGCATCACCCTGATATGGAAGTTAGCTTTAATAAATGTGTTATAAATATCACAACACACGACGACGGAAATATTTTATCTGAAAAAGATTTCTTACTAGCAACTAATATTGAGAGCTTATTAAATTAGTATGAAAATAATCTTAACTACTGGGAAATCTCAGATTAAAGAATTTATTGTTGATCGGAACCAAGTTACTATTGGGCGAAGTAACAAATGTGATATATGTATTCCGAGTGATCATATTTCAAGGAAGCACCTTGAGGTTACCATTAGAAACGATGAAATTTTTATTAAGGATCTAACTCTATCTAATTGGGTTTCATATAATGATGAAAAATTACAAAAAGATGTAGAGACTCAATACTTTGATTTTGCAAAACTTTCTCTACCCGGAAATTTAAATTTTAAAATTGAATTAGACCAGGAAGAAAATTCTGGTTTTAATTACCGAGATCAATTAGAGAGAACAAATACAACGACCAAAGTTATTCCTGAATCGGATAGTTTTAATGAAGAC
Organism: Bacteriovoracaceae bacterium; assembly: GCA_047634375.1. Classification (GTDB taxonomy): domain Bacteria; phylum Bdellovibrionota; class Bacteriovoracia; order Bacteriovoracales; family Bacteriovoracaceae. The sequence goes on from JBLIAG010000003.1 coordinate 71,016, forward strand.
ATTTATCATTCTCCTATTGGAGTGGATGGTGAATTAGATCCAGCACTAAGACGAAAACTCAACGGAGGTAAAGACTCTGATGGGGAAACTAAATTTAGAAAAGAAATAGTTCTTATGATGGCCGCTTTTTTTGGAATTTGTATTTATCTATTTGTTTTTATGCCAAATTCGGAAACTGTTGAAGATAATTCTTCTTTATCACAAGTTCAAAATAATAAACCTAGAGTAACGAGAAAAATTAAGAGGAAAGCAAGGCCAAGGCCGAAGAAGAGTATTGTTACTTCAAAGCCAAAATCAAAAGTACAAAAAGAATTTGAATCTTTATATAAAAATGCAGATAGCTGTTATAAAGGGTATACTAAGAGAATTTGTTTAATGACCTTAAAGGGAAAAACGAAGTTTGAGGGAGCTGTTCTTAAAGGCTCTACTCTTCATGTCTTTAAAAACTATAGAGTGAGAACTCTAAATATGTTTTTAGAGAAAAGAGGATATGCGAAAGACGCATTAAACCAAAGTGGAATGGAGAGAGTGATAGCGGGTGAAATCATCTTAATTCCTAAAATTATGGAAGAAATGGAAGGTCAAAAAATTTCAAAGGTGAAGGTTCATCTCTTTAATCTCTCTGGGCCAGAAGTTAAATATCGATCAACGTATAGAATAGACCCTTCTTTCTTTAGAAGGTATGACTTGGATGAATATAATAGAGCCTATAGCTCAGTTCGAAATAATCTAGACACTTCAGTATTTGCTCGTGAATTTACCCGCTTTCTATCAAGAGAAGAGTAAACCGAGAAGGAAAAAATTATTATGAAAAAAGTTAAAGTGGCCATCATTGGTGCAGGGTCAGGCGGATTATCTGCAAGAAGAGAAGTTCAAAAAAAAACTGATGATTACGTCGTAATTGACGGCGGCACTCTTGGAACAACCTGTGCTCGAGTTGGCTGTATGCCCTCTAAAGTACTTATCCAAGTCGCAGAAGATTTTAATCGTAGAAAAAAATATGAAGAAGAGGGCATCTCTGGTGGAGGTGAACTTTCAATAAATTCTTCCAAAGTTATGACTCATGTTCGCAAGCTTCGAGATAGATTTGTAAGAGGAGTTATTGGTGGCATGGACTCATGGGGCGAAAGTAACTTTATCGCTGAGTACGCAACATTTGTTGACGCAAATACCCTGCAAGTTGGCGCTGAAAGAATTTACGCAGAAAAAATTATTATTGCAACCGGGTCAACTCCAGTCGTACCAGCTATGTTTCAAGAATTTAAAGAACATTTAATCACAACTGATAGCTTTTTTGAACTTGAACAATTACCACAGTCGGTTGCTGTTTTAGGACTTGGTGTTATTGGAATAGAACTTGGACAAGCACTTCATAGACTTGGTGTTGAAACTGTGGGAATTGCTAGAAGAGAAATTGTTTCAGGTGTTTCAGATCCTAAGCTTAGAGAGTATGTAAATCGAAAATTCTCAGAAGAGATGAACTTATCTTTTAATGGTGTGCAAAGTGTTGAAAAGGTCGGGGATAAATTAAAAATTATTTCGGGTGATAAAGAGTTTTTAGTCGAGAAGATTTTACTCACAGCTGGTAGAAGTACCAATTGGAATTCACTAGGAATTGAGTGTTTAAACCTCACCAGTTCAAACCGAGGAGTTCCGGAATTCAACCCACAAACATTTCAATTAAAAGATCACGCACATATATTTTTAGCGGGAGATAATACAGGAGAGAAACAAGTCTTACATGAAGCAAGTGATGAAGGTCGAATCGCTGGTTATAACTGTGTGAATGAAATTCAAGCGTTCAAATTAAGAACCCCGCTAGTGGTAACTTTTTCTGATCCTAATATAGCTTTTGTTGGTCAAATGTATAAAGAGTTAGTTGATGCAAAAACTGAATTTGAAATTGGAGAAGTAAGTTTCGAAGGTCAAGGGCGTAGTATTGTTAAATTGAAAGAAATAGGAATGTTAAGAGTTTATGGTTGTAAAAAAACTGGTACTCTATTAGGGGCAGAACTTATGGCGCCAGATGGTGAACATTTGGCCCATCTACTAAGCTGGGTGATTTCTCAAAATCTTACTGTAAATCAAGTCTTAGCGATGCCTTTTTACCACCCCGTCATAGAAGAAGGTCTAAGGACTGCTTTGAGAGATTTAAGAGAAAAAGTAGATGAAAAACAACCGGCTTTAGAAATATTTCCAGTAGAGGACTAGTTAGATGATTTGGTATAATGATTATAGCTTAGAGCAAATTAATGAAGGTAATAAAAACTCCATGGTTGAACATTGTGGAATTATTATTACCAAAAAAAGTTCTGATTCATTAACTGGGACTATGCCTGCGGACAAAAGAACTCATCAGCCATTTGGGATTGTTCACGGTGGTGCAAATTGTGTTCTTGCTGAAACCTTAGGAAGTATTGCAGCCAATATGACTTGCAATCCAAAGGAAGCTCACGCAGTTGGTTTAAGTATTACAACTAACCATATTAAAGCTGTTCGAAATGGCTCCATTAAGGGTGTGGCAAAGGCAACACATATGGGTAGAACGACTCAGGTCTGGGAAATTAAAACATATAATACTAATGAGCAATTAACCTCATCAACCACGCTAACCATGGCGATTGTCTCAAAGCTTGGTAAAAGTTAATTCTCAGTTTTAATTGAAATGATAACTGGTCGATGATCTGATGGGAACTCACCATTCGCAGACTTAGTGGCATCAACAGTAAAATTTATAATTCTCCAATCTAATTCCTTGGATAAAAGAATATGATCAACTCGGCACTCAGGAAATTTTTTACCCTTTCTTGTATAACAAATATCTTTATCTGATTGATATTCACCAAGAACTTGGAAATTTTCTTTTTTATCAAATGAGTTGGAAAAGACTCCATCAATTAATTTTTTATACTCAGGCATATCAACTGTTAAATTTGTATCAGCTGCAAAAATGATAGGCTCTTTTACTTTTTTGAAATATTGATTAACCATTTCCGCTGCACCTAGTAAGTTTTCTAAACGGTTATCAAAATGCGAACCAACAAAAATAAAGGGGCCGGTTTTTCCCTCTAATTTGATCCAATGAACTTGTCTCGGTAGGGACAATTTCCAGCCCAAAGAGAACGAACCCTCTCTTGGTCCTAGCCAAAACTGACCTTTATCAATGAGTTTAAACTTACTCTTATTATATAGTAGGGTTGGGTCAGCATAGCTCATAAATAAATAATTACTGGCTATGAATTCATATTGAGGTAGGCCTTTCATAAGATCTACTACCTGAGAGTAACTTCTAATTTCCTGAAGGCTAACAAGGTCCGGAGCATGTTTATTCAAGATGTTTCTAATACCATTAAGTCGATCATGATAACCAAAATAACTAGAGCCCTTGCAAATATCGCACATAGTGTTGAAGCTCATAACTTTTATATCAGATGAAAATGCTACGGTAGAAAATATCGTTAAGAAAAATACAAGTTTATTCATTTAATAAATATAAACTGTAATTTTATAAAAGAGAACAAAGTAAAAAACTCAATTAATTGTTCAATTAATATTTTTTATATAGAATATGGAAAATACAACAAGGAGTTGTCATGAAGACTTTAATTATCCTATTACTTTTTATTGGGAATGCATTTGCTGCACCAGATTTACCACAATTTTTCAATTCTTACCAAGCTGACCAAATTTGTCAAAAGTCTATGCCGATCAATAGAGGAAGTATTAATAAGGCATTACGCTTTGTTTATAGTGATAAAAATAGTGATGAAGTGTATTTTGCCTTCTCAAAAAATAATTTTACAACAGTTGTTATCTACGACACTAGTACAGGTCGTGAGAGAGAAATCAAATTTGAAGGAAATATTAAGGATATTCTTGTCGAGAATAATGAAGTCTTTTATCTCTCAGAAACAACTCTTTTCATTGCTGAGAAATCTAGTGATAGACTCATATCAAAAATTAGAACCCTCCCTGCTGGATTAAACTATCAAAAGTATGGGGTTGCCAGGGGACTATATGTTCATGAGGATTTAATTTATATTGCTCATGGTCTCTATGGTGTCATGGTCTTTGATCGTGTTTATAATCACCACCTAAGACCACTTAACGTAATTGTTCCTCAACCTAACCCCGGGCATAGATCAATGGTAACTGATATAGAAGGAATAAACGGAAAACTTTATTTCACATATGATGATGTTACTTTGGCGCGAAACTCAAAAGCTTTTGAAGGTTTATTAATTTGGGATATCATGTCTCAAATACAACATAGAGTTATCCCCGTAAATCAAGGGAAAGAGGCTTATTACCAGTCCAATTTAATAATTGATGGTGATGAATTGATAATCTCCAACTTACACCTGAATTTCAGACATAAACTCTCAAAGCTAGAAACAGATCGATATATGAAGCCTTTACAGAGAATTTGGCGTTATCCAAAAGGAGAACTTATTGGGAGAGCGTTTGTTAAACAAAGTAAGCTATATGGTTGTTTTCATGATGTGAATCAAAATAAAGTTTATGCTGGGTTTATGGAACTATAAAATTGTTTCTGATTAGATAAATTCAATTTTACTTTCAGGGTAAATTCAGGCAAATGTAGAATATGTTTAAAAGAATTTACCTTGAAATATCAAATATATGCAATGTTCAGTGTTCTTTTTGTCCTGTCGTAGACAGAGATAAAAAGAAGATGACTCCAAGTGAAATCGAAAAGATATTAATCAATATAAATCCCCTTACAGAAGAAGTGTGTCTTCATTTAATGGGGGAGCCAACGGCACATCCTGAACTTGAAAAAATTTTAAAGATAGCTGATGAGCTTGGAGTTAGGATCAATCTAACGACGAACGGTCTTCTCATTCAAAGAAAGCAAGACCTCATTTTGAATTCAAAATGCATTAGACAAATTAATTTCTCGTTACAAGCTTATCAAGATAACTTTCCACACAAACCGTTTTCAGGATACTTTAACCCCATCTTAGAATTTACAAGTAAAGTTTTCGAGTTAAGAGAGGATATGTATATTAACTACCGTCTTTGGAATGTAGGAGATGAAGGCGTTGATAATGAAGAAATTTATCAAGAAATAGAGAAATATTTTAAAATTGAAGTTAATCGAAATATTCAAGTAGAACATCGGAAATCGAAAAGACTACTTAATAAACTATATCTTCATTTTGATTCCCGATTTATTTGGCCAGAGTTATCAACACCTGTTTTAAGTGAAGCCGGTCGTTGTCACGGTTTAGGTTCTCATATCGGAATACACGCTGACGGAACTGTTGTTCCATGCTGTTTAGATAAAGAGGCCGTCATCAATTTGGGAAATATAAAGGAACAACCATTAGAAGAAATATTATCATCACCTCTGGCATTAAGTATTAAAAACGGATTTGATAATAATAAGTTAGTTCATGACCTTTGTAAGAGATGTGATTATATTCAACGATTTAATAAAAAGAATAAAAATGTATCCAATTAAATATAAAGAACCTGTTTTTAGACCTCCAAGTGAGGGAAGAAGCTTTTTAATTCAAGTGACTTTAGGTTGCTCTAATAATATGTGTACCTATTGTGATATGTATCGAAGTAAAAAGTATCAAGAACGGCCTTTTGCTGAAATAAAAAAAGAACTAATTGAATCTAGGCAGTATTTTGAAAGTGTCGGTTTTTTACCGTCAAGAATTTTCTTATGTGATGGAGATGCTCTTGGTGCATCAATGGAGCTACTAGAATCAACTTTGATTTTAATTAATGAACTGTTTCCTAATCTTGATCGTGTTGGAATTTATGCAACAGCACAGAATATGCTTGAAAAGTCTGAGGAAGAGTTAAAGAAATTAGCATCTTTAAAACTAACAATGGCTTATCTTGGACTGGAGTCTGGAAGTGACAAAGTTCTTCATATGATAGTGAAGGGAAATAACCAGCAGGATATGATTCAGGGGTCACAAAAGTTGATTCGCTCTGGAATGAAATTATCTATCATCGCAATGCTAGGCATCGGTGGTGAAAAATTTAGTAAAGAACATGTAAGGGATACTGCTAGCACGATTAACGAAATTTCCCCCCATTACTTTTCTTTCTTGACCACAATGAGCTTACCTGGAACCCCTTACTTTAAAATGACAGAGCGAGGTCTTATTAAAGAGTTAACATCTAAAAAAATGTTAGAAGAAATGAGGGATATTTTGAAAGAACTTAAACCAAAGCGAACCATTTTGTTTCGGGCCAATCATGTTTCGAATCAATTTCCACTTGGTGGAAGCTTACCTAATGATTCTAGGAATATTTTAGAGACCTTGGATAAGTGGATTTCTACGACTCCAGACGGTGACTACCCTCCAGTTCCTACTTCAATGTAAGATTACTCAATCTTTAAGAATATCACGTATTATTCCATGTTTAATCAAGTATAATTATCGGAGTATTTCACTCAGCGCTAGGTAAAAACTTCTGATTCCGACTGGAATTTATTAGGAAATAAAATTTAATTCCATATATTCGATTAGTTAATTGAGGAGTTTCAATATGTTAAAATGTTTTTATGTATTTTGTTTTATGAACTTATTATCATGTTCATTGTATAAGTCGATGGTGGCCTTACCAAAGTACAGTATTGTTTCTTCGGTTAAGGGAGCAAATGTTTATACCGCGAAAGGAAAGTTGTTAGGACAAACACCTTTGAGAATTGAGTTTAAAGATATTCAAGATGGAGTGGATGGAGAGTTTGTTACCCTTATAGTTGAAAAAGAGAGTTACCACACTAGAGTTATCTTTTTTGAAGCAGAGCGAAGTGTAGAATTAAAAATTGATTTAAAGCGAGATGAATTCTTTCAAGATAATAAATATCAAATTATGAAAAGTCGAAATAGTTTATTAGCTAAAGAGAATTCTTTCCTTAAAATGAAAATAGATTCAAGTAATGAGCTCATGCTTAGGCATGTAAACAAGGATAAGGAAATTGTTGCTAAAGCTCCAGAAAATACAATTGTTAGACCGGAAATTGAGAAAACTTTAAAGTCTTCCAGTAAAAAGAAGATTTTTAAAAAGAAAAAATTAAAAAAGAAAATTGTTCGAAATAAAAAAGTTCCGAAAGGTTACCTTTCCAAAAGAAATGGAAATTTAAGACCAGAACTTATAAATGAATTTCTACTTGTTCAAAGTCTCATTAATAAGCGTAAGTTTGATCAGGCAAAGCATGATCTTTATGAAATTGATAAGAAGAATCCTAACCTAACGACGACATTAAACTTGTTAACATATATAGAGCTAGAGAGTGGGAATTATAATCTTGCACAAGTGTTGCTTGATAGAACGATTTCTTTAGGGAAGAAAGACACTATGACTGATCGTCTAGTTACACTTCTCAATAAGCTATCACGTGAACACAATACAAAGGTAGAATCAAATGAGAAGTAAACTAATTGCAGTAATACTATTATCATTAGCTTTTGTTGGAAGCTCATATGCAAATCCAAGTTTGAGTGTTGAAGAAAAAAAGATAGTTCTTGAATATAAACAAACCTTAGAATCACATATTGCGAAGAAGGTTGAGCTTATCAATGGGGGAGAAGGGGTTGTTGTTAAAGTGAATTTAAAAACAATCTTAAGTTCTGAGAAAATTAAAAATTTGAATAAAGATTTACTTCTACCAATTAGTGCTATCGGTGGTCCTAGTTTTAATAAGATTTTTGTAGATCAGGTAAATGTAAAAGTAACGACATTGAATGAACTAACTCCAAAGAGTAAGAGATTAGCGATTATTGAAATTTCAGAAATTCTTAATATGAAATCGCCTGATATTTCATTTCGAGTTGCAGTTAGCTCTGGGTATAATTTAAATCTTATAGCGTATGCTGGAATCACTATTGTCTTTATAATCGCCTCCTTTTCATTTTTTTGGATTAAGAAAAAAGAAAAGTCATCTGTCGATGATGGAGAACTTAATAAAGATGAAAGCATTGAACTTGAGTTAATGCTTGAAAAACTAACCCAAAGTCTTAAAGGGAATGTGAAGCTTTTGAATGAATATATGAACACTCGCGAGTATGATATTTCAGGATTTTCTACCCTCGTTTTATATTTAGAGATGAAATTTAAAAAGGAAATTCTTTTTGATCCAGAAAATTTAAATAAACTCTCTAAGTGTTCTAGCTATTACACATCAAGAGAATTTAAAATATGGCTTGGAGCTATTATAAATACCTTGGAGCTGCAGGCAACTTTTAACGAAGATACCGTTGGGATTAACAATGTCTTTGACTTTGAATTCCTATCAACTTCCTCCATTGATGAACTTAAAGTTGTATTAATTGACCTCACTGATAGAGAGTTAAGTATCTTTTTTAATTCTGTACCTAATAAATTAAAATTTAAAATGATTGAAGCACTACGTGAAAATCGTGGTTCAGATATGGATTCAGTTTTGGGTGAAAAAAACAGTGGTCATGATTATGGAAAGGATCTGGAACTTCTAAGTAAAGTTGAGAGAAAAATCCAAGAATTAAAGAAAATGAATGAAAAGGATAATACTCATAATGCAGCTTAAATTTATTTGTTCATTAATTCTTTTGTTAGTACATGGTAATGCCTTGGCCAGTAGTAACTTTTACAATAAGGTCTCTCTGAGACTTGGAATGGTTTCCCATACGTTTTCACAGTTAGAAAGTGCTTTCCCTGGAAAAGACATCGAATCTGGAAGTGCGTCAATCTTGGTTATTCAAGGTGAGTATGAGAAGTTTACGGATATTAATAAGTCATTTTTTGGAGGAATTGTTTTTTCTGGTATTGGTGGCGAAGTAGAAAAAAATTATTCTGTCACAGGTGGTATGAAATATTATTTTTCTCGTTTTGGTACTAAATCAAAAATGGTAGATGAAAATCTCGAGATTGATATTTCTCCAACATTTTCTTATTATGCAGGATGGGAAGTTGGAGCCTCAAATGTTATTTACCAAACGGCAAGTGCAGAAGTCAGGGGAGATCTCGGAGTTGTCTTTGGGGGACTTGGTGGAGTCGGTTATACAGTAAATGATAAATCATCCTATTCAGCAGAATTTCATTTCTTAAAGGGAGCCGGCGTAGAAACGGATTTCTTAGATGTTCAAATAGTATTTGGGATAACTTATTTTATAGAACCTCTCTTCTAAAAATATGTGCCTAAATGGTATATGAAATTATCAGAATTAATCTTTGTATCTGTCCCACTATTTGTACGAGTTAAATAATATTTCTTATATTGAAATCCCATCCATAATTGAATATCACCTTTAAATTTATCTTCAAGGTAGTAACGAAGCTTGATATTGATTGAGTTTCCTTGGAAATCATCAGTTGCACGAAGCTCTGCTGTTTGATCCTTACCTGAGTTCTTACTATTAATTAAAGTCCCAAGGGAAAGGGCTAGGTTGTAGTTCCTTCTGATGTACATATAATCAATATCGAGCCAGTAAACAGTAAAGCTATTAGCGGAAACTGTAGAACTAATAGCGTTTAAATTAGGGAAATTCATCTTGTCAATATCATAGCTTAGTCCTACTAACCCACGGTTGGAAAATCTATACCCTAGAGATGAGGTCATATTAAAATGTCCCTCTAACTGAACCGGTGTTGTTTCTAGTGGAGTATCAAAATCAATAGAAAGCTTATATAGAAATGGACTAATGAAACGGGGAGAATAGTTTAACCATTCGAGAGAAAAACCTATTACAGAGTGATATTCAATGTCTGTTTCAATGATATCTGAAATTTCTAACTGTCTTAGAGCATATTTGTAGGATACATGAAATCGGTGATAAGTAAGGTTACTTAATTTTTCGTCAAAGTTTTTTATGGAACTCATTTCGTTAAAAGGAGAATTAACTTTTTTCTCAAGTGATTTTATAATGGATTGGGTTTGACTCTTTTTCGGAAGCCATGGAATGTCGATGTCATCATCTCTTAGCAGGCTCCAAATAGAGCCTTTTTCTTCTTTAGGGGAGTTCTTTTTAGCAATCTTTTTGAGCTGATCTTTACGTCTTTGTATTGTATTTGATGCCGCTTTTTGTGATTGATCAACTGTTGGGGGAATAATTTTAGGTGTTGTGATGCCAGCCTGGTCTGACCCTTTTAATTTCCCAATAGTTTGCATCTTTCTTTCTGTTCTTCTTTTGAATTCATTATTCTGTTTAGTTGTTAACTTTTTATTTGAAAAAAAAGTAAAGACGTTTTCTCTTAAACTATTTATGAAATTAGATCTTTTAATATCTTGGAAAGTATGACTCTTCTTGATTGTGAGTTTATCTATATCAATGAGAAATAAAGAAATGTCATAGGTTGAAGCGGACTTTGTTCTAATCTTATATTTGAAAACCAGTTGAGGTGTTTTTCCTTTTACAAGTTGATCCGGAATCTTACTTAACATTAAATCGTAAGTTTGATTCGCTAGCAATATGTCGATGATATGTTTTCTTAAAACTAGAGAATCACTTTTCAATGTAATCGGTAAATCTGAAGCGTATAGGAATAACCTCGGATTTATAGATTGATTGGTCAGTGTCTGGGACATTGAAGTTGTGGAGAATAAAATAGCTAATATAATAATAAATCGTTGCATATCTCAAGTTATCACAATGAAGCTCTTTTGAAGAATTAGTAAAAATTACCATCTTATTTTATTGGGAATAATGAATTAAACTATTCTAATACAATGATTACGCTGGAGTAGGAATGAATATAAGTTCGGTTTTTGCTATTTTTATGGGTCTATTGATCACATCGATAGGGCTATATTTATCTAGTCCCAATATGGGACTTTTCTTGGATAGCACTAGTATTTTTGTTGTGCTTGGCGGGACTATCGCTGCAGCTGCAACCTCAGTACAGACACCAAAACTTCTTAACCTCTTCAAAATATTTATGAAACAAACCATAAGAGGGAAAGTTGTAAATTTCAATGACATCATCAAAGAGTTGATTGAGATGAGTGCATATTTTTCTAATAAAGATAAGCTTTCTGGAAAAAAGAATAATATAAAAGACGATTTCTTAAAGACTTGTGTTGAACTCTATTTAGATGATTTAGGTAACGATAGTTGGTTTGTCGATCTACTAAGTAATAGAAGAAAAAACATGACGAAGTCCCTCATGATGGATGTTATGAGGTATAAAAAAATAGGTAAGTATCCACCTGCTTTTGGAATGATGGGGACTACGATGGGAATGGTTGTTCTTTTATCTGAGCTTGGGGGAAAAGACGCTATGAAGACCATGGGACCGGCCATGGCAATATGTCTAATCACTACTCTCTATGGAGTTATACTTGCAAATGTTGTTATTGTCCCTATTGGAGAAAACATAGAGCATGCTGTTATTGATATAGATTTAAAAAATAAAATAATTGTTGAAGGAATTGATTTACTATTAAAGGGAACCCCACCAGCTATTATTGCTGAAGAGTTAAATTCTTATCTTGATGAAAAAGATCATTTTGACTGGCGAGAGGTTGTAAGTGGGGTCTAGAAGAGATGATGACGATGAAGATCTCTTTGAAGATGATGGAGGCGGCGAAACTTGGCTAACATCATATGCAGACTTAATGACACTTGTTGCCTGTTTTTTCATTCTGATGGTTGCATTTGCCAATTTTGAAGATCCGGCTTTTCAGGCCAAGGCCAAGGAGTTTAGTCAGTACTTCAATCGGACTGCTCCAATAGTTGTAGATAAATCAGTAAATAAAAATATTCAATTAGAAAAACCTACAACGACTAAATACGATAAAGAAAACATTTTAAGTTCAAAGGTTAAAACTGAGCAGCTTAGTCAAGTCAATAATATACCTAAAAATGATAACTACAAGGTTAAGTACACTGCATCAGTAATTTTTGAGCCAGGCAAAATAAAATTAACTAAAGAAGTACAAAGTTCAGTTGATGTACTGATTGATTTGATAAAGGAAAAGCCTGAAAATTATTACGTTCTTGTAGAAGGGCATACGGATGATACAGATATTCAAAGTATTAAATATCCTTCGAACTGGGAGTTGAGTGCAGCAAGAGCTGCAAAGATAATTAAGAAGTTTGAACAAAGCGGTATTGATAAAACAAGACTAGTTGCTATTGCCTATGGTAATTCAAATCCTATGTACCCAAATAGAGATAAGTTTGATCGGCCCATTAAAAAGAATCAACGACTAAATCGTAGAGTTGTTATTAAAGTCCTTAACTATTCTGACATAAAAAGTAAGACAATCGGTCCAAACATAATTTTCAAACAAGAAAAAAGTTCCATTTAAGTATATTAAAATATAATTCCTATAAAAATATCCATAAAACTCGTTAAGTAATATGAGATTTGATTAAAAGGATATTATGAAATTGTTTTTATTGTCATTACTAGTATTAAGCTTTGGATGTAGTTCAAGCAAAGTAATCATTAGGACAACACCGGCCGGTGCAGAGGTATTTGCCAGGGAAAGTGGTGATCCTATAGTGAAGTCACTAGGGGTGACTCCTCTTGAATTAAACGATTCTAAGTTAAAATCAATTGTTAAAAACCCTAATAAACCTACAATACTTAAAATTAGCAAGTATGGACATAGTTCAGAAAAAATTATTATAAGTGACTTTGGTAATGCTGATGTAACCTATAATTTTACTTTGAAAGAAAATAGCCAAGCAGAAATTATTACTAAAATTGATTCTACTTCAAATATATTGTTTGAAGCGCAAAGATTAATGAGGGTTGGAAGTACTGATGAATCAATAAAAATTCTTGATGCACTTTTAAAAAAATACAAACAAAGTTCTTTTATTAATGAATTAATGGCCAGTGCTTATTACTTGCAAAAAGATTATAAGAAGTCATTGTTCTATTATGAGACAGCGTTCAAATACGATTCAAAAAATATTGAAGCTTTTAAAATGAAAAAATACTTGGAGGAAAAACTTGGCGTTTCAAGACCTCTTGAGAAGGGAAAAATATGATAAGTAATAAGTTTAAAACACTTCTTATTTTATTCGTTTCGAATATTGTTATTGGTTCAGCCATCGCGAAATCTATTCAATGGCAGCAAATTGAGCTTGAAGAAAAGTTAAAAAGTACTTTTTCTGAATATTTGAATTTACACCTTGAAAAAGAACAATTTTATGTTCACTTTAAGATAAATACAAAAGAGCAGTCATTTACTCTACCTTCTCATAATATAAAGATAAAAAGTAATAACCAAAAATTCATTTCAAAGTCAGCACCTACTAGTATGAATGCAGACCTCATTGCCTTAGATAAAATTGGTGTTTTTGCTCCTCAGTATGGAAAACAAAATAACAAAGAAATGGAACTTAAACTTTTTCAATATAAGAATAAGCTAGAAAGAGATTTAATTAAAAAGACAAATTTATTTGAATTTATTGAAGATATCTCAATTAACGTGGCTATTGATAAAAGTGTAAAGAAAGAGAAGTTTGAAACTCTTAAGAAAAATCTTAGCGAAATTATTCCAAAGCTTGGGAAGATTAAATTTGATGTTAAAGCGTATCAAATAGAATTTAAAAATACTGAAATTAATAATATTCCACTTTCGCAACAAGTTATGGATAAAGTTTCTGCGGCGGGAAGTTCAATTGGTCTTGTTTTCGCAACTTTGATTTTTTCTTTAACACTGATTATTTTATTTTCTAAATACAAAAACCTTCAAGAAATGTTGGTTGCAGAAAGTTCAAACGACAATTCTGACGATTCAAGGTCACCAACAATGGAAAGTAAAGAATTAGTAGACTCTCAATTTAGACCTGGTTCTAGTCAACTTGCAGAGGCCATCTCGCAATCTCCAGATAGTATGAGTCGATTCGCTCTTTACCTTGAGAAGTGCCCCGCACAGACGGTAAGCCTTGTTAAAAAGTGGATAAATCTTGGAACTCATAGTTCTAAGTCAGCTCTTTATATTTTATCTGAAAGACTAACAATTGATGAGTTAACCCTTATATTTAGTGACCTTAATACATATGAACGAAATCATTTTAGCTCAGTTTCAAACTTAGATATTACTCAAAGTGGTAAAGTTATTGCGGAAAAATATATCTCTCAACAGATACTGGAAGATATTCTCTCTGTCGCAATCGTAGTTGGTAAAGAATTACAATTATTACTGGTAGAATTGACACCAATTCAAGCTGCAGATATATCTATGGAGAATAATAATGTAGGTGTCTTACTTTTCAATCTTATGGGAATTGAGTTTATTTCTGAGATGATCAAGCATTTATCTACTGAAACTTTTAATAAAATTTCTACTTCTGGCTTATCAATCCGTAATGAAGAAATTACTTTACAATTAGAAGAACTAAAATCAACACTGGAGGCTATGTCCTCTGGAGTTGAAGAAAATTCATTTCAACGAAGATCTGTTGAATTACTTAAAAACATTGATGTCGAGAAGGAAGAGCAATTTATTCAAATCTTAATTGATGAGAGTAAAATTTCGGTACTTAAAGAATTCGCGTTGAATTCATTACCTGCATCACTAGTATTCGATATTGATGGAGAGCTTCTTAAAAATGCCCTCTATAAATTCGATTTAAAATATAAGATTGAGTTCCTGGTAAGCCTAAGTGATGAAAAACGTACTAAAGTACTCAATAAAATCTCCCAAGAAGGTACAAAAGGACGGGATCTTCTTGATCACGAAGTCAAAATAATTCTTGATGACGAAACTCAAGTTTCTAGTATCAAAGCAAAGGCTTCAAATTACTATAGTGACGTTATTAAGCAAGTTAGAAATTATGTTAAAGAGCTTCCAAATGCTGAAGAAATACTAAGTGATGTTTCACTTGAGTGGTTAGAGAGTATCGAAGATGCAAAAAGAACAGCTCCAATCACAGATTTTAACGACGCTGCCGCATAATTGTTTTGTACTTGATTAAATAAGTCATTGTATAAAATTTCCCCCTATTTTGGCCAAGCTCGAAAGAGTACAATATTCCTAGGATACTATAAGAGGAATTATTATGGGCAAGAAAAATAACGTGCGTAGAAAAATTGATATGGTAGAGAGCCAGTTAAAAAAATCAGAAGCCATGGGCTCTCAGATTGTAGTTAGTACAGACTCTAGGCCAATGTCCAAAGATAAAGAATCTAAAATAAAAATCCATAAAATTAAATCAAATATGAATAAAGCTTATCTGAACTTTTTAGTGAATCGCAAAAGCCGTAAGATGCAACTAGAAAATAAAAAGATTTCAAAACTAACTAACGAAATTTCTCAAATTGAAACAGTTATTGATCATAAATTTGAAGAAATGGATAACCTTGAAGCTCAAATTCGTCTACAAAATTTTAAGATTGAAGAAAAAGTTAAAGAGAAAGATCAACATAGTAACAAGTTGAAAGAAAAAACAAATGAATTACAGGCGAGAAAAAAAGTATATTTAGAAAATACAAAACTTATAAATAAAGAAGAAGGTGAGAATAAAACCTTAATACAAAAGATCAGCGCATTAAATGTTGAACTTGAAAGCCAATTGAAAACTAAAAACTGGCAAACCGAATATTTTGAAAAAATAAAAAATGATAAAAATAAAAAAATAGAAAAATGTGAAGAAATTGAAATGAAAAGTAATTCTCTTGAAGAAGAGAACCAAGTTTTGAAACAAAATATTGATATCCTTGTTAAAGAAAATGAAGAACAAGCCCTGACTCAAAATGAACTTGAATCGAAGAAAAATGAGAAAGAAATTCAATTAGGTGAGGGGTATAGACTTTTAGAGGTAGAAAAGGCTAAGAAGATTAATATTGAAAGTGATATCTCCAAGAGCATTTTCGAAATTGAAGAAGCAACAAAGAAAAAAAATGAAGTCATTCAGCAGACCCAAAATTTAGAGCATGATGTATTATCTTTAAATAGAAAACTCAACGATCTGATTGTTCAGAAAAATGAATTAGAATTAGATTTAGAAGTAGATAGTACCTACCTGAAGGATAAGGTTCTTGATAGAGATACATTACTTGCTGATGTGAATAATGAAAAAAAAGAGGTCGAAGAACTGATTGTCAGCATGAATCAAGTTAAACAAGATTCTGAAAACTATACTTTAGAGTTATCTTCACTAAACGATCAATTTGAAAACCTTCTCATTAAGAAGGAAGAACTTATTGTCCAAATACAAAACGACAAAGATAATAACACTCATATTTGTAGTAATATTAAACTCGTTCAAAATGATATCGTCGATCTCGAGTCAGATCTAACTTTACTCGATAGGGAAATTGAACTCAATCGAATTGAGAAAGAACAAAAAGAAGAAGAATTAAGGACAGTTGAATGTAATTACGAAAAACTTGTTCATAGTTATAGTTCAAGTGAAGAAGAATTGAAAAGTATTGTTCATGCTCAAGGCCTCCTAAATAAAAGTTTGGAAGAAATTGACCTAAAGATAGTTACTCAAAAAGAAAAAAACCATCTAATCTCCAATGAAGTTCAAAGAATTACTTTAGAAAAAGAACAAGTTAGAAAAAAATTAGAAAACTCACAGAATCAATTAATTGTTCTTCAGCAAGAGGAAGTTAAATCTTCTGAGGTTCAAGAAAGACTTCAAGAATTAATTCTAAAAAGTGGAGTTGATATTGAAGGAGCAAAAGTTCAGGCAACTTCCCTTGAGAAGGCACTTGAATCCTTAAAAACTTCTAATCAGGAAGTCGAAGAATTACTTAATCAAAGTATTTTAAAGCTAGAGACTCAGAACTTGTTCAATAGTGATTTGAAAAACAAAATTCATGATGTTGAAGTTAAGCGAGATGCTTGCCATGCAGAGTTTTTACAAAAAGAAGCGCTTGTTGAAAAACACCTTAATGAGAGTACCGAGCTTTCTCAAAATCTAGAATTACTTAAAAAAGAAATGACAGAATTATTATCTGAAGAAAAGAATATACATAAAAAAATTAATTATTATGTTAATGAAAAGAAAGATACAAACTCTGCGATTAAAGATCAAAAAAGTGAAATTAAAGAACTATCAAAAAAATTGGAACAACAGAATCAAGATTTACGATTTGAGAAAAGTGGTTTTGAAAATAAAAATCTAGAGTACAAAAGTTTAAAAGAAAAATATGAAATGATACTGAATGAAAGTATTTCAAGAAAAGATGAAGCTAGTCAAATTGAAAATTCAATTGTAGAGACAAATAAGAAAATTTCGGAACTTAATAAACAAATTCAAGTTGAAAGGAGAGCGAGCGAAGAGTCTTTAAAGTTAGTGAGACAAAAACATACGGACTTTTCTCGTATACGAGGTCAAGTTAATTCTCTTGAGAGACTCGTAAACCAGAATGATCTTACAATAAAACGTAATGAAATTAAAATTCAAGAATACAATAAAATGATTGAAGAATTAAAAAATAAGATGTTTTCTCTAGACGAAGGTGTTGATAAAAAAGAAGTTATCAAAAATCAGGAATCCATTTTAAATGATAAGCAATCTGAATTGTCTCTTTTACAGAGACGTTCAATGAATTCAAGAAAAAAAATTAATGTATCAGATCAAATTGAGGCTAATGATATTACTGAACAAAGTTCATTTGAAATATTAGCAAAGGAATTATCGGTTAAATATTCCCATTCAGTAACCCTTGATCCAAATATTTCCAAAAAAGCCAAACATGAATTAGAAAGACTTTATAAAAGAATTGTTCGTAGTTTTAATAATCTTGCTATTTTAAATATAAACAGATTCTCAGTCGAACTTACACATGATGAGAATGGCCTTCTTTGTAATGTTATTCTTTTTAAAGGAAACAAAAGAAGTGACTATGAAAAAGATGTTGGTGGCTTTTTAAGAATTAATCCTTTCTATGGATTGAGAAAGTGGGAAGAACACGAGCAAACTGTCTCGTTCTCTCTCGAAATTGAAAAGACTTTCCTCCAAAGCAGTCAAAAATTAAAAACTGACCACTCACCAAGTATCTAGTTGTTTTTTATTTGATTAACCTCAAATTGCCATTTATTGTGGCCTTCCCCATATTTCATTAGAAATTACTGTTTCTACACCTTAAACAGCATTCGACGTTATTTCAGTTAGTTAAGCCTGAAGAAGCTTAATCTTAACTTAAGTTTAACAGTAGAATTTCATTTAGTTTTTTGAGCTAACTTACCGATATAGAATAGTGAAGTTGTTTTAATAATAACCCTTATTCATTTAAGGTGCGGTACGTTTGGAGAACTATATGTTTACTCGGATAGTGAGAATTTTTCATTCTACATTACTTCTAACCATTTTATTTAGTTGTGTTGGAGCGGTCAATGAAAACCAAGGTGAGGTTAATGTAAATAAAAACTCACTCAAGGATGATATTGATTTTAACTTTGCGGGGATTCATAAGATTGAACAACTCAGTGACACTAAAATAGCTGTTTATTTCAAACCTGCAGAAAGCCTTTTTATAAAAAGTATAGAAACGAAAGCAGAGGATATTGCAGCTAATACTGTGGACTTTGTTTATCAAGTTCATCGTGACGGTAGTGAAGAACCGCACACTGCATTTTTAGATATAAATTTAAGAAAAAATCTAGAAGGATTTTATGTCGGAGAAGTAGAAACGGAAGGTCGAGGAGACTGTAGTTCATATAGTATGTCTGCCAAAAGGTTCTCTGATCCTGATCAAATTATCCTAACAAGTAATAACGTTGTTGGTTGTTCAAAAGATGAGTACTTTCCTAATTTTAGTGGAGCATTCGCTGTCACTGCTCCAAGCGGTTGTGATAGATACTCTGGTGTAAATATAAAGTGGAAAGTTGCAATAAACTCTGATGAACTTAATTCTGAAATTCAAAGATTTGAAGGTTTACTTTCCGAAAATTTAGCAAACTTTGCCAGTATGACTTACGCGGAATTCTTGGCGAATGATACGGCTTATAGAGCTGAGATTGCTTCTCTAAAAGAATATGCACCTGCTTCTTATAAAATTTACTATTCTCAAGAAGAAGAAGAGTTGATGCAGATGTTGGTTAGTACTGAGATACCTGTTTCTGTTATTACAGTTGATAATCCAAATTTAACTTCTTATTCAATTCCAGGCTTAGAAGGTGGAAAGAAATACTATATTGCTGTTAGGGCATCATCAGGAGTTATTAGTTCTTCAAACAAGAAAAATATGGAACTTAATTCAAAGGTTATTGAATATCTTGTACCGGAAAGAGAAGTCATGATTTTTAATGGGGTTACTTCAGTTGAGGTTCCAACAAATGCTGAGGGCTATAATAGTGCTGTCATGCGATTTACTCCATGTGTTGGGTGTGACAAATATCACTTTTATGCGCAACCTACAAATGCTCCATTACTCGATTCTGATCCACCATTGGAAACAGTTTTACTTGCCGAGGGCGGAATAGATTCATATAAGGTTCTTGGTCTTGGTGCAAATTCTCCATATTATTTTTATGTGGTGGCAGAAGATTCTTGTGGCGGCGCTACACCTGTAAAGGTTGGAGCTAATGTTTCTGTTGCTAAAACCACAACACCTCCTTTATCGCCATTTAATGGAATTAAAGAAATAGAAGAGGTTGCTGGAAGCCTTAATCGTTTGAAAATAACATGGAACTTGCCAGATTTAACGAGTGGTGTTTTTGGAAAATACACGCTTTATAAAGTTGATGAAGACGGTAGTAATCCAGTTCAGTTATCAAAAACTTTTCATGCTTCAAATCCTTATATAAGTTCAATTGTAGGTGATGAAGACCCTGAGAACCCCGTTTCGACATCTGCTGTCATATTGAATCTTCAGGCGGGAGATGATCTCGCTAATGCAAACCGATATTGTTTTAAAGTTGCTATTGAAGAAGACGTTACATACGGCTCTAGGTCAATGCCACTTTCTGAAAGTCCTGTCGTTTGTAAAGATTTTTACTATAAAGCTCCGAACTTTGCAGGTCCCAAATTAGGGTCTTGTAATGTTACGGGATCTTCATTTGATGTTACTTATGACCTTCCTACTCAAGGCACCTTTGATCAATTTAGACTTTATTATAAAGTTGCAGGTACTGATGTTCTTATCGATTACGATACTGCCATGAATGATACTCTCACTGTTACCAATGGTAAGAGTGCAGAAGGTATCGCAGGTTTCACCAGAGTAGAATTTAATTATGATGGAACATTGCCTGGAAGTATTGAGGCCCCAGCTTTCGCAGGAGCTGTGCCAGTTAATCCATTTACTGTAACAGGACTTTTACCAGCTACTAAATATCTTTTTGCAATGGAAACTTATTATGATCCTGATGGTGCTGGTCCAACTGACCCGTTCTATGTTAGACCAAGTGTATTTAGAACATGTACAACCAAAGAGCCAGAAGCTTTACACAATGGTTGGGAACATATACTCGCGCTTGGGATTAAGCACGATGGAATCAATAAAGTAGATGTTAATGAAGGTTTGGCGAATGAAACAAAAGTAAGTCAAGCAAGCTTTATGACTGGTGCCGTTGATGATGACGTAAAATTAAATAAGTGGTTTTTTGAAGAAAAATCCGGGGTTGCTACGACAGAAGGAGTTGTACAATTAAGTTGGTATGATTTTAAAATTGCTGGACTTGGTACCTATGCAAATTCTTTAGTTGGTAGTGGAAACACAGTTTCTTATAAAGTTGAAAGAAGTTTTAATGCAGATATGTCTGGTGCCGTGAATCTAGGGTCTGTAGATATTAATACAGGTGTTTACTTGTATCATTTCTCAGATGAAGCTGGATTAGTAGCCGGTACGACTTACTATTATAGAGTTGTTCTTCAAAAGAATAGTCTTGATGTTGCTTTTGCAAATACAGAAACTGAAGATATTGATATCAATTCTGCGAATGCGATTTTAAAAGTTGTTGTTCCTCCAAAAAATATGTCATTTGTTCATAGGTTTGTTTTCAACAAGCATCAGTGTACAAGAATTAATAAGACAATTAATCATAGTTTTCACATCTGGCCAGATATCGCAAATGATCGCGAGATCGACTACGATGATATGTCATATTTAGATATGAGATCTGTTCGTGGTGAAAAATATAAAGCTGCTCCTGTAAACCGGAACTACGATATTAAAAATAACTATAGATGTGAATACAATGGAATGGGAAGTATCCCCGATGGTGGAAAATTCTATTTCGATATTGGAAAAAGCTTTTTAGTTGATCGTTTTGGGATTGGTGTAAATATAGGAATCAATAAATGTGACCTAGATAGCGGTGGGAAAAATTGTATTGATTATAGAGGTAATACTCTTAACCTAGATAGTGCAATGCTCGGCCGTGCAGAAGAGGGGACGACTTTCTTTAAGCTAAGTGATAGGTCGTACTATTCTACATATAATATAATTGTAAATACTAGTTTTGGTGATGGTACAACTTGGGATAAGATGCGTGACCTAGATAATGATCAATACATTAAATACAATCAAGGTATGTTTAGTAATAATGCCTACCTTCCACCTGCAAGAATTAGCCAGGATGAGGCTGCAATTTACTGTAGTGGAAGATCTGAAAAAATAGACGGTGTTGATGTCACTGCCCGTATTGGATCTAGGCAAGAGTATATTGTTTTTGGTGCTTGGCATGATGATTTATCACCAAAAGATGTAGTAAAAATAGAATCTAGGTTAAAAATAAATGGAGAAGCTGATCTAACAAAACATGGGTGTCTTTCTAATAGTGCTTATATAACAGGACAGTATAAGGGAATGGACTTTGATCCTGCTCCACATAATGAAAACCTTTTTGATCCATCTGATCTAAGTGCTAATAGCTACCCCGCAGTTTCAGCCGCCAACTGGGCAGCTCAAAACTCTGGATACAATACGAGAGACAGATCAAGTAGTTATAAAACAGGATCATTTAGTGATGATGCAACTCACTCATCGCATCTCTGTGTTTCTAAGTTTGGAGTTCAGGATATTGTTGGAAATGTTGAGGAAATGACAATAGAGACAATCAATAAAACTGGAGAACGAAATGTCTCAAGAGAATTTAGTTTGAAAATAAATGAACTTCCAGATGATGTTAAGGGATATTGGTTAAATACTGCTGTAGCCACACCTCCGCCATTTGGACCTCTAGTAAGTGATTACTATGGTTATAATTGGTCAGGCTATCTTGAATATTCCTACGTAAGTTCAAGTTATTCTGATAAATTCTTTAACCCAATCACTTCCACATACTTTACATGTGACAACACGGCTTGGGGGTTGGCGAGTGATTGTTGGGACAGAACGACTGAGGCAAGTAATGCATTGATTGCAAGACCAGACTCAGATAATTATATGTATTCTAACTCAAAGACGGATTTCACAAATTCATGGTCAACACCTTCAAATGACCTTGATATGAGACCAGGTGTTTTAAAACTTGTGGCTGAACAAGAAGGGTACAAGCCATACATGTACTCTTATCGAGATTATAATCAAACCTTCGCAGATGATGGTTGGTATACGGGAGATTATACAATGTCCATTGGTACTAGAGGTGTAACTTCTACAACTGATAATATGGCCTATAGTTCGCTTTATAATATATATCCACGGAGAGAAGCTGATACTAATTCTAGAAACGCTGGTTTTAGATGTGTGGTTCCACTAGATTAGTATGAAGATAGCTAACCTACACCTCCTCATTCTTATTTTTAGCTTTTGGTCTTGTGAAAAACAGGATGTGGTTAATAGTGTTGATGCAGACTATGGTGTTCTAAAAGAAAATGTCGAAACTTCACTTTCTTATATTTCTAATCTCGTACCAAGTGAGGACTTAAAAACAGAAACTTTGACCTTTAGTAATACTGGAGGTTTTCCTTTAACTAACTTCGAAGTTAGCGGCTTAGAAGAACCCTTGAGTTATAATGGCGATTCTTTTCCTGGAGAGGGGGGAGATTGCTCCGATACAATCGAGATTGGAAAGCAGTGTACAATCGTCCTTAGCATTAAGACTGAAGTTGAAACAATTAAAAAATTGAGTATTACTATTTCCTATAATGATGGTGTCCGGGATATAAAAAAAATCATCCCACTTAGTGTGAGTATTCTCAAAAATGCTGAGATGATTATTGCTGCAGGTGAATATTCAAATATAGATGAATTAAAAAATGTCATTGTAAGTCCAATTAGATTTCCTCGTACCAAATTAGGGGAGACTAATAAATCACTCTTTAGTATAGGAAATACTGGAAGAAGGTTACTAACATTTAAAAATATAGACCTTGTTGGATCTGACTATGATTTCACAGGAGGAATCTTTCCTGGGTTAAAGGGGAACTGTAAAGATACATTAGCCCCGCACGAAATGTGCTTAGTCGAAATTTTCTATTCACCAAATCAGGTCGAAACCGTTACTTATGATATGAACTTTTCAATTAATGATGGTTCTAGTGATCAAGTAGAAACAAGAAAGATAAGTCTTGAATCTGCAGATGAACGGGCCAACCTTACCTTTGGTATTTCAACTAACTATAATTTTGGAGAAATAGTTCAAAGTGATCAAAAAATAATAAATTTTCTTATTTTAAATAATACTGTCGTACCAGCAAATGCAATGACTTTTACTTTTAGTAATGCCGACTTACAGTTTACAGGTGGTTCTTACCCCGGTCTTGGTGGCGACTGTGATAGTAATATTGAACCATTCTCATTTTGTAAGATCGAAGTTATCTACAGTAAGAGTAGTCTTGGTAATAGCTCCACAAACTTAGTTATTGATTATAACGATAATAACTTTTTCGATCCACAAATGAAGTCATCAAATTTAGCATTTAATGCTGAAATCGTCACTCCAGCATCTTTTGATGTTGATCCGATTACCAGTGCTAATGGACATGGTGTTTTTGGCGCTATTAAAGTTCAATTAAGTGAGTCACATGGTTTATCAATTAAAAACTCCGGTGACTTTGAAGGGATCTTTGTTGGAGCAGAACTTGTTAACAATGATGATGGTGTTTTTTCAATAATACCCGGTGGAAGTTGTGGGACAACTGTTAAGAACTTAAAGCCAAACAAGTATTGTAGTATTAATATAAAAGCTCTACACAATCTGGTTGGAGACTACACGGCAACCCTTCGTCTTAGTTATACTAATGGATCGTCTATTGCGGCTACTCAAACTGTAGATATTCCCTTGAGTGTAACTTTCTCAGATACATCAGATATTAGAGTAGTCGGAAATTCAAACTTCGGAGCGATACCAATTCCATCAAGTCTCTTTGTTGATAGAAGCTTCACTTTTACAAACCATGAGCAAGGTACTGCAAATTTAAATTTAGATACAAGTAACCTTGCTGTTTTTGAATATTCTATTACAAGTAATACATGTGGTGCTACTCTCGCTTATAGTCAAAGTTGTGCTTTATCCTTAAGATATCAACCAACAAGTTTAGGAACTGATTCCGCTATTCTGGATTTAAACATCGTTGATCCTTTGAAATCATATCGTGTAAGATTGGTGCTTACTGGAGAAGCACGAAGTCATGGTGATGCTAATATTTATAATAGTGATGATGTAAATCTGGCCTCTATAGACTTTAATGGCGTTGAAGTTGGCAAATCTCATTCTAAATTTATTCGTATTCGAAATAGCGGTGGGTATTCTACATCGGCCCTTAGTGCTGTTGTTAGCGGAAGTGCCTATTCAATTGATGGGGTAACTTGTAATGATCTTAGTAATTTAAATCTTGGTGGAAATGGAAGTGGAGAGGGAAGTGCATGTGTTGTTAAATTAACTTTTTCTCCAATTGCAAGTACTGCCTATAATGAAAATCTAACCTTAAATTATTTTAATGGCGAAGAAACAGTAAATGAAATAATTCCAATTACAGGTACTGGAGAAAGTGTAGGTGTCTTAGAAATTCAGGGGTATCAAGACTTGTATACCTTTAATAATACTATTATCGGTGATACAGACACCATGACCTTTAATTTTGAAAACACGGGAACAACAAATATCACTAATATTAATTTTACTCCTGGACCTTCAGTTTTTCAGTGGGATGCCCTTTCTAACACATGTTTAGGGACTCTGGCACCAACTCAAACTTGTAGTATTGATTTAGAGTTCTCTCCTGATACGAGTACAACTACAACGGCCTTTGGATTTATTACATATGATAGTAATGGCAATAGTTATGAGAACTTCCTGAGGGCACGGGGGACAGGACAAGCACCTCCGAATATAAAAGTATCATTACAAGGGCAAGGACTAATTAGTAGTTACAATTTTGAAGAGAGTCCAATAGGGCAGCAATCCTATATTAAAATTCTTGTAACTAATGCGGGGGAAGCTCCGGCTTATAATATAGTTGCTCAATTTACTGGAGATTCCGAATTTTCCTATGTCGGTACTACATGTAATAATGGAGATAGTGTTACAAGTAATATTACTTGTGAGTACTTTTTAATTTATCTCGCGAGTGACACAGTTACAAACACCTCTCAGTTCAGCATCAGCTTTGACAATGTTCCAACCTTAACGGTGGATATCACCGGGGAAGGGGTTGAGCCAAGCGCTGGCTTTGATTCATGGAGAGATATTTATGCTGTGACAGGAGATTCCGTAGGGACTGTTAAGCTTAAGTGGAGTCCAATTATACCAAGTTCTGGCGTTGTATTAACTGGATATAAGGTCTATGAAAGTACCAATCCATTGCCATTAGATAATAGTTCTTTAGCGGGATTTGAAGTGGCAGATATAAACAGTCTGTTCGAAGCAAGTTTAATCTTTGATAAGACTGGCTATACGCCAGGGGATAATGTTTACTTTGCTATTCGAGGAAAATATGAAGGTGGAGTTATCGAATCTAGTGATACCTTATCCATGCTAAAAGTAGTTATTCCTCCAAAAAATATGGCATTAGTTCATCCCTATATTGTAAACCAAGAATTCTGTGGAAATATCGGAGTTGTTTCTGAAAAAGAAAAGAACTTTGGATGTGCGTATTCAGGACAAGGTAATATTAATGGCTACTTCGATTTCAATCGATTTCTCTTTGTTGATATTTATGAATCTAGTAAGGACGGCAGTAATAAGCATCAATCCAAGAAGGGAGTTATTCCTGAAGAATACTCTAATGTGATTGAAGCAGGGCAAGCTTGTAAGGGAGTTTCTGAATTAATTAATGGAGTCTCTTTCACTAAGTCCCTTATTAGAAGATCTGAATTTGTCGCTTCTGCAGCTTGGAACGAAGCACTTCAACCAGCAGATATTCAAAACTTCGAAGACGGTGGTGGAGAAAATTGTGCTGTTGGTGTTGAAAATGCTGTGGAAACAGGGTCAAGAGATAATTGTGTTTCTAAGTTTGGAATTCATGATATGAGTGGGAACTTATGGGAGTGGAATAGCGATATCATTGATAGTAAATTTGGAGCTAGAAGTAGTATTGATACCACTAATGAAGAAATATTTGGACTCCACTTAGGGAACCAGCTTCCTGGGGAACATAAGTCAAAAGATTGTTTTAGTTTTTACTTTGGTCTAAGCCAAATTAATTTAGGTAGCTGTTCTAATGGAGTAGTTGCATCAACGGCTGCTGATGTCCTTGGTGATAATTATTTTTGGCCACCACTAGTTAATGATCAAAGGGCAATTAGAAGTGGTGGAAGTGTTGGTCCATCAAGTAGCCAAACTTCACGAGAAGCCGGTCGTTGGGTTGCGGATTTAAATCAAGGTGTTCTAAGCAATGTCGCCCTAACTACTGCAAGATGTGCAATAAGGGCACCATTCAATCCAAACTAGGTAACTGAGGACAACTCCAGGTAAGTTTCTTACTTTTAGCAAAATCCGATAAGATCATTTCTCGTTCTTCTGAGTTTACCTTCAAGAGGTAGGGAAGTACTTTTTGAGTTTCTTTATGTAGTTTGGATTGATCGATACCTGAAATCTTATCTCTTTTTTCACAAATTACGGACAAATCCCTTTTTAATGGATTTTCTACTAAGTATTGTGCCCAGTAAATAACTATAAGGTAAATAACTATAAAAAAGCTTAGCGTGTATCTCATATATCTACTATAAGTCATTAAGTATCTAAGGCAACAAAAAATTCTAGTTAAACAGAAAAACTCAAGTTTTTAGTTAAGCAAAAAATATCATTTTTGTTATAATGAGAATTCATCTAATTAAAGAGGATAAGTATGAGTTCGACTAAGATCAACTTTTCACAATTTTATAAGAGTCCTATCACAGATGGACGTAATGTTTTTAAAGATTCTTTCACTTTTACTGTTGATAAAAATACTGAGGATATATTTCAGATTCTTTCTAATACTTCATTGATAAATAAAAAACTCAATTTTGCTCCTCGTATCGAATCTGAAGTTGATGGTGAAGTTGTTGTTGAAACAAAAATGATTGGAAAAAATCTTAAGTGGATTGAGAAACCTTGGCGTTGGTCGTACGGTAAATATATCGTGAGTCATCGAATTCATGAACATTCCCTTTTTAAAGCAGAATTTGCTGTAATTCATATTGAAGCCAATGCAAAAAAAGTAAATCATAGCGATATTACTTTCTATTATGAAGCTGAGGTTAAAAATATTTTGATGAAGTGGATACTTGAACTTACTTATCAAGGCTTCGGAAAGAAGTACCAAAAAGTTGTACAAGAAATATGTCACAGTAAAATTACCCCGGAAGTAGGAGAAAAAAATCCTTTATCTCTAAAACTTCAAGGAGAGTTTGAAGAACTTGGAATTACAGTTGAAGTAGCATCTCATATGGCAAACCTTATTATTGAAGGCGATGACGATGATGTATTCAAAATTCAACTTCCTAAACTTTCTAAAGAGTGGGGGGTTGAAACTGATGAGTTGATCCCTTCTTTCCTAAAGGCTTCTAAGGCTAATTACTTCGATCTTTGTTGGGATACGGTTTGTCCTCACTGTAAAGGAGCGAGGTCAAGGTCTGGGCATCTTGAGGATCTCTTGTTTCAAAACCATTGTGAGCCATGTAGCTTAACCTTCGAATTAGATGATATTGATTTTATTGATGTAAGTTTTAAAATAAATGATAACCTTCGAAAGGTGCCAGAAGTGAATTTTTGTGCAGCTGAACCTCACAAAAAGGCTCATATCTATCTTCAAGAAAAACTCGATCCAAAAGATAACCTTGAACTAGAGTATGAACTCGAACATGGTAATTATAGGTTGAGAGTTTTAGGATTTGATAATACCTTTGTTTTGCAGGTGATATCAGATGAAGTTTCAACTCTAAGTTGGAACTTAGCTGAAAGCCAAGTACTTAAGGGACAAGGTGGAAAATTAAAAATTGGGATAATGAATAGTAATTCAAGCAGTAGATCTATTATTTTTGAAAAAATTGCTCCACCCCCTTTTTATTTAAGTCCTCTCGAAGTTTTTAATTCGCCTTGTTTTAGAAAGCTTTACGCATCAGAGACAATTGCCAAAGGAATTCAATTAAAATTACCAGCTCAAATAATTCTTTTTACAGATGTCGTGGATTCAACAAAATTCTACCAGCGTGTAGGGGATATTGAGGCGTATAGACAAATTAAGCTTCACTTTGAAATAGTTGAAGCAGTTTTAGAGAAAAGGAAGGGAATCATTATCAAGACAATTGGTGATGCTGTGATGGCCTCTTTTCCTTCTGTCGTTGAAGTCCTGAATGCGGCTAAAGAGATTTGTGAGAATTTAAATAATCATCCTGAGATAGATTTTAAAATACGTCTATCAGTCCATAAAGGACCAATGATAGCAGTAAACTATAATACAGGGATCGACTATTTTGGCGATAATGTTAATTTGAGTGCAAAGCTTCAAGCGATATCTGAGGGTGATGAAATATCATTTAGTAAAGAGTTGTTAAAGGATGTAGAGTTGAGCTTCCCGAAAACGAAGTTTTCACAGAGAACCTATCTTGAAACAAGAATTGGTTATATGGCGAAAGTCTGTGATATCAAATAACTAAAAATTTCAATTAGATAAACGTGTAATTAGTTTACACTGGATAGAATTCTTATAAGTAGAATGCTACATCATCCGGCATGAAAATATTCACGCTTTTTATTACCTTATTTACGGTTCTCTCTGTCAGCGCCAGTCCAAAGTACCAGTTACTGTCTAAATCTTTTTATATTACGGATAATCTAACCCTTATCCCTTATCAAAGCTACCACTCAGAAAGCTATCGTCCGAAGTTCTTTCCTAATGATTATCTAATTGAATTTCAGTCTGAATTTGCTTATTTCGATTTCCTAAAAGAATCAGTAATCCTTAAAGTATTGAAAAGGGGGACCTGTTTCGAATTTACCTTATATCAAGGTAAGGTCGTTATTCAAAAGCGTTTTCGTAGACAGGTTCATTGTATTGAAAACAAAGCAGTTGAAGAGTTATCATGTGCTTACCTTAAAAGTTTATCTCATTTTAATGTAAGTACTTATCAGGTTGAGTTTAAACAGGAAGATGGTTTTTTTAGTAGTTGTGAAGCGAGAGTTATATATCGAGGAATTGAAGTTAATCTGTTTCGAAATGCAAAAACATTAGTTCCTAATAATAAAGAAAACTCAAGAATGCGGGATAAATGGTTTATTCTTGATAATGGAAACCTAGTATCTATAGAAAAACTTTTATTTGAAAATTTATACTTTTCAGAAAAGTATGGAGTGTATTTCGAAACATTGAAAGCACAAAATATATTCGAAAAAAATGTAACTATTGAGTTTAAGACAAAGAGTGGTTGGCCAGGTAGTCCTATTTGTTATCAAGAGCTAAAATATTTAGATTTCAAAAAAAGAGAATTAGTTAATAGTTCTTATTGTGAAAATTGAACTTACGTTTAGTGTTGTTAAGTTTATTTAGATAGTCCAAAAAATGTATCTAATTCATGGCACTCGGTAGAAAGGTCTTTTGCTCCTTCTCCATATTCATTTAACCAAACTTCCACAATAAGATCATTTAGACTATCCCTAATTGATTCTCCAATAGCATTTTCTTTAATATCTGAGCTTTGATTAAGTCGATCCATTTCGCTTTTGATAAGGTGTTTGTTTTGAATTAGATTCTGTATAACCGACTTAGCATCTTGGTTTGCGTAAATATCATACATGGCCTGGGCGATAACTTTGGCGCTCTTTTTCCCTTTTTTAGGAGAGAACTCTCTTGCATTATCGAGTCCTTCTTTTTGGGGAGAAGTGAGCTTTTTTTCGGTTTGAATAATGTCAGCGAGAGCTTTTCCAATAGGATTATAAAAACCTTTTTGCGCCCTCGCAAAAAAAATCAATCTATCTATATCATTTGGATTTTCTTTCAATGATTTCTTTAATGTTCTATAAGCGACTTTATAATCAAATGTTAAATCTGAGAAATCTACATAATCTTTTAGGTAACTTAAAGAATCTTCACTTGGGTAATCACCATTACATATTTTACAGCCCATTATTTTTTTGTTTTTAGCATTTTCATTTTCATCGTCTGGAGGGAAGCAACAGCTATCACAGGCCTGTGGAAATTCTATTCCTTCTCCATGAAGATAACCTAGGTTATGTAAGTTTTCGTGAAGGATAGTTCCTTTGAGTGTCTGTAGGACATCGGTTGTGACTGGCTTATCCACTGGATGAAAAGGGTTTATAGAAATAAAAGGATGTTTGACTGAAGGAGTCTCGATAACGTCTTTAGCTTCTGTAGAGGCATGTCCAACGGTTCCATCCCAGTCATAGCCGGTTTCTTCTGAGCAAACTATGGAAACTGGAGTTACCTTAGCAAGGTCAATTAAACTCTTTGAGTTTCTAAGAGCACCAGATAGAGTATTTGGGCCGCTGAACTGACTATGAATTCTAGTCATGCACTGAAGGCCTTCTTGAATGGTATCCTTTAGCAAACTTGGGAAATTAGGACCCCATTTCTCTACACAAGTCTCGTCAATCGAATATCCAAAATCGGTTGGTATAAAACCTTTATTAGTTGAAGCTACTGCACTTATTCCATCACTAACAAAGCTATCAACTTCATCCTTTAAATCTTGAATGCAACTTACTCTATCTTTTTGATCCCTCAAATAAGTTTCGATATAAGTTCTATCAAATTTATTATCAAAATTTTTATCTATTTTATAAGTTACTTTTGTGAATTTTGATTTGAAATTTTCGTAAGATTTTATTCGATCAAAATTTCCGTCATAGTTTGAATCAAACTTTTCAATTTTGAATATTCTATTTGAAGCTGTATAGGTTATTTCAACGTCAATTGCCTTGTCTCCATTTCTGTCTTCTTGTCGCTTTATGAGTAAGTCATTATCATAGGTATCAATTCTATCAATGATTCCATCCTTATTGATGTCGAACTTCTCAATCTTTGCAAATGAAGTAAAACTGATTAGGAATGTGAATATCGTGAGAAGTAACTTACTTTCTTTCATATGACTTTTTCGTCATAACTGAATGGTAGTCATAGTTTAATTATACGTATTGAACTATTTTCCGCTAAAAATTATAAGGTATTAAAAATTTAGGTAATTTGTCTTGTGGGGGGAATCGAATTAATTCTACTGTTCAGCTCCTAACTTATTGAAACACTTATGGCTTCGATGGCATCTTTTACTGACTTCTTTAGACTGCTATGTTTTGAGCCACGGATCTCTGAGATCAAAGTGGCTTTTTAAGTAAATAGCTTTATATTAATTCATAATAAAATGACGATTTTTTGCTGCTGCAACGATTAAATATCACCGGACAAGTTTCTATAATTACCTTTAATACACTCTAAAATAAATTCGTTATACTCTTCATCGTTCGCAGCAAAGTTTTCTTTGTCTGCCCATTTTTTACAACTTTTTTCAAATACTTGTTCTGTGCAGCTTAGCCAGTTATCCCACTTATCTAGTTCATTGTTACATAAATTACTTTCTAGTGATGAATCTAGCTCGTAACACCAATCACCCCAGTTTGGGTTTCCGTTCTCAAATATGAATTGGTTTAAAACTACACTTCTTGTTGTATAGGCACCCTCAGGCTCGTTACAGCTAGTGGCTGCATTTGATGTATTTATTGTAAATAGAATTAAAATCGTACTTAAAAATTTCATTTTTTTCTCCGTTTTTTTTCATTTTTACCTAAGCATAAGTAGATCAGCTAGAATCAATTTATTTTTGTGTAAAATTTACTTGGGCAAGAAGCAGCTTGCTGTGAGAGCAGAGCACTAAAAATTATTTTTTTGAAGTATATGGAGTAAAACTTAATTTTACTATTCTGCCGTTTGAGTTTTAATAAATATTAGCTTCGCTTTATTCTGCTCAAATTCAAACTTATCTTCACCTTGGTTAAATCTGATAAAGGCAATTCCCTTAATCGAAAATTCTATGTCATTTATAGATGTTGTTTTTCCCATTTCTTGGCCAGGTAATGAGTAAACAAGCTGATTGAAGTGCTTAGTAAGTACAAACGTAAGGCCTGTCTTTTTATTTGTGTATGTTCCTACATACTTATCTAGCAAAATACTATCAACAGGTCTTGAAAATTTAGGCATACACTCTTCAGATGTGATGAGTATTGCAGCAACACATTGAGGTGTGTTAGAAGTATTTGTAAGATACATAAAGCCTTTATTCTTGTTTACATCAAATTGAAAATCAGAAACAAATCCACCAGTTCCACCGTTATGGCCTATTCCTTGAACTTTAGTATTTTCTAACTTTAGGCCCCAAGCAATTCCTATCCCCTTATTTCCATCAACATATCTTGGCTTTTGAGAAAATCTTAATACATCTTCAATACTGGTATTTTTGGGTGAGATATTTGCTTTTAGAAATAACATTAAGTCTGATGCAGTTGATTTTAATGCACCAGCACCATTCATAGAATTTAAGAGTAACCAGTAAGACGTTTCTTCAAGCAGTTCATTGTGACCAGGTACAAATAGCTTAATTTTATCTTCAGGAACATTTACGTAGGTATTTTTCATACCTAGTGGGTTTGTAATATGCTTTTTAACTAATTCTTCGTATGTTAGATTTGTTTTCTTTTGCAGAATATATCCAAGAAGACCAAAACCTGTATTTGAATAGTTCTTCCAAGAAAATAGCTTAGGCTTTTTAATCTCTTTTAGTGACTTTAAGTACGAGAGAAGGTTTTTTTCAGTGTACTTGGCATACGGGTCTTTCATATCCACAATCGTTAAATTGCTAGGTATTCTTGCTAGACCAGACATGTGAGTTGCAAGTTCCAGTAAAGTAATATTTCCGGCAGGTTTACCTTTTAGAGACTTTAATACAGATGACACTTTATCGTTAATAGTTAAAGTTCCATCAAGATGAAGGGAGCTTAGAATTAAACCAGTAAAGACTTTAGATAATGAACCTATCTCAAAGATATTCTTGGATGTTGGTTTACTACTATCATTAGCAGCAATACCTCCATAGCTATAAAACTCTTCAACAGAGGCTTCTTCATAACTTCCAATAATAACACTACGAAAATTCCCATTCGCTATTTGAGGCTCAATAACTGCGTCTAAGCTCTGATTACTGGATTGGCTGAATGATGAGCAAGATAATATTGTGAGTAAAAAAAACATATTTTTAGTTAGGTTCATATTATATCCTTGTATCTCTACGGGATTACTTATGCTGATTGAATCAATATGAAAATAAGTAGTGAAGTTTTTTCAGTTCGATAATGTCATTTTGGCCTGTGTAATTAAAGGAAATCATCGAACTTAAAAAGAAGTGTAACTACTAGAAATAAAAAAGCCTTTCCGAAGAAAGGCTTTTTTTTAATATAAATTGGTACTCCCAAGGGGATTCGAACCCCTGTTGCCGCCGTGAAAAGGCGGTGTCCTAGGCCAGGCTAGACGATGGGAGCATATTTGAAACTTAATTCTAATTTACTCTAGATAGTAAAGAAATGGTGATTCCGCTGTGACTCGAACACAGGACCCTCTCCTTAAAAGGGAGATGCTCTAACCAACTGAGCTACGGAACCAATTTTCTTAAAATCGTGAGACTCAATTTATTATTAAGAAGGAATTATGTCAACAATATTTTAAAACTATTTCATTTTTTTTTAAACTATTGGTAATTCTTTCTATAAACAAATTTTTTTGCGTTGTTAATTCAGTATCTCTCTTGTCAAATTTCGTCATTTCTCATAGGTTTAGCACCACAAAGTTAGAAATTTAAAAGGTAAATAAATCATGTCAAAAACAGTATCGTTTCATACCTTAGGATGTCGTTTAAATATGTCCGAAACAGGCTCTATTGCACAGGGCTTCGTCGATCGAGGGTATAAGGTTGTTGGGTTTGGAGAGTCTTCAGATGTAACTTTTTTAAATACATGTACGGTGACTGATGGTGCAGATTCCACATGTCGAAACCTAATTCGTAAGGCCTATAATAGTAATCCAGAGGGAAAAGTTGTTGTTGCTGGTTGTTATGCCCAGATGGAAGCAGAGAAGATAAAAAAAATGCAGGGTGTAGACCTTATCCTTGGAACCCATGAAAAGTATAAAGTTTTTGAGTACCTTGATGATGATGAAGATGTTCAAGTTAGAATTGATAAATCAAATGAATTCTGGGGGGCATCGACTACAGAGGCCGATTCACACACAAGGGCCTTTTTAAAGATTCAGGATGGCTGTAACTATGTTTGCTCTTTCTGTATCATTCCATTCGCAAGAGGAAGGTCTAGGACTATCACAGTGGATAATGCAATAAATGAAGCTAAGAAGTTAGTTGATAAGGGTTTTAAAGAAGTCATTCTTACTGGTGTTAATATTGGCGAGTATGAAAGTACATCTGGAGAGAAATTAGTTGATTTAGTAAAAGGTGTGATTGAAGTTGAAGGTCTTGAAAGGTTAAGACTTTCTTCTGTTGAACCAAATACAATTACCCCAGAACTTCTTCAAGTATTAAAGGATTCCGGAAAGTATCAAGACCATTTCCATATTCCAATGCAATCTGGTTGCGATGATATTTTAACATCTATGCGCAGAAAGTATGATGTAGCCTTTTATAAGAAAACAATTGCTTTGGTGAAGTCTTATTTTCCTGATGCCTCTATTGGTGCTGATATTATTGTTGGTTACCCTGGTGAGACTGATGAACAATTTATGGCAACTTTTAATTTAGCAAAAGATTTGCCTCTTACTCACTTTCATGTCTTTCCCTATTCAAAAAGAAAAAATACAACTGCTGCAAAAGTGGACAATCATATTCAAGGTAATCTTAAAAAAGAAAGAGTTAAAACTCTTATTAATCTTGGAGAACAGAAACTAAGTGAATTCACCCAAAAGATGTTAGGTCGTGAATCAGAAGTTTTATTTGAAAGAGAGAAGGATGGTTACTTTCATGGATATACATCAAATTATATAAAAGTTCGTATCAAATCAGATGAGAACTTAAAAAATAAAATATTAAAAATAAAATTAGATGGGATCGATGGAACAAAAGTCTCTGCGAGCGTTTCCAATCATGAATAAAAAGATTCTTCTGATCGCCTGTATCTTATCTCTACCGTGCTTTGCCTTAGAAGTTGGAGAATGCATTGCCCTTGAGAGTAGTAAAAAATATATCCAAGTAGATTTTCAAGAGCCTTTTCCTAAAGAAGTAAGTTTTTCATGTGAGTATATTTGCCTAGGACCTAATAATTATGAAAATTTAATCCGTGGTACAAGTAAAGCTAGAATACACAGTATAGGAGAAGAGGCACGCTTAACAGTTTGCCAGGGAATTAAAGTCGTTAGAGCTTCATGGGGTTATGACTTCGGCGGGAAAGATGCCTTTTATGCTTATGATACATCGATTAGAGAAATTAAGTCTTGGGCCGTTAAAAATATTTCTCGAAACAATAATTTTGAAAGAAAGCTATTAATGAATTTGAAAGAGGTCCTTGAAGAAGTTGGAAGGTCATATTTGAATGTTGCAAGGCCTGATTATGAATACTTCGAAAGTGCAGGAAATAGATTACTTGCAATGGCCGCAAAACTACCAGAAGATCCATCCGTACTAGATTCTGAGCTACAGGTTATTGAAAAAAATAATGGAATTCCTGAAACCAATATGATGACAAGCAATGGCCTAGTTGAAAGCATTATTCGATTCCAGGCAGCATGGAGACTTAAAAGGATCTTTTAGGCCAATTTGTACATTTTATATAAAATATCGCCCTAATATTTACAGTTTAATCAAATAAATATCTATAACTCATTGTTTATACGTCAAAAAGAATTATTTCAATTCCTTATTTACTGGCATTGAAATTGCTTAACTATTATTACTAAAAATTTTATTTGAGGAGAGTTAATGAAACTATTTAAGCAGTGGGTATTGTTATTATTTTGTTCAGTAATCTTTGTATCTTGTGGAGCACCTGGGGATGAAGATAACGTTGCTGAGAAAAAATTTTCGCTTTCCCAACTTAAAGAGGCCGGACTATTATTAGGAAGAACTCCTGGGGCCATTTTAGATAACTTATTTATTGCTTGTGACGAAAATACAATTGCAACAGCAAGTGAGAGGCGATCACTTCTTATGGAACTTTATAGCTGGGTTGATAACTCTACTGGATCTTTATCAATGGATGGTGAATCTGTTTCTCAATACTCTGTTCAAAGTGTTGCTCAAACTGCTCACGATACCTTCGATGGCATGGACGATGATGATACTTCCTGTCCAACAACTATACTTTCAACTGAATCTTTATTTTAAAAAAAAAGCCCTCTGAGGAGAGGGCATAGATTTATTGTAAATAATTTTGTCTGAAATGTATTTGGCTTCGTTCCGGGCCATAAGCTAAAATACCAACTGGAACTCCAATTGAATTTTCTATTAATTCTATATATTCATTTAATTCAGGAACATAGTTTTCACTATTAGAAAAATCTTCTGTAAATGGTGAAAGACTTTTGTATAGAGGTTTTGCTTCGGAAAGATCTAGACCTGGGTAGGCACAGTCATATTCTTTTCCGTCAATCTCGTATGCATAACAAACCTTGAGTTCTTCAAGTCCAGATAGTACATCTAATTTGGTTAGCGCTATGGACGTGAGTGAACTTGCCTTAACTGAGTATTTTAAACTTGGTAGATCTAGCCACCCACATCGACGTCTTCTGCCTGTGGTGGCACCAAATTCATGACCAATCTTTTGAATTCTATCACCAATTTCTTCTTCGATTTCCGTAGGCATTGGACCTTCGCCGACTCTTGTTGTGTAGGCCTTAACAATTCCAAGCTTTTCACTAACAACACCGTTAGTAACTCCAGCTCCAGTATAGATACCTGCAGCACCTGTTGAACTTGAAGTAACATATGGGTATGAACCATAATCAATATCAAGGAGTACTCCCTGAGCACCTTCAAATAATATCTTTTTTCCAGCATGCGTTGCTTGGTCAATAAGAGAAAAAGTATCACAGACATAGTCTTTTAAAATTTGTCCGTATTCAAATAATCTAGCTGCTTCAGATTTTACTGTAGGATATTCACATTTATAAACATTTTCAAAAAGGTAAGCTTTTTCTTCTAAGGCATGATTTAGTTTTTTCTCTAATGTCTCTTGATTGAAAAGATCTTTTATCTTAATGGCCCTTCTTGCAACTTTATCTTCATACGCTGGTCCGATGCCTTTTCCTGTTGTTCCAATACGAAGCTTGGATTGACCTTCACGGTTGGCATCTAGAATTTTATGATAACTAGTTATAACTGTTGCATTAAGGGAAATTTTTAAACGTTCCGGTGTAACTGTTATATTTTCTTTAACCATCGTTAGCTCTTGCATGAATGCTTCAGGCTCAAATACAACTCCGTGTGCAATGATCGAAATACATGTTTCATGAAGTATTCCTGATGGTATTTGGTGAAGAACAATTTTTTTATCTCCAACAATAATAGTGTGTCCGGCATTATTTCCACCTTGAAAACGAACAACGTAATCAGCATTTTGTCCGAGAAGATCCGTGATCTTTCCTTTTCCTTCATCGCCCCATTGGGCACCAATAATTGCAAGTGTATTCATGAGTGAGTTGTCCTTGATACCTTTCGGTGATTGATGATAATTTTTCACAAACACCTAACACTACAATTAAATAAGTTGGAATTGAATCAAAAAAAACGGATAGTTAAAGAAAAAAAGATTATCCCGAAATAGCTTTGTCACAAGCATTGTCATATGTTAATCTCATAGAAATACTAAAAATCTATTCGTCTACTTTATACAATCAAAAATTATCCAGTGAAAAAAAAGGCCCCTCATTTATACGGAATGAGAGGCCCTAAATTAAGTTTAAAAAAAGAGTGCTGTCATAGCAGAGATCTTTTTCTGGGAGGATCGTTTATTAAACGATTAAGCTATTGATCGTAATTCAAAACTACTTTCAAGAGCGTTTAGGGTTGCTTGAAATTCACTAAGAGTTGGTAAGTTACCAAAGTGAGTGTTTTCAAAAGTGTTCATTGCTATAAAATCAAAAACTTCAATCTCGGTAGAGGAGTCTTGTTCTTTTAAGAAACATCTCCAGTTCGTAGTACCTGTTTTTTGAAAATTTTCTAGCACACTTGTAACAAGCTCTCCTTTGTTCTTCACTCCGATGCTCACAACTTTTGAACTTGTATCCAGTTCTAGATACCAAATTTTGTAATCATTCTTTTTTTCGGGGTGCTTGTGGGGTTCAACACATACGGCTAAATTCATATGGTCCTCCTTGTCTCTCGGTTTGATTAAGATTCCTTCTTAACCTTTTTTATAAATCGCCTTCTGCAAAATTTTAGACCTCTTACCTTCCATCCTAGTAGGCATTGTGTGAAGGCCTATTGGCTTCCTGCAAAGATATCATATCGGTGAAGGTCGCGGCCTGCACGTACTTTTGGCCAACACTTACTTGCATAAAAATGAGAAGCGGTAAGAACTAAAAGCCTCAAATTGACACCAGCGCTTTGCGGAGTGAGTAAAGTCGTTGAAATACTTAAAAGCGCTCTGAGTCGACCGTTAGGGCCGATGCGCACCTTTGGAGGATCAATGAAATAAGTTGATGACAGAAACTAATTTTAAAATGTTACTGACTCATTGATTCAATAGTAATTTACAATGTTAAAAAGACTCACTAATCTAGTTTGAGGAGTTAAATTGAGCCATAAATTACAAGTTTTTCTTTCATCATTAAAAATGGCGATAGCTACTTTTTGTAGTCGTATCCTTGGACTTGTGCGTGAGCAATTTATTGCGTACTACTTCGGAGCTTCTGGCTTAACCGATGCCTTTCTTATTGCCTATAGAATACCTAATGTTTTACGAGACTTATTTGCAGAAGGGGCTTTCTCTTCAGCATTTGTTCCAACCTTTGTTGATGCAAATTTAAAAGATAAAGAAACTGGTCGAAGATTGCTTTGGGCACTTTTTATTCTACTTGGAACCATGTCTCTTGTTATAGCTGGTTTTATTTGGATGTTTACACCTGAGCTTATAAATCTCTTTGCTCCAACTTTTCATGAAGATCCACATAAGTACGAAGTTACAATTTTACTTACAAAAATAATGGCACCATTTTTATGTTTTATTTCGATTGCTGCTTTATTTATGGGTGTTCTCAATTCGTTAAAAGTCTTTTTTATACCTTCTTTTGCACCTGTCTTTTTTAATATAGCCATGATTGCTTCAATGTTGGTATTTCCTGCATACTTTATTAAGCAAGGTATAGAACCAATTCTCTCACTTGGTGTGGGAGTTTTAATTGGGGGGCTAGCACAAGCACTAGTTCAGTTTCCTCTCATTTTAAAAAGAGGATATGGACCTATTTGGCCTGGTAAGATTTTTTCAAAAGAGACATTAAAGGTTTTAACCTTGCTTGGGCCAGGGTTACTTGGCTTTGCAGCTTCGCAAATTAACCTTGTTATTAATACTGTGTTAGCATCAACGACAATTGTTGGTGCGGTTTCATGGTTAAGCTTTTCTTTTAGACTTTTCCAACTTCCTGTTGGGATTTTAAGTGTCTCAATAGGAAATTCAAACTTAGTTCATTTTAGTAATGCTTGGAAGAATGGTGAAAAAGATGAAGCAAAAAAACTTTTAGAGTCTAGCTATTTTCTTTCATTCTTTTTAGTGATTCCTGCTATGGTGGCCTTGATCACTTGTGCTGATGAAATGGTTAATGTTATTTTTGAAAGGGGCCAGTTTTCAAGTGATTCAACTCTAATGACTGCAAAGGCCTTACGCTTGTATGCTATTGGCCTTCCACTTTATTCCATCTATAAAATATTTGTTCCAACTTTTTATGCAATTGATCGTCAGAAAATCCCAGTTATATGTGCCATTATTGGAATTGCTTTCAATATTATTTTCTGTGTAACTCTAACACCAGTCTATGGTTTTGAAGTTTTAGCACTTGGAACTTCACTTTCAATGCTTTTAAACACTGGACTTCAAGGGGTTATCTTAAAGAAAGATTTGATTCTTCCTTGGAAAACTTTCTTAAATTTTCGACTCGCAAAAATACTGTTTAGTGGTGTTTTAACGGGTGGAATCATTTATTACTTCAAGCAATCAACTAGTTTTGTTGATCTTCATTTTACATTGCGTTGTATTTATCTGACTGCTTATTTAGGATTCATTGCTTTGTGTTATTTTTCTATTTGTATCATTTTAGGGGAAAGAAGTATGGTTACTAAAGTTATGAGCCGTTTTTCTAGAAAAAAATAACGCTTAATTTTTAAAATATAGTGGAAATTACTTGAGCTATTGATTTTTTGTAGGGTAAACTATCCCTGAATAATTATAATCTTTAATATTTAAAGGATCCCAATAATGAGAACTGATTTTAATACGTTAATTTCTCTAGCGACACATACAATTGATCACCTAAAGCAAGATGATATCATTGAGTACGCAGCTGATGTAAGAGCTGACTTGATTGATGCACTTGCAACAGAACTTGGAGTTAGTTTTTCAACTGATGAAAATATCCGTGAGCAAGCTATTGAAGAAGTAGAAGAGAAATTTGGTCTTGATGAAGTTTCTGAAGATATTACAGAAACTGAAATGTTTAACCATGCGAGAAAAGAAATTGTTAAGTCATTCCAAGGTGAGAATCTTGGAGGGTTATATATGGTTGAATCCCTTCATAATGTAGCTAATAGAGTAAAAGAATTTTTACTTAACTGTGACCTTATTGAAGATGTATTTAGCTCCGATGAAGATTTAATCGAGTTTTTAGTTAAGCAAATGAAAAAGTTTAACCCTCGGTAGACAAATTACTTAAATTCAAAACTATATTTAAAGGAGGCTTTTGGTCTCCTTTTTT
Source organism: Bacteriovoracaceae bacterium (assembly GCA_047634375.1). Lineage (GTDB taxonomy): Bacteria > Bdellovibrionota > Bacteriovoracia > Bacteriovoracales > Bacteriovoracaceae. Next base: position 112,232 of record JBLIAG010000003.1, read on the forward strand.
TATGGAAATAACTGCCAAATTTTAATTACCAGTTTAAAGGTTATAATAGGTTTATGAAAAAAATACTCCTATTTTTAAGCTTTATTATTTTATCACATAGTGTTTCTGCGAATACAGTCTGGGAATACGTCGATAGCAAGCTAGAAAAGAAAAAATTCAAAAGGTGGAGCCTCTCAAGTTGGCTGTATGATAAAGAGAAGTTTACCCTTCAAGATCAGTGGCTTTCTATGAATTTAGGAGACGATAGTTTCTTTTTCGAAATGTATGCTGATTATGCTGGAAGTAACTTTGATGTAGATACTGCTAATAATGAAAATGAAACGACTACCGGTATGTCATCAGAATTGGCAGCTTACTTAGGCTTCCTAGGCGTTAGCTACCGTTATGAGGAATATGATACACACTACTACCATAAGGAAACGGCGCTTAACCTGCGCCTAATAGGGACTTCACATCAAAGTACCCATCTGGCACTTACTTATGGCAATAGAGATTTCTTTGGTGTTGATGAAACAGAAGAATTCTCTCAACGCTTTTATGGCGGTGATATCTCTCTTTATCTACTATCATTCTTTGGCTTTGATGGAAGATATAGAGTTTACTCAAGTGTAGAGGCAAAGGATGGGACCTATGAGATGGGATCAACAAGAAGTCAGTGGGGAGCGTTTATTGATATTTCATTTATACGGTTATTCGCTTATCAATTTGAAGAAAACTTTGATTTTAAAGTATTAAGCTCAGGTGTTGAAGATGAAAGACAAACGAAGGGGACTGCAGCGGGAATGCGATTATACTTCTAAGTTATTAATTTTACAGTTAACTAGCTAAATCACTAAAGTTTTCTAGATTTTACTCCGATTATACGTTGAAGCGGATTTTTCCGACTCAAAGACTTTTGTTTAATGGTTTATAATATAACAAGTATTAAACCCAAAATAGGTGAGATTATGTTTAAGGGAATTCAAAACTTAAAAACAGCATTGCTAATAACTGCGATCGCGACTCTTCCAGCTACTTCGATGGCGGATATTGTTAGTGAAAAAATCCAACAATGTTCCAATAGTGCAGGTACCGTTTTAAAAGAAAAAAATGGTGATGCCTCTGAGGTAAGTGATAAAGGTGGAAAAAAGGTCGAGAGAGTTTGTTATAAAATTCTTTGTTATAGAACGACAGGAAATGTTGGATCTGTGAATTTTAATAGCATTGCCGAATTCAAATCCGCTAATTTAGAAGAAAGAGGGGCCGCAGAAATAGCCTTTGACAATAATGTTTGTGTGAATAGAACAACTACTGTTTCTGAAGACCCGATAGGTGGTTTAGATACTGACGGTGGTGTAAATGGAACTGGCTCAGTTAATGGTGGTGGAACTTCTGGCTCGGGTAGTGCATTTAAAATTAAGTGGAAAGGCAGTACTTACGGTTGTAATGCTGGAGAAGATTATATTTCATGTCTAGGTCGTTACGGAGTTACTGTATCTGGTCAGACATCTGGGACTGTTGTTGGTACTGATGCTAATGGCTTAAAAATCATTTTAGTAACAGCCGGTGGATCAATTGATACGGACGTGCAGGTTACTGGTTCAACTCGTGGGCAAGTAACACTGTCTTGTTTTGAGAAGAAGTGTAATTGGTGGACTCTTTGTATTAAAGATAAAATTGTCCTAAGGGATGAATGTAAAGGGATCGGAGCAGGAACAACTGTTGGATCTGATATTTTAATCGGTGGTGATATCGATGCTGGTGGAGATATTTCCATTGGTAATAGAAATAGTGATGCAGGTTTTTATGTTCGATATAATGGTAGAAGGTATAGATGTTCTGCCGGTCAAAGTACTGAGCTATGTTTAAGAGATAGATACGGTGTTATTATGTCCGGTTCATATGACCAAGACTGTGCGGATTGTCGTGCAAGATGGGGAAATAGAAGAGGAAATAATGGCGACTCTTGGAGTAGTATTATTGGAGCAACTGCTCAACTTGCAGGAAATATCCTTCCATCAGTAATGATGTATAAAGGAATGAAAGTTCAAGCAAATGCTTATCTAGGTGCTCAACAAGCAAAATGGGGAGCAGCAGCGACAGGCTTTGAGCAGTGTCAAACTATGCAAACAAATTATGTAAATGCAACATATGCACATATTCAAGCTAATGAACTACCAGACAGAACAGTAACAACTCCGGAGTGTAATGGTTATAGCTTAGGTCAATTTGCTGGTAATCAAGGCTGGGGAAGTAACGGTTGGGGCGGTCAAGGTAATATGTGGGGTTCTGCAGGATACTCACCACAGTTCATGGCAGCAATGCAGGGAACAACTGGTAACTACGGTTTAGGTCTGAATATGTCAGGGATGCAATATAATCCAATGATGGGATTGAATGGGCAAGCTAATTTGAATTTGAATTCAATGTTGGGCTTACCTTCAAACGGAATCAATCTTGGTTTTAACTCAGGAATTAACACCGGATTTAATACAGGAATTAACACTGGATTTAATACAGGAATTAACACTGGATTTACTGGTGGACTTAATACAGGTTGGAACACCGGAAATAATTTGGGGTGGAACAATGCGAGTATGAACTTTAATCCACAGTGGAATGCTACTTCTAACGGATTAGTTCCGTGGAATAATCAAAATGGTTCTTACTGGAATAATACTGGAAACAACTATAATAACCCTAACTATAATAATGGTAGTGTTAATGGTCAAAACTGGTGGAATGTTCAAAACAGTTTTGCAAGTAACCAACAAGCAGCAGCTGGTGGTTCGTATTACCAACAACAAGCTTTAGCAAACCAAGCCGGCAGAGCAAACTACAACACTGGTTATTATGCTGGAAATACTGGATATGCTCCATTTGCTCCAAGTAATATGGGGGCTTCGGTAGGTGCTCAGTGGGGATTTAGTTTCTAATATAATTTACAAAAATAAGCATAAAAAAAGGGAGCCATATGACTCCCTTTCTTTTTATATATTGTCTTTTTTATTTACCGTGTACTAAAAGTTTCATTTCGTGCTCAAAAAGAACTTCCATTTTATCATCAACTAAAGTTTGAACAATTCCAGGTCCAAATTTCTTATGATCAATTAAATCACCTGACTCAAACCTTTCTCTTATTGAGTAGGACTTGGCTTGACCACTAGCTTTTCCCATTTGTTCCATCCAAAGTTCACCAACAGAAACAGATTTTTTAGTCGCTCTTTTTCTTGTTGTTTTGGCAGCTTTAACTTTTTTAGCTTTACTGGCCGGATCTTTATACATATGAACTGCTTGGCATGTGTTGCATTGGACCTTTCCAATAGTAGCTGTATCTTTCATTGATACAATTGTATGTCCTAGAGGGAGCTTACACTTACCACAATATGAGAGGGCTTCTTTACCAGCTGAAAATTCTGACATGCTTTTCCTTTTACTTTTTTATATCTACGAAATTGGGATATACTGTTTTTAATTTGGACACAGACTTATTGGAGATAAATGTCGGATCTAAAAACCACCCCTATTTTAGCTAAAGAAAACGCTAACGGCAAGGAATCATCCTTAGATTTTAGGCTCTCAGGACTGCTTTCTAAGGCTAACACGATGCCAAAAACTAGTGGTTGCTACTTTATGAAGGGTCCTAATGGAGAAATCATCTATGTTGGGAAAGCAAAGAACCTAAAATCTCGGGTTTCTTCATATTTTAACAATTCACAGAAGTCTCCAAAAACTCAAATTCTGGTAAGTCATATTCATGAATTCGATTTTATTTTGACTCAGTCGGATGCTGAATCATTCGTTTTGGAAAATAATCTAATTAAAAAACATAGGCCAAAGTATAATATAATGCTCAAGGATGATAAGACTTACCCTTATCTTTCAATAAATTTCAATGAAGAATATCCAAAATTAGAATATGTTAGACGTCCCAAACGAAAAAAGAATGTGGAACTTTTTGGCCCATTTCCTGTTGGTTCAAATATATCAAAAATACTACGTGTTTTAACCAAAGCCTTTAGGCTTCGAGACTGTTCCATGCATGAGTTTAATTCAAGGAAAACTCCTTGTATTCTTTATCAGATGAACCAATGTTCTGCGCCTTGCGTAGGCTTCATTGAAAAAAAGGATTATAAAAAAGACCTTGATATGGCGGTTAATTTTTTTAGAAATAAAAAGAAGGTCGTGAGAACACTTGATTACCTAACTAACCTTATGATGGAGCATGCTGAAAAAGAAGAGTTTGAACTTGCAGGAATAGTGAGGGATTACTTAGAAGACCTAGATGAATTTGCACAGAAATCTTTTGAGCAAAGTGTTGAATCTTTATCTAGTAGTAACTGCGATATTGTTTCCTACTATGTAGGGGATGAGGAAATAGATATTAGTCTCTACCTCATTAGACAAGGAAACTTAATAGGCCATAAAAATTTTAACTTTCTTAATGCAGATTTATTTGATGAAACGGAAAATGAAATTGTTCAGGCGATGCTTCAATATTACTCACAAAATAGTGACGTTCTTCCAGAAAAAATAATAACTGATCTTTCAAAAACACATGCTAAAGAGTTTGAAGAAGCTCTTGGGCAAATAATAGGCGAGGGGATAAGGTTCTCGGTTCACTCAAAAACGAAAAAGTACGAAAGCCTTATTACTTCTACCCGCAACCATGCAGAGGAATCACAAAGAGTCCGTATTAAAAATCAAGACTCAGTCTTTGTCGGTCTTAATCGCTTGAAGACTCTATTGAATTTAAAAGATCGTCCGAAAATTTTGGAATGTTATGATATTGCGATTTGGCAGGGGAAATCTCCAACGGCTTCACAAATTGTATTTTATGAAGGTAAACCCGATAAAACTCAATACAGACACTATCATATGACAGAGTTACCTGAGGGCAATAATGACTTTGCAATGATGAGAGAAGTATTTGAACGCCGTTTGAAATATGGAAATTTTCCCGATGTGTTTATTGTTGATGGTGGAATACAGCAGGTTAATACAGTTCAAAAAGTTCTCAATGAACTCGAGGTGTCGATTCCGGTTATTGGAATAGCCAAGGCAAGAGACCTTAAGAAAGCTGGATTTAGGTCAGCTGAAGTGAAACTAAGCGAGGAGAGACTGGTAATACCAAACCGCTCAAATCCCTTTATTTTAAATAAATGCCCTGCGCTTATGAGAATCGTTGTCCAAATGCGAGATGAGGCCCATAGGTTCTCTAGAAGACTCCATCACAAGACGGAGAAGAAAAGGGTTATCCACTCTTGGATCGACACAGTTAAAGGCTTAAATAAAGCCGTGAAAGCTCATATTCTTAGGACTAATACACTTCCTCGTGAAGAATTGTTTAGAATGAATATTACTGAATTACAGAATTTTTTAGGATTAGAAACTAAGCATGCAAGGATCTTATATGACTTCTTGCATGCTGAAGTGAATTAATTTAATACATGGATCAATTTTCTTGTACCGGATCCACAATCGATACATCTAGCTGTTTCTTGTACTATTAGATTTTTGTAATCTGGTAGATGACTTAGTAGTAGTTTTGAACCACATACTTTGCATTCTCCCATAATCTTTTGGACATTATCCGCAGATCCCCAATATTCTTCATAGCGTTCAAATCTAAAATCAACTTCTTTGGCCATAAATGTGCCTCCCCGTAAGTAAACTCATATTACTCTTCGGGCCAGATCAATTTGGCTTAAATATTCTCGCCTTTTAATTTTTACTAGGAAATTAGTTACCGTTTTGTTAGTGATACATATGGAAAATAAGTATCGAGAATCACTACGCAGTGCGAAGAAGAAAGAAGGGGATCCAGCATCACTTTTTGCAAGCTCATGGGCCTATCAAGAAGTTGAAGTTATGGAGCCTAAACTTACTGAAAATACTGTTAAAAAAGTCGAGAGCTCGGAATCTTCCATAGTAAAAGAGGATATTAGTGAAGTTACTGAAAAGACTGTAATACTTGACTCTCTTAATGTTTTTGGAAATGAGAAACTTGAAAATAAATCGGCATTTAAGTTTGATGGTGGAGAGTTAGCAAAGAAAGCAGAGCCAAACTCATCTACTGTACCTAAAGAAGTTAAAACAAAAAATTATATAGAACTTCTTGAACTTCTGAATAGTAAACGGAATTTGGCCCAGGGGTTATTACGCTTTAGTAATGACGAATTTTCAATCACAGAGAGGCTAAAGGTCTTTTTTATTACTGATACTGGTGAGATCAACTCTGAAACTGTTCCAGAATTCCTTGAGCCTTTTTCCCCTTATTTTGATAATGATGTCTCTAATTTATTTTATAAAATGATTAAGGCCATGCGCTTAACTGAGGTTGATTACTATATCTCATCCCTGCAATTTTCAGATGTAGAAGATATAGATCTCCTTTTTAATGAAATTCAATTCTTTAAACCAGAACTAATCATCACCCTTGGGGCCACGGCTTCCAATAAGATTCTAAACTCTAATGAGCGTCTTAAAGACTGTCATGGACAGATATCAAAGGTAAGCATTAGCGATGAAACTAAAGAAGTTCTAGAAATAGCGGTCATGCCACTATTCTCACCAACACTTTTGCAGACAGCCCCCAATATGAAAAAAACAGCTTGGAAGGACATGCAAAAGGCCATGGAATATTTAAATCTATAAATATTTGAAATAATGTACATTTCCCCTTAAAATAAAAGAAATTCCACGGAAGGGGTGAACACAGTTGAAAAAGTATCTAGGATTGATTCTTTTTCTAAGTTTTAATGTACATGCTAGTAAGGTACCAACATTAAAAGTTAGAATTGCTAAATCATTAACACAAGTTTCTGTATCTGGTATTGATTTAGAACGCTATATTTGGCCAAAAAAATCGATGAAAAGTTTTGCAGGAGCAAAAAAAATTCAGTTTAATTGTAAGTCCAAAAAACTGTTTAAAAGAAAATCCCCAATAAAATTAGCTTCAATTAAATCGTTAACCGGTCTGGTTAATTGGGAAAAAGAAAAGTATCGTGGATTACTGCATATTCAAACATCAGAAAAATTTAATGGTTGCGATATTATTAATGAACTGTCCTTAGAAGATTATCTTTCAACTTTACTACCAAAAGAAATGAATTCTAAATGGCCAATTGAGGCTTTAAAAGCTCAAGCCGTGGCAGCACGATCTTATGCTTTTTATAAAATTGAAACGAATCAAGTTTCAAAAAGCAAAGGCTATAACACTAATTACGATATTGAAAATTCTGAAAAACATCAGGTTAATGGTTCATTCTTTGATGCTACTAGAAAAACAGTAAGAGCAACGGGGGAAACATTTGGGGAAGTTCTTACTTTAGAAAATGAAAAACTATCTCCAATATTTTTTCATTCTAAGTGTGGTGGAAAGACTTTAACTCCGGATCAGGTGTGGAGAAATAAACTTCCAGGATATAAATCTGTAACCTGTCCATTTTGTCATAAACACGGTCGCAAGAATTGGACTCATACTTTTCTGAAGTCCGATTTGGCGGACTCCTTAGAGAAAGTCCTGTATAACTATAAGGGAGACAAGACGAGTATTACTCAATCAGAACTTCGTCTAACTCATGATTCAAAAGGAAGCTCAAGAATCAAGTTCTATAATAATTCAGAATTTAAAGTTATAAAGAAATCGAGATTAAGATCTGTCATGGGAAGAACGACCTTCCCATCAAATTACTATAATATTACTGAGAAAGGTAATAAGATTGAAGTTAGTGGCTCTGGTTTTGGACATGGAGTCGGTATGTGCCAATTTGGCGCTAAGGAACTTGCCCTTAAAGGTTACTCTTACAAGCAGATATTAGCGCATTACTTTCCGGAGTTAAAACTTAAAAAAATATACTAATTATGTTTAAAATTTTATCACTTTTAATATTTATTTTTACTTTTCAATCTGCTTTAGGGTTTGTTGTTCTTATTGATCCTGGCCACGGTGGAAAAGAGTTGGGGGCTGTATCAAAAGTGACCTTGAAAAATAGTAAAGGTAAAAGTTATACTCGACATGTTTATGAAAAAGATCTTACTTTGGATCTCGCAATTAGGTTGAAGAGAAAGTTAAGCAAGCATTTTTCTACTTATTTAACCAGAAGCTTTGATCGAACTGTTTCTCTAGAGAAAAGAGCGGAGCTTGCTGACACCGTGAAAGCAGATTTATTTATTTCCATTCATTTTAATTCTTCCAAGAGTAGACAGTCACATGGATTTGAAACGTACTATTTAGATAACCATGCAGATGTGGCGATAAAAAAAGTTGAGGAAATCGAAAATCAAGGTTTAGAGGGAGCTAATAAAATCGTCAATCAGATCTTGATCGATTTGGCGATTCAGAAAACCGTGCCAACTTCTAAAAAATTGGCTAAATCAATCCATGAAGAAATTTCAAAAAATATGGAATCCAAATATCAAATTAGGGATAGAGGAATTAAACCAGGTTTATTTTTTGTATTAGCCTTATCAAAAAGACCAGGTGTTCTAATAGAGGCCGGCTTTATGTCTCATCGAAATGAGGTTCTTAAACTTCGTTCTAAAAACTATCTTAATTCTTATGCTCAGAGCATAGCTGATGGAATTATAAAATATCAATCTAGTTTACCGAAAAGAGAAGTTCCCTTATTTTAGAAAAAAAAAAGCGCAAGAGGAGTTAATTCTTGCGCAATTGAGAGAGAGAGAGAGTACCAACACTCGTTAAAGTGTCAGTAAAATCAATATAACACAGTGAGTAATTTTCTCAATCCAAATGACCCATGCATGTAAAAACTACAATAGAGGCCAATAATTACCCAATACTCAAATGTCATATTTATCGTTAAAATAGTACTTTATGGATTTAATCATTAAGAAATTTAAATTTTCGAAGCTCTTTAAAGACGAGGATAGCCGGTTTTTATTGACCTGTGGAGTAAAGCTAAGTGGTATTTATTTAGTTGCAGCTGCCTTTATATATTATGCAATGTGGTTGATTCTCTCACTAAATAGCGTTTATTTTGAATCAAAAAATATTGGATTTACAGAGGAATTAAGAGAAGCTTTTCTACAAAATTCCCTTGGATTTCTATATCAACAATTTCCAAATATCATTCTTTTCTTTGTAGTCCTCTTTTTTGGAGGCATGTACATAGGTAAAGTCTTACTAAGGCCTTTTGAAATTATTGCTCACTACTGTGATAGCAAAGTTGAAGACAAGAACATCACATATAATCCAGATATCTTTTCAGATTATAAATTACTAACAAGATTTAGTGAGTTCTTCTTTCGTTATATTGATGAAAGAATGAAAAAAAAATCTTTAAAGCCAAATACAATTGCACCACATTTCTCAAAAATACATAGCCCACCATTTGAAAGAGTATTCTTTTTCCATTTTATGGTTCTTGTTTTTATGCTTGCTGGCTTTACCGCAACTTTTATCGTTTTTATATCAACGGAAGTTCGAAGTAATCTTATTGATTTATCACTGAAAATGGTTTCAATTAAAGATCCAACAGTTGGCTACTTTATGGAAAATCAGTCCTATATTTATGATTCCGTTGCTTCGGTAGCAGTTCTGATTATAACAGTCAGTTATTTTGTTTTAAGTTTTCATTTATACGGAAAAATTTCTGGTGCAATTTTCGCATTTTTCTCTACAATGAGAGCGTTCATGAAAGGTAACTTTAAAGCACGAGTTCACTTAATTGGTTATGGCCATATAAGGCCCCATGGAAGATCATTTAATAAATATTTAGATCATATTGAAAGAGAGTGTTCAATAGATCATAATGATAAGAATAATAATACTGAAGAAAATTTTAATAATAAAAATAAAATTTAAGTAACAAAAGGAAATTTATGAAATTGAGTCTACTGTTGTCAGTTGTTGTAGGAATGGGTCTTATGACTTCATGTAAGATAAATAAAGATGAACTAGGGGAAATGTTAAAGAAAAACCCTACATTAGTTACTGATGTAATTAAGGAAAATCCAAGTGAGTTTATCGAAGCTCTTAACAACGCTGTTAAGTCTGCTCAGGGTGATCAACGTGCAAAAGCTGAAATGGCTGAAAAGAAAAAACTAGAGGAGAGCTTTAGTAATCCAATGGTCCCTCAAATTAGACCTGATGATATAATCAGAGGAACAAAGGGTGCACCTATTACTCTTGTTGAATATTCCGATTTTGAATGTCCATTTTGTAAGAGAGGATTTGAAACAGTCACAAAACTTTTAGAAAAATACAAGGGTAAGATTCAGTTTGTTTACAAGCATCTTCCATTAAGTTTTCACCCAAATGCAATGCCAGCTGCTCAGTACTATGAAGCAATTAGATTACAGTCTCATGATAAAGCAATCGAGTTTCATGATGGAATCTTCGCTGACTTTTCAAAAATTAAATCAGGTGAAAAGTTTTTTAAAGCTATTGCAAAAAAACTAAATGTTGATATGAAGAAATTAGAAGCAGATATTGACTCTGAAGTTGTTAAGAAAAGAATTCAAGAAGATCTTGATGAAGCTAAGAAATTTGGTTTCCAAGGGACTCCAGGTTTCTTATTCAATGGTGTTCCAGTAAAAGGCGCTTACCCTCCAGAGCATTTTGATGGGATTGTTGAAGAGTTAAAAAAACGTGGAAAGCTAACTATGTAATTAAAAGTTTATTATAATCTAAAGAAAAGCCGGCTGATAATAGTCGGCTTTTTTTTCTTAAGTTCGCTATTCCAAAATTAATTGCCTGACAACCCCACTACGTACCTTTCTTTAAGTTTTCTAATAAAAAGTATTTTTTTTCATATTTATGTAAAATTTATTTGCCATTTATAAAAATTAAAGTCATCATTTTTGTATAGTATTATAAACATTGACGTTAGGAGTTTTCATGAACAGAAAAGAGCTTGTAGAAGCAATCTTAAAGAACAAAGAAGTTGGACATCTTACTAAGAAAGATGCTGACCAATTCGTAAACACTATGCTTGATACAATCAAGAAATCAGTGAAGAAAGGTGATGATGTATCACTTGTTGGTTTTGGAACATTTACAAAAACAAGAAGAGCAGCTAGAACTGGTGTTAACCCAGCAACTGGTGAAAAGATCAAAATCAAAGCTAAGACTGTACCTAAGTTTCGTCCAGGTAAAGCTTGGAAAGAAATGTTCTAATTTAAGCTTTGCTTAATTTTGAATATATGAGGGAGACACTTTGTTCTCCCTTTTTTTATTATTTTTTTACTAACTAATTTTACTTTAGATCTTGGAACCGGCAATATTTTCCGATTTAAAAGCAGAGCAATTTAATTTTATTCATTCTCATGTCAGTAAATTGACTGAAAATCTGAAAAAGTTACATTTTGTTAGGCAATAAATACCAAACCGGAAGGGATGTACTTGCTTCCAATATATTTGGAGGGTATAATTTTGACATGACCAATTGATAGGATATCGATTGGGGCCCTAAATACAGGAGTTGAAAATGGCCGAAGAAGGAACAGAGGAAGTTGGACAAGCTGAAGCAGCGCCAAAGCCTAAAGCGACAAGTCAGAAGAATCCTCTGGTTGCAGTCTTATTAATACTAAATATCGCAGCGATGGGAACCGTCGCTTTCTTACAATATAAATTTATGGATATGGAAGCTAAGCGGCCAGATCTAACTAAGCTACTTAAAGAAAGTGGTATCAACATGAATGCTGAAGTGGCCGGAGAAGGCGCTATCACTGAATCAGTTTCAAAAGAGACATTAGTAGACCTTGCGACATTCACAGTTAACTTAGCTCAAGGTGACGGACCTAGAAGGTATGTCAGATTAAATGCCGTATTAAAGCTGAGTGAAGATTCAGAGGTATCTGAAATTGAAGCGCGTAAGCCTCAAATTAGAGATACGATTATTAGTATTTTAAATGCGAAGAGACCAGAAGATATATTAAAGAGAGATGGAAAGCTGTATTTAAAACAAGAGATAAAATCAGCAATAAACTCTTTTTTAATAGATGGAAAGGTAACTGATATTTTTTACGTTGGTTTTCAAATTAACTAACTGAGAGTTTAAGAGAGTACAAGAGCACACAGGCGAGTAGGATGCACGCCTTAGAGAAATCCCAGGAGGGGAAAAATGGCACAAGTTTTAAGTCAAGACGAAGTAGATGCACTATTAAGCGCTGTTAATGACGACGCCGATGTAGATACAGATTCGGATTTTGATGATGACTATGATGATGATGATGAGTCCGAGAATATTCAGCCCTATGATTTAACTAATCAGGATAGGGTAATCCGTGGGCGTATGCCTATTCTCGAAATTATCTATGAAAGATTTATCAGATCATTTAGGGTTTCACTTTCAAACAGCCTTAGAAAAATTTCTACTATTTCAATGATCTCTACCGACCTTTTAAAGTTTGGAGAATTTGTAAATACGCTACCGATTCCAAGTTGTATGTGTATTATGAGGTTTAATGAATTAAGAGGACCTGCACTTCTCGTTTTTGAATCAAAATTAGCATACGCAATAATTGACTCATACTTCGGTGGAACTGATAGACCATTTACCAAAATTGAAGGTAAAGAATTTACATCAATTGAGCTTTCTTTCATGAAGAGAGTCATGGATATGGCGATCACTGATTTAGAAGAAGCTTGGGCGCCAGTTCACAAGATAGACGCACAATATGTAAGAACAGAAATTAATCCACAATTTGTTGGGGTTGTACCTCCAAGTGACGTTATTATAACAACAACCTTTGAGGTCGAGTTTGAGTCGGCCTCTGGGACAATCATGGTTGTTATTCCTTACTCAACAATTGAACCCATTAAACAAAAATTAAGTTCATCTTACCAATCTGAGAATGACACGGTTGATTCTCTTTGGACTCAATCTATGCATGAGCATGTAAAAGATGCGGATGCAACGGCTGTGGTTAAGTTAGGTGACACGAGTATGAGTGTTGGAGATCTAGTTGGGTTACAAGTTGGAGATATTCTACCTTTAAGCCAGGAAGTTTCTGGTGAACTTCATATTGAAGTTGAAGGTGTTAAGAAGCTATCTTGTCTTGCAGGAGAGTACAAAGGAAATAGAGCAGTTCAAATAACGAAGCGAATGGCATAAGGAAAAGGAATCATCATGGAAGAGAATAACGAAAACAATGTAACTGAAATAAACCCAGATCAAGCTGATGCTATATCAAGTCTTGCTGATCAAATTAAGACAGGTGATGAGGCTTTAAATAAACTTAAAGTTCAAAACTTAGATTTTATTTTAGACATCCCTTTAAAGGTAAGTGTTGAGTTGGGAAGGGCACAAGTTGTTATTAAAGATCTATTGCAGCTAGGACAAGGTTCAGTTCTTGAATTAGATAAACTTGCAGGAGAGCCACTTGAAGTGCTGGTTAATGGAAAACTAGTTGCTCGTGGAGAAGTCGTGGTAGTTAATGAAAAATTTGGTATTCGACTAACGGATATTATAAGTCCACTTGAGAGAATTGAAACTTTAAAGTAACCGATCAAACCTGATTAAGGAAGATAATGAAAATGAAAACTTATCAATATTTTGCACTATTCTTAACTCTGATTATTTCTAATGCTTATGGAAATGTAGAAATTAATAAAATGGATTTCTCAAAAGCAAAAAATAAAGGTGTTATTACAGTTCACTTCACAGGTAATCTTAACGATTATCCAGAATTAACTGTTACTGGAAAATCGATCCAAGTTGTCATTCCTAACTCGAAAGTAAAAAAATCAATTGAAAAATCAGTCAGTTTCTCTTCAAATTTAAAAGATACTCAATTGAGAGCTTATCAATCGACAAAGAACTCTTCTAAAATTAAAGCACTTCTTCCATTTATGATCCAAAAGAAAAAAGATCAAGTTGCTTTGACTATAAAAGATAATAAAATCGAATTAACTTTTCCAAGAGTTATGGTGAAGCTAAATAAGAGTCCTAAATTCGGATCAATTCTTAAAAAGAAAAAAACGAAAGTAAAAAAAGAATTTTTAAATGAGGCTTACCTTAATAACCTACTTAAAGTAGACCCAAAGAAAGCTGATAAGAAAATTGCTAAAAATCCAACTTCAATCTTCCACCCTAAAAAATCAGAAAAGGTAGATAGTGACACCGTCAAAACGACACTAGCTTCGCCTTCGCTAATTAATAAAAAGGGGAAGTCATCGATTTCACTTATTGAGTACGGTGGCAAGTTTGTTGCATTCTTAGGTTTAGTACTTTTACTTTTTTATGGAGTTATTACTCTCATGAAAAAAGGATTTATTAAAAAGGGAAAACTAGGCTTTTTAAATAATGCAGATCAGATTTCTGTTATTAACCAGACTTATATTGGACCTAAGAAAAGTCTAATGCTAATCAAAGCCCATAATCAGGTCTTTCTAGTTAGTAATACTGATCAAGGTATACATGCTATCTCTGAAATAAAAGATGCAGCTGGTTTACTGAAAGATGGAGAAATTGCCTTATCAGGACATAATTTTGATTCCAATCTTGGTGAAGCAAATGATGATGAACTTAATGATAAAAAAATTACACTTAAAGATGATATTACACAATCAAATCAACAATCATCTTTATCTAGTTATACAAATGTAAAAGAGAAAGTTAGCTTTTCAGATCAATTAAAAAAGAAAGTTAAAAATTTAAAGCCACTACACTAGGATGAGCATGGATGCCCAAAACAGAAAAAGCTTGAATAAAGCAATTTCATTAAAATTTTTATTTTTTATATCTTTGTTTTTGGGAGCTCCACTTGCAATGGCGCAGTCAGCACAGGGTGTGAACTTACCTGGTTTAAGTGTGAATTTTGGACAGGGTACTGACCTTGTGGAAACCATGCAAGTTTTAGTTCTATTTACAGTTCTAACATTGGCCCCGGCTTTTATTATTCTTTGTACTTCGTTTACTAGAATTATTGTTGTTTTATCATTTATGAGACAAGCAATTGGGACACAAAGTATGCCACCTAACCAGTTATTGGTTGGGTTAGCTTTATTCCTATCTGTGTTTGTTATGATGCCCACGGGAACAGCTATTTATAATGATTCCATTACTCCGTATATGAATAAAAAAATTACAACAACACAGGCATTAAGTGGTGTTGAAAAAGAGTTAAGAGGGTTTATGCAATCTCAAGTAAGAAAAACCGATATTGGTCTTTTTTATGATGTGACAGGGAAGGCTGCACCAAATGATATCAATGATGTTCCTCTACATTTTTTAATTCCAGCTTTCATTATTAGTGAGTTAAAAACGGCTTTTCAGATAGGTTTTTTACTCTATATACCATTCTTAATTCTAGATATGGTTGTAGCTTCAGTTTTAATGGCGATGGGGATGATGATGTTGCCTCCTGTAATTATCTCAATGCCATTTAAATTATTATTATTTGTTTTAGTAGATGGATGGCAGTTAGTAACGGGGTCAATTCTCCGATCATTTAATTAGAGTTTCTTAAAGGAGTCCAGGATGGACAACGGATTTGTTATTGAAGTTACCAATCAAGCTATGAAAGTAACACTTATGTTAGCGGCGCCTATGTTATTGGGAGCCCTTGTTGTCGGTATAATGGTTTCACTTTTTCAAGCAGTAACCCAAATCAACGAGCAAACATTAGCATTTATACCCAAGATTTTAGTTATCGTTATGGCCCTTGTTTTATTAAGCCCATGGATGATGGAAACTTTAACTTCATTCACTCATGATTTATACGTGGGTATCCCAAGTGTGGTAATGAATAGATGATAGATGTTAGTATTGTAGACTACCCAGTTCTCATTGCTTTCTGGCTCACCTTTACAAGGTGGGTTGCTATTCTTTTTCAATTACCTCTTTTTGATAATACAAGTGTTCCTGTTGTCGTTAAAGTCTTAACATCAATGATCATTTCATATGCTTTTTTTCCAGTAGTTGAGGCGACAATGGTTAAAGAAGTTATTGGTTTTGGAGTAGAAAACTTCTGGGCCTTAACAATATTTAACACTGTTGTCGGACTTCTAATTGGATATTTAGTGAAATCAATAATGACACTTTTTATCGCTGCTGGTTCACTCATGACTCAACAAATTGGATTCTCTTCAATCAGTTATTTCGATCCAACTTATGTTTCGAATATCGGTCCTTTTGAAAAAATCATTCAGTGGACAATCCTTATCATGATATTAACTACAGGCGCACTCGTTCCAATGTTTAAGGGTGTTTTAAATTCTTTTTTTACTATTTCAATTAACAACCTTGGTAACTTTGCAAATATACATATTTTTTATCACGATTTTTTTAAAGGTGTTTTTCAAGCAGCATTTTTACTGTCTACGCCGATTCTTTTTACAAATTTAATTTTAAACATGGTTATGGGAATTGTTGCAAGAACGATTCCTCAGATGAATATATTAATGGTTAGTTTTGTTGTTAACATCGGAATTGGATTGATTGTCTTTTATGCAATCTCTGAAGAGTTCTTTCATGTTGCATACAAAATGTACGTAGATAGGCTGGGCGATTGGTTCCAGTTTATTGTTTAAGCGAGGAATAGATGTCAGATGACGCCGGCGAAAAATCCGAAGAACCCTCCCAGCACCGAATAGATGAGGCGCGGAAAAAGGGTGATGTTGCTTCTTCAAAAGAGCTAAATAGCGTTCTCATTTTGACGGGAGCATTCTCTGTTTTAGTTTTGTCTTCACTTTATATTTTTGAGGTGATGACTGAGTATATGGAGTGGATTTACGGCTTAGATATTACTAGAGCATATACTGAAGAGATGGGGGCAAGAATATTTAAAGAGTCATTTATTGCTGTTGGTAAAGCAATTGGTCCAGTGTTCGCAACTTCTGCTCTTTTAGGCTTTTTGGCCCAAGTAAGCCAAGTTGGTTTTCTGTATGCTCCTGAGGCTTTAGCTCTTAAATTTGATCGTATTAACCCTCAGAATGGTCTTAAAAAGATATTTTCTAAGAAGGCATTAGCGGAAGTTGTTAAGGCCCTCTTTAAGTTCTCAATTGTGCTTTGTATAACTTACTTTGTTCTAAGTGAGAACATGACTAGTTTCATTGGTTTTCTTCATGTCGAAGCTGCTGAATCTTTTAGCTATGGTAAGGTTTTTGCGTTTAAATTGGCATCTTCAATTATGCTTGGATTACTTGGTGTCGCGATAGCAGATTTCTTCTGGGAAAAGTACTCCTATACAGAAAAACTTCGAATGACAAAACAACAGGTTAAGGAAGAGTCAAAAGAAAAAGACGGAAATCCTGAAGTAAAACAAAAGATTAGGGCGATTCAAAGAGAAATGGCCCAGAAGAGAATGATTGCTGATGTACCAAAAGCTGATGTAATTATTACAAACCCAACCCATATAAGCATAATGGTGAAGTATGATGGTCTTACGATGGTGGCACCGCAGGTCATCGGAAAAGGCCAAGATCATATGGCCTTAACAATAAGAGAAATTGCAAAAGAGCATAATATACCAATCGTAGAAAACGTACCTTTGGCCAGAGCTCTTTATAAAACGGTCAAAGTTGGAGAAGGTGTTCCAAGATCTTTATACAAAGCAGTCGCTGAAATACTGGCCTTTGTATATAAAGTAAGAAAAAATAAAAAAGCAATAAATTAAGGATGATTTATGTTTGAGAAGTTAGGTGGTTTTAAAAACAATGCTGATATTGCAGTTGCAATTGGTTTAGTTTTTGTTCTAGGAATAATGATCGTTCCTATTGCACCTTGGGCAATGGATTTATTTATTGCTGTCAGTTTAGGTGCCTCGATTGTTATTTTACTCTTAAGTGTTTACATAAAAAAACCCCTAGATTTTTCTACGTTTCCAGCGGTCTTATTAGTTATTACACTTTTTAGACTCTCTTTAAATGTCGCTTCAACAAAAAACATTTTACTTCGCGGTGGTGCGAATGTTTCTGGTGATCCTGGTGCAGCGGGAGATATTATCCGTGCCTTTGGTGAATATATCGTTGGTGGTAACTTTGCTGTCGGTATTATTATGTTCATTATCTTTGTCATCATAAACTTTATCGTAATCACAAAAGGTGCTGGTAGAGTAGCTGAGGTAGCTGCACGATTTACTTTAGATGCGATGCCAGGTAAGCAAATGGCAATTGATGCAGATTTAAATGCAGGGCTTATAAACGATGAGCAAGCAAAAGTACGAAGATCAGAGGTTGCCCAAGAAGCTGACTTTTACGGGTCTATGGATGGTGCAAGTAAATTCGTTCGAGGTGATGCTATTGCAGGTATACTGATTACCGCAATTAATATTATTGGTGGGATTATTGTTGGTGTTGCTCAAAACGGAATGGAGTTTGGTCAAGCGACGGAGATCTTTACACTCCTAACGGTTGGGGATGGATTAATTGCCCAAATTCCAGCAATTGTTATATCTACTGCAGCTGGTATTATTGCAACTCGAAATACAAATGATGAAGGTCTAAGTGAACAATTAGGGAAGCAATTTAGCTTTAACCCTAAAGCTCTCTATATGACGGCAGTTATTCTTTTCCTATTTGCACTTATTCCAGGATTTCCAATATTCCCATTTGTAACGATCTCGGCCCTTACTGCATTTACTGCATTTAGAATTGAAAGAGGTAAAGAAGAAGATCAAGCACGTGAGAAAAAAGATGCCTTTGAAGAGAAGAAATCTACAAACGATAACTTAGAAGAATTACTGACTTTAGAAATGGTTGAATTGGAAGTAGGTTATGGATTAGTAAACATAGTTGATTCAGATCAAAACGGTGATTTACTTGAAAGGATTAGTCATATAAGAAAACAATTCGCTACAGACTGGGGACTTATTATTCCTTCTGTGAGGATTAGAGACAATCTGGAGCTTAAGCCAGGTGGATATTCTTTAAAAATTAAAGGAATCGAAGTGGCTTCAGCTGACCTAATGCCAGATCACTTTTTGGCCATGGATCCAGGAACAGTTATCGAAGAAATAGATGGTATTCAAGCTAAAGAGCCTGTTTTTGGATTAGATGCAGTTTGGATTAATGAAGAATTAAAAGATGATGCTCAATATAACGGTTATACCGTTGTTGATTTATCAACTATTATCGCGACTCATATTACTGAAATTCTTAAGTCCAACTTACATGAACTTTTTGGCCGTCAGGAATTGGTTGGAGTACTTGATAACTTTAAGCAAGATTATCCTAAGATTGTTGATGATTTAATACCTGAGATCTTAACTTTAGGGACCGTATTAAAGGTACTACAAAACTTATTGAGAGAGTCAGTTCCCGTGAGAGATCTAAGAACAATTCTTGAATCTCTTGCCGAGCATGGTACAATAATTAAGGATGCTGACACTCTGACAGAGATGGCGAGAGAGGGACTTTACAGAACAATTACTGAGAAAGTTAAAAGTGATCAAGGAGATATTCCATTGTTTACTTTAGACCGAGGTATAGAAGAGTCTTTAGCTCAAAATATTATTCAAACAGAGAGGGGACAGGAGCTTTCTTTAGACCCTAAGCTTACTCAAACAATTCTTGCAAGTTTAAATGAAAGGATTGAGGAAGCAACAAACATGGGGGAGAAGATGATTGTTTTATGTTCACCTGTTGTTAGAAGACACTTTAAAAGATTAACGGAAAAGTTTATTCCAAATTTAATTGTTGTTAGTCATAATGAATTAAGTCCAGAAGTGAATATTAGATCACTTGGTACTGTGAGGGTATAGAATATGTTTGTTAAAAAGTTCGAAGGTGAATCATTGGATGAAGCACTACAAGCTGTTAAAAGAGAATTAGGGCCAGATGCCATTATTTTAAAAACAGTAACTAATAAAGGTCTTAAGGGCGCTTTTAAGAAAAGTCGAATTGAAATTACCGCTGCCATCTCTGAACAAAGTTATGAAAAAAAATCTAGAGTTGATCATGTACTTACTGGAAACCAACAAGAAGAATTTTATAATGCTCCAGCAAGTCGTGTAAATAATATGATTAATGAATATGACGAACATCGCCCTAACAAGCAAGCTGCACCTAAAGCTGGTGGCTATGGGAATATGGGGCTTAATAAAGTTGTTAGTTCAGTTTCAAATAAAATTAAAAATTCTCTTGATGATTTTTTAGCAATTGAAGATGAAGTAGAACCTGCTAAGAACCCCGAGTTTGACAGCTTTCTTTCTTCAAATGAATCTTCTCAGGAAAGTAGACAGCCTCTGTCACAACGAAGAAACTCTTCTCAAGAGTTAGATTCATATACATCGAATCATAATCATCAAGAAGAGTATGAAGATGATTTCAGAACTGAAAACTTAATAGAGGCGAATAGAAGAGCAAGTGATGAAGCCTCCTCAGAATTAAGACAAGAGATTAAAAGTCAAAAACATCAAATCGATTTATTAGAGCAAAAACTTTTTGAAATTTCTGAAAGATTTTCAGAGCAAAAACAAGATCACTCTGAACCAAGAGGGATTAAAGGGCTAAGATCAACTTTAAGATCACTTGAAATCAGTGAAGGCCTTGTTCAAAAGATACTTAAAAAGGCTACATTTGAACTTTCTCATGAAGACCTGGATGATGCTGATCTCATTTATGATTTTGCACTACGAGAAATGAATGGAATGATAAATGTTGGAATGCCACTTTTTTCAAATGCAGATATTCAAGAAAGCCCTGTTGTAACAGTTTTATTATCAGAAAACTCATGTGGGCAAACAAGTATGGCAATGAAGTTAGCTGTCTTACAAGAAAATGTTAAAATTATTAAGTTTAGAGAGCGAAATATTGATATGTCTAACTCTGAGTTTACGGCACGAGTTTTTAAGCTTGATATAGCAAATGTAGATTCTTTATCCCACTTAATGAGTGAGGCGAGGAAAGCAATTCAAGATAATAGATCAATTATTCTTGATTTAAGATTGAACTTTCAAGAAGCTAATGAATCAAAAAAATTCATCGAAACTCTAAAACGTTCATTTGACCAAGTTGAATTCTTGGTGACAATGTCTGCAATAAATTCTGAATTATACAATAGAAAAATTCTTTCCAAGTATAATCCATACGCAGATGGTGTTATCATTTCATATATAGATCAATGTTTAAGTTTTGGTTCCCTTGTGAATGTTCATACCGAATATTCTCACTTACCACTTAAGTTTTTTGGAACAGGAGCTACAGTTCCAGATGATATCGAAGCAGCAACGGCCGAAAGGATTTTAGCCGGAATGTTTCAGTTATAAAACAATAATAGTAGCAGTGTAGTAGACATTTAATTTAGACAGCTTAATAGGATGTTAAGCGAAGTGGAGACAGGAAGTTTATGGAAAAAACAAGCGAATGGCTGAACTCGTTCAATTCGGACTATAAAGAAGAGATTAACGCTCTCGTATCAACAAGAAATCAATCCAATAAAAAAACTATGACAATCGCTATCACTGGTGGAAAGGGTGGAGTTGGTAAAACTTCTGTTTCACTAAAACTAGCAAAAGAGATGGCAGCTCAAGGCTCAAAAGTTCTTCTTATCGACTGTGACTATAATCTATCAAATACAGCGATTAGATTAGGCATTCCAGTAGATAATACTTTTTATTCTCTTGTTTCCGCTGAGAAAAGCTTTGAAGAGTGTCTGTATAAAAGTGGCAATTTTCACTTATTGTCTGCGTGTAACGGATCACTCGATCTATTTGATTCAGATCTTAGACTAGAAGAAATCATAATCGATATTATTAATGCTCATGGTAAAGAGTTTGATTGTGTCTTTCTAGATTGCCCTGCAGGACTTCTAAGAGAGTCTCTTACACTTAATGCTTATTGTGACAAAAGAATTGTTGTGGTCACTCCTGATAGAGCATCAATTACTGATTCCTATTCTTTAGTTAAAGTCTTAAATAAAAAATTTGGAGTGAATGAAAATCACTTATTAGTTAATATGGTGAATTCTAGATCTCAATTTGAAAAAGTAGTAAAAACATTCTCCGAAACAATCGAGAATTTTCTTGGTTGTAGAACGAAAATATTAGGTGGCATAAAAAAAATAAATGTTGGACAGGCCCAATTTGATCAGTACTTTTTAAGTTCCGGCAAAAATGACCTCCATCAGAGTTTTCTTCAAGTGATTAAAAAATTAACCGATGAATTGAGCAGAACAACGATTAAGGAAGGATCTCTTCCGCTACGATCGAGGGAATTGCTTGAACAAGAAGTTCATTAAACACACGCTTAAGGAGAAGCTCAATGTCATCGTTAACAACTAAATTGAAGAACTTAAAAGACTACAGATGTACCATGGATCCTGAAGTTAAGGATAAAATCATAGTTGAGTATGCTCCTCTTGTAAGATTTATTGCACAGAAAATAGCAGCTAGACTACCAGCAAATATTGAGTTAGATGATTTAATTTCATGTGGAGTTATTGGTTTGATGGATGCAATTGAGAAATTTGATCCAACTAGGGATAATAAATTTAAGACATATGCTGAATTTAGAATCAGAGGGTCAATCCTAGATGAGTTAAGATCACAAGACTGGGTTCCAAGGTCAGTAAGAGAAAAAACAAAACAATTAGAAAGAGCTTATGCAAAACTCGAAAGAGACTTTGGTCGTCCTGCAACGGACGATGAGATGTGTTCTGAGTTAGAATGTAACTTAGAAGAATTTCATGAAATGCTTAATAAATCAAAGTCTGTATCATTACTTAATATCGATGACTCAACGACTTTCAGTCGTGGTGATAAAAAGCTTATGATGGGCCTTCTTGAGCATAGAAGATCTTCAAATCCATATTCAGCAGTAAATTATAAAAGAGCTCAATCCATAATTAGAGATGGTATTAAGTCTTTACCTGAAAAACAAAGACTCGTTCTTTCCTTATACTACTTTGAAGATTTAAACCTTAAGGAAATTGGACAGGTACTAGATGTTACTGAGTCTAGAGTTTCTCAGCTACATACACAGGCAATTTTAAAACTAAAAGCAAAATTAAAAAATGACTTCGAATCACATGAAGACATAGCAGTATAGTCAATTAATAATAAGTGTTTATATGGCCAGGTCTAGTACCTGGCTTTTTTATTAAAAATCCCAATAAAAAACTTCTAACTTTACAATATTACTCATTTTATTAGATAATAACCTCGGGCAAAGTGCTCAATTTGTGCACAAGGAAGTGTCAGAGGAATGGTGTTAGGATGATTGAAAAAATCTCAAAGAAAATCACGCAGTTTTATCAAATATCTCTCGTTACAATAATGATTTGTACGCTGGGAACAATTTTATATTTTTGGAAACTTGGTTTTATAGACGGTAGTCGAAGTAAGGATTTACATAAGGCGAGTTATATTCTCGAAACATATGAATCAAAAGGTCTCTTTAAAGAAATTGAGAATTTGATTATTAATGAAAACCCTAAAAAAGCGATCCAGAAAACTAAACAGATTGAAAAAGAGTTTGAAAAAGTTAATGCACAAGTTGAAGTTCCTGAATTTGAAGAATTAAAACAAGATCTTCAAAAATTAAAAACTTCGTCAGCTAATTTAATTTCATTTTCTAAAGTTGATAAAGTGATTACTGTTTTTAATGGTAAAATGAATAAATTTTATGATTATGTTCGAACAAATAAATGGAAAACACTAACAAGAATGAGTGACCGGGTTTTTTCTCAGACAAATGGTCATATCAATAAAGACAAACTCGAAAATCTTATTTTGAATGTTAATCGTGATTTTGAATCAATGATAAAAATTACTGAAAACAGCGTTCTTGGAAGAAAAGATAAATCCGAAATAGTGAGTAGGGTAACGAATCTTCAAATAGAAATGCAAATGCTTAAAAAGTATGTTGAAGAAAGAAAGTTTTATTATCACTTACATAATGAAGCATCAGCATCTATGGAGAAGTGGCTAGATGTCGTTGCCCCAGAATTAACGCTTCAAAAAATGAAAATTGAACAAATTGGTCGTTACTATGTCATGGGATTATTAGGTATTTTATTCTTAGTCACTTCACTGTTTTTTATTAGTTTTCTTTTTAACAAATTATTCTTTAAAAAAGCACAGAATGAAATAGAAGCAGAGATTGAAAACTATATTAATGATTCTATCCTCAATGGTAGGGCATTAAATGAGGAAATGTTCTCAACTTCCTTTCAATCTTTTACTACAAAGATGTCCGAATATTTTAATAAACGAATGAGTTTTGGAAGTATTTTTCAAGATGCATTACCTCTTTCAAGTATTTTACTTGATCCTAATTTAAAAGTTTTATGGGCTAACAAAACTTTTTGTGATGATTGGCAAATCTCAGAAGATGAGGTTAAGAAAGATTATATGAGCTGGGACTTTTTGAATAAACTTACAAATATAGGAAATGATGATCCAGTTTTAGAAGCTTTAAAACATGGAATCGCAGGTATTTATCAAGTTCAAGTGAAACCTAACGAGGAAAGTGCATCAAGACCTTACGAGATGTTTGTTTCTCCTGTTAAGTATCAAGGGGAAACAAGAATTATGTTGTTCTTCTATGATCTAACAAATTTAGAGCAAACAATTCAAGATCAAGCAAAGAGTCTTATTTCTCCTATTCATAAAAGCCTTATCCTCATGAAAGAAGGAAAGTTTGAACCAAATAAAGAACTTTCAAACGAATTTTCCATTGCAGGAATTGATGATGTGTATACTCAGTTTACAAACCTTGATCAGAATCTAAAGAATGATAATAATAATCTTCTAGATCAAATTGAAATTCTTCATACAGAAGTAGAGCACTTTGAAGAGCAAAGAGAGCAAGTTACTCAAGGTATGGTTGAGAGTGTTAGAAATAGTAAGGTAAGTGCTAATGCCTTAAAGTCATTTAAAGATAATGTGATCAATTTATCAACCTTAGCAAGAGAACTTGATCGTACAACTCTAAGAGGACAAGAATTAATTTATGCGAATTTAAACGCCCTAAATAACAGTATCAAGAAAGTTGAAAGTGTGAGGACTGTGACAGATGAAATTATGCATTCAATGCCTAAGTTTCATGTTCTTAAAGATCATATTAGAGAGAGTAAGGCCTTAGTATATGAAAATAAATCTAAGCTTTCTCATGAACTTTCTCAGCTTAATATGTTTGTGAAACGTGCTAGTGATCCAGGTTCAATGGAAAAAATTGGAAGAGTTCTTAACAAGGTTAATTTGACTTTTGAGGAAGTCAGTAAGCATTCTGACGAACTAGATAAAAAAGTCTCTAACCTAGAAGTGCTAATGAGTAAGGCTCAAATGGTTCTAAATAGTGGACACGAAAAAATTTCCGAAGTTAATACCAATTATGAAGTTCAACAGGTTCAACTTAGTGAAGGTGAAGTGAAAATTTTAAAAAAGGTTAGCTCATGTAGTACTCAAAACATAGAAAGTTATGAACAAGAAATTGTAGAAAATTTACAATCAATTTTTAAGGCGACTAAAAATAATATTGTGATTACATCTGAAATGAAGAACTCATTGGATATACAACAAGCACAGCACTAAAAGACGTATATGACCTGCGACAATAGTTTTTTTTGCCCATTGCCGTGGGTTCATCTTTCTCTTGAGCCAGATGGAAATGTATATAGTTGCTGTAATGCAATTGAATTTCCACCTCTTGGAAATATTCAAAAGAACACCCTGACTGAAATACAAAAAAGCGAAGCTGCTCATGACTTACGCCAACAATTTGAAAGAGGCGAAGTTCCAGAGCAATGTGGGATCTGTGTTAAGCAGGAAGCCCAAGGTGCCCTAAGTCTTAGAGAAGCTTCATTGAGACAGTTCAAAAATATCAAAAAAGAATCTGATACAGTTCAAGAATTTCTAGGCTTGCGCTTTGATAATTATTGTAATTATTCATGCCGAATTTGTAATCCTCAGCTAAGTACGGGGTGGTATAATGATTTTACTGCTCAACAAAGAACTGCTCCAAAGGGGCCTATCATTGCGATTCCAAAAGAAAAGAGTGATGAGTTCTTTCAACAAATTAAATATGGAGATCTTAAATTTATATATCTTGCAGGAGGCGAGCCTTTTTTATCTCCTGATTTTTATCGACTATTGGATTCCCTTGAAGAAAGAAGTAAGTTCAATGTTCAATTTCAAATAAACACAAATTTTTCTTTTCCTAAAAAGAATCGAAACGAAATATTATCACGACTCAATCAATATCAAGATGTCTTTTTAAATTTATCATTAGACGGCTTTCGAGAACGTGGTGATTATATGAGAAAGGGCCAGAAGTGGTCTATTATCGAAAGAGATATATTATATACAAAACAAAACTTCCCAAATATAAAGTTGGGTCTCTTCATAACTGTCTCCGTCTTTAATATTATTCATCTTGAAGAGTTTATAGGACATATGCTTGATAAAAAATTAATCGAAATAAGAAATATCAGAATTAATCCTTTGCTTGAGCCAAATTATATTTCTACCGAAATGGCTTCCAAGGCTTTTAAAGATGAAGCCCTTAAAAGCCTTACAAGACTTAAAAAAATTATATTAAGTAAAGGCATAGAAGCACAAGGCTTTGGATTAGTTCAACAAATAAATGGACTCGTTCCAAATTTAAATGAGCCAGAACAACCAGAATTACTTACCTTTTTTTTAAAAGAGACAATGTATCTCGATGGTATTCGAGGAGAATCTTTTCAAAAACTGTTCTCTAAGGAATATAACTTATTGAAATCTTAATCGAAATATTCAGTTAAGCGGTTGAACCCTAATCTTTATCATAGACTTTGAAACCTTGGTTTGGTATCACATCATATAGTTTTATATATCAAACAGGTTGGGTATGACTTTAAACGAAGCAGTAAAAAATAAATGGTACACCATAAATAGCATCTCTGAGGAAAGTGAAGAGCTTCAGTCCAGGTTTATTAAGCTAGGTTTTATACCAGGTGCAAAAGTTTTATTAAAACGAGCTGCTCCTATATTTCAAGATCCATTATTATTCCAATTAGAAGACTCTCAAATAGCTCTTACTAGGGCCGAAGCGAAAGTTATAGAAATAAAAGAGATAGGTTAAATATGTCATTGATAGCTCTTATAGGTTTACCAAATTCTGGAAAGTCAGCACTTTTTAATAGTCTTACTAAAAATAGGCAAAGAGTCGCTAATTTCCCAGGTATCACTGTTGAGAAAAAATATGGAAGTCTTCAGCATAAAAGTAGAGATATCAATGTTGTCGATCTACCTGGTGTCTATACTTTGGACGTTTCAACTCTAGATGAAAAAGTAACAAAAGATTATATATTTAATAAAGCAAAAGAAGAAGCTGCAGATGCATTTGTTCTTGTTGTTGATGCAACAAATTTAAAGAAGTCTATTTATCTAGCAATGCAGTTAAAAGAAGTTGGGCAAAAATTTGTTATGGCCTTAAATATGATGGACCTCGCTGAAAAGCGTGGACAGGAATTAAATCTTGAAATTCTATCCCAAAGATTAGGTGGAGTTAAAATAATACCTACAGTTGCTGTTGAGGGGAAGGGTCTTGATGAACTTTTAGATGCTATCGAATCTGAATTAAGTACTCCTCAAAAAGAGTTAGAACTTCCTAAGGATTTCCAAAAACAAATTAAAGAATTAACTTATATTAAAGAAAAGTTAAAAATAGTTGATACATTAATTAATGAAATTACTGTGCAAAAAATTAAACATGATTCATTCACAGAAAAACTAGACTCTTATGTCCTTCACCCTATTTTAGGACCTGTTATTCTTCTAACAACTCTCATTTTAATCTTTCAAGTCCTATTTGCTTGGTCTGATCCATTTATGGGAGGAATAGAATCAATCTTCGAATTTTTAGCTTCCACTATTACTGAAGTTCTACCAAAAGGACTACTTCAGTCCCTAATCGTTGAGGGCATCATTGCAGGCGTTGGTGGGATACTCGTTTTCTTACCTCATATTGTTTTTTTGTTTATGATTATCTACTTCCTTGAGGACTTTGGTTATTTAGGAAGGGCCGCTTTTTTACTTGATTTTATGATGAGAAAACTTGGGCTTCCTGGTAAAGCTGTTGTACCTCTTTTATCTTCTCATGCATGTGCAATACCAGGAATTATGTCAGCTCGAATTATTGAAAATCCAGCAGAGCGCTTAATTACGATGATGGTTTCACCTTTGACTGCTTGTTCAGCTCGACTTCCAGTTTATACTTTATTGATTGCTGTAATTGTTCCTAGTAATGTTAAGCTATTTGGATTTTTAGGTCTTCCAGGGCTTGTTTTATTTGGCTTATATATGTTTGGTATTCTGTCAGCATTTCTTGTCGCATTTATCGCTAAGAAAACTTACGCTCCACAATCAGCTAGTTATTTATTGATGGAACTTCCACCATATAGGATGCCAAAAATACTAAATGTTGTAAGAGGCGCTTTGCAAAAAGGATGGATTTTTGTGAAGAAAGCTGGAACTGTCATCCTTGTTCTTTCGATAATTATTTGGGGACTAGTTACATTTCCTGGTCCACCTGAAAAAGCTGAAATGCCTGCTATCCATTATTCTTATGCAGCAATGGTTGGAAAAACATTTGAACCAATTTTTAGACCCCTTGGTTTTGATTGGAAGATTACTACTGCATTAATTCCAAGTTTTGGGGCAAGAGAAGTCCTTGTCGCTGCCATGGGAACTGTCTATGCAGTTGAGGGAGAAGATACTGAGGATGAAAGCTTTATTGGTAAGCTCTCGGAGATTCTCGCCAAGAATTACTCTCTCGCAACTTTAATGTCTCTACTTATTTGGTTTGTATTCTCTCCACAATGTATCGCTACATTTGGGGTAATGAAAAAAGAAACCAATGGATATAAAATGCCCATAATATTTGGTGCTTATACTTTGGCAATGGCCTATGGTTTTTCTTATATCACATTTTTAATTTTTTCTTAATTTGAAAAATTATTGAAGAGGAGAGTTGGGTTGAGTTTGTTTGTTTTAAATAATTTACTTGGATTTAATTACTCGATTTCCAGTACTAATATCAACTTCTATTAGTGCATCTACCGAATCAGCAGAATCAACAACATAAAGTTTTGATCCGTCTAGGTTAATTCCTAGACCTAGGGGGGAAGAAAAATTTATTCCAATGCCATTTGAGCTATCAGAAAGAATTTGTCTGTTACCGGTAGCTAGGTCAACTTGAAAAATAGCATCTTTAGAATTATCCAGAACATACGCTGTATTGCCCGATGGGTCTAATTGAATACCATGTGGATTAGAGAAATCAACGCCTAGGCCTGTGGAGTTATCAGAGATTATGACTCTATTTCCAGTAAGTAGATCAACCTCTAAAACACCTGGAATGTCGCGATCTGCAATATATACAATATTTTCTGTTGTGTTTAAAGCAAGTCCATAAGGGGTCAAAAAGTTTGTACCAGTACCTGTTCCTGAATCAGAAACAATTATTCGGTTTCCAGTTGTTAGGTCAACTTCATAGAGTGCGTCAGAATTTCGATCTACAATATAGGCTTTGTCTTCATTTGAATTAATTATAACTCTGGTTGGTTGGTTAAAATTTGCTCCAGAACCTATGATATTATTTGACACGATTGTTCTATTGCCAGTCGCAATGTTGACACTAAATAAGGTTTCAGGGCTTCCACTGTCAATGACATAGGCTGTAGCTTCGTCATCGGTGATAGCAATTCCGGTACTGGTTTTAAAGTTATCACCTGTACCATTTGAAGAATTTGAAATGATTTGTCGTGTTCCAGTTCTTAGGTCTACCCTTATTAGTGCATCCAATGTGTAGTCTACAACATAGGCGAAAGTATTAGAGTTTCCAATTGCGACTGCGAAAGGTTGGGAGAATGATTGCTCCGATGTGTTGTTAATATGAATCTCTAAGCTTGAGTTTGATCCGTATTTGAAAATTATTCCACCATTTCCTGTGCAATTTGAAATATTTAAAGTTGGAGTGGATGAGTTAGTATCAGAAATTGCGACGTCAGCACAATTTGCTGTTCCTAAAGTACTTTGTTCGAGGAAAGATATTTTAAACACTTCATCACCGGTTAGCTTGTTGAGGTCTATACTGAATGCATCAGCTTGAGATACCATATTTTTGGTAGGTAGGGAGAACTGAAAACTTGATTTAGGTTTAGCAATCTTTGCTGAGTTTAACTTAGCACTGATCTCGCTATTACAAGAAGAATGTAGGCTTAAGGATAAAATTAAAAAGAGCAAATTAATTACATTTAAAATATGACTTTCCTAGTTTAGCAGATCACCTTTTTATCGACATTTTTGTATTAAAGATGAATTTAAACTTTAGCACTACCGACCATTAATGTTGATTTTTTTAGTCGGAATGCTTCTTGATAGTTTAGGCTGTGGAGGAAGAAGGCCGTCATCCAAGTACCTGTTTGTACCTTTGGATCTTGTAACGTATTGAAAAAAGAGTATTATTTACTTATTTAAAAAGTATTTAAAACTATTTAGGCATTACTAACGTCTAATAAATTAAGAACCACCAAGGAGACAATATGAAAGCTATTTTATCAATGATTTTACTGGGAACACTTATTGCGCCAACTGCATTTGCAGAGGGCAGAAAAGGCGGTAAAGGCGAAGGAAAAGGATTTTCGAAAATTTTAAAACAGCTAGATCTATCGGATGATCAAAAAGTAAAACTTAAAGAGCTGAGAAAGGCGAAAAAAAGTGCTGGAAAATCTGACCATGGTGAGCTTAAAAAATTAAGAGAAGAGATGAAATCTAAGTTTGCTTCTAGCGCTTCGGAGTCTGAAATAAGGGCCTTACATAATAAAATTAAAACTA
The DNA here is from genome assembly GCA_047634375.1 of Bacteriovoracaceae bacterium. Lineage (GTDB taxonomy): Bacteria > Bdellovibrionota > Bacteriovoracia > Bacteriovoracales > Bacteriovoracaceae. Next base: position 142,940 of record JBLIAG010000003.1, read on the forward strand.
TGAGACACGCTAAAGGTGATGAACGATTTTCAAGAGTTATGGAGATTAGAAATATCTTAACGGTTGAACAACGTAAACAATTTCAAAGTTTACAAGAAGAAAGACGTGGCAAAAAAGGTAAGAAAAAAAGAGATCATAAGTAATAATTAGATGGGTAATAAACTGATAAATATATTAAACCCTTTTTATGAGGAAGCTCAGGAGAAAACTATTCTTTCTCCTGACGAGCTTCTTTTTAAATTCAAGGCGGAGTATGAAAGTTCTTCAGACTTTGTTCGAAAAACTATTTATTGGAATACAAGAAATAAGAATGACTTAGATGACCTTGTTCAGGACACTTTTTTAAAGGCCTGGAAAGCTTACCCTAAATTTAATTATGATTCAGATTTTAAAACATGGATTTATAGAATTGCTAGAAATACCCTGACCGATTATTTTAGAAAGGAAAAGATATTTTCTCCCATTGAAGAGCTCGGTGAAGTTAGCAATGAGGTGGAGCTTCAAAATCTAATTACTGTTGGACTAACTAAATTAAATGAGAAGCAACGAGAGATTTTTATTCTCCATTACTATTTATCTTATACACAGAGTGAGATTTCTGAATTGACTGGAATTTCAGAAGGAACTATTAAGTCACGAATATATAAAGCAAAAGAAATTTTTAAAGATTTTGTTGAGGCAAATGGGAGGGAATTATGACCGACGAAAAACTTAAGACTCTTTTACAGTCGGATCTATCACTTCCAAGTAAACCCACGAATGAATGGAATCAAATACTTGTTAAAATAGAGAAGAGAAAGATTAAGTGGAAGCTATATATCCCAAGCTTTGCAATCCTTATTATTCTGATTGTTGGTGGGTTCCAAGGACATTCTTACTATCAGGTGCAAGAGGAAAAGCAACTTGCCGAATTTTTGATTGATTCAAGTGAATATTTTAATGAACAGGATCAATATTATGCTTGGATGCAATACTAATTTAGCGCTTGATTTGATCCCAGTCTTTTAGTTGCCAGGTCGACTGAACGACAGAAACTATTTCATCATTATTATTAATTATATTTGTGGCCAAGCTTATTTCAGATATACCTTCTGAGTTAAGCTCTTCTATCACACGAACTAATTCTTCCTGGTCAATTTTCACTTCCCCAGTAACTTCTTCTTTTGCTTGTTTTATGTAATTTATATGGAGGTCACTTAATATAATTCTGTATTTTGTAAATCCAAAGTTTTTAAGTATCGCAAGGCCTGATGTATATTCTCCAAGAGCAGCAATTGCACAAGCATGAATTCCGCCAAGATGGTTTCGATTGTGCTTTATGTAGGGCAGGGAAATCCGAGTTTTTATCTCAGATAATTCGATGAATTTGAATTTATGAGGGAGGTTAAATGGAATAGCTGAGTTAAGTACTTTTTGCAAAACTATTAGTCCAAGTTTGCTTTCGCTTCTTCCTAATAGCTTATCGACGATTTTGTATATTTTATTGCTCATACAATTCTTATCGGTTTTTCTTAATAAATATGTACTTGTTAGAGGAAGTTTGTTTTCGATAGGTTTTGATTATGGTCTACTTATACAAATACAAGAAAACAAAGGATGTTTTTATGAAAAAATTATGGATGATGTTAATAGTATTTAGTCTTGGAATCACAAGTGCTGGAGCTACAGAAAAAGAAATTTTTATTACAATAGACTCTGATGCAGTAAATGCTTCTCAGAAATCAATGACTGGTCTAAAGACCGTTGCTGGTGACCTCGATATCTCAGTTTTAAAAATTAAAGAATCAGAAGTTGAGAAACTTTCGGTGATGATGCACGATAAGTTTAATCGTTGTGGTGGTTTCATGGTACATGAATCAGAAGCTGAAGCATTGGCAGTACTTGCTAACAATAGCTCAAGAAAAATAGCAAAAGATTTAACTTTCTTGAATTACACAATTAGTGAAGGTGAAAGAGTTCAAAGTATGATTTCTACTGTTAAGGAATTTGGCATTAGAGATATGATTAAAAAAATGTCAGCATTTCAAAATAGATACTATAAATCACAAACTGGTGTTGATTCTCAGAACTTCGTTAAAGCAACTTGGGAAAAATTAGGTCAAAACAGATCTGATGTTTCTGTAGAATTATATCAACATTCATCATGGCCTCAGCCGTCAGTAATTATGACTGTTGAAGGTACTACCATGAAAGACGAAGTTGTTATTATTGGTGGACATGCTGACTCAATCGCTGGTTGGTGGGGAAGAGAAAAAGCAAGAGCTCCAGGAGCTGATGATAATGCTTCAGGAATTGCAACTATTACTGAAGTAATAAGAGTAATGATGGATAACGGTTATAAGCCACAAAGAACGATTCAATTTATGGCATATGCTGCAGAAGAAGTTGGGTTGTTAGGTTCTAAAGCAATCGCTAATGATTACAAAAAGCAAGGAAAGAACGTTGTTGGAGTTGTTCAATTTGATATGACTAACCACAAAGGATCTAAAGATCTTGATATTGTGTTTATGACTGATTTTACTAATGAAGCTCAAAACAAATTTATGGGTTCTTTGATTGATACTTATGTTACAGGAATTAATTGGGGATATGATAAATGTGGATATGGATGTTCTGACCATGCGTCATGGACGAATGCAGGATTTCCAGCTTCAATGCCATTTGAATCAAGAATGGGAGATATCAATGGCCATATCCATACAAAGAAAGATACAATTGATGTAGCTGCTTCAGGTGGAACAGCAGATCACGCAGAGAAATTTGCTAGACTAGGGGTTGCATTCTTAGTTGAAATGGGAAAGTAGAAAGATAATTGGAAATAAATAAACTATTTGAAGAGGTCGAAGAAAATTTAGAGTCACATAGGAAAGTGTTCATAAGAACTAACCTAGATGATGATGAAGGTGATTTTCGATCTCTCTCAGATACACATCTTATATTAAAAAGCTTAAAAGAAATGGCCATCACGGCCGATGAAATGTTTCGAAGCTTTAATTCACTAGAGTCATTATTTGAAAAAGAATTTGGAAAGTTTAAACTTATCTTTAATAGAGATAGTATTATCCAAATTTGTATAGCTGAGGATTACTTAATCCCTGATGCTAATGAATTTCCACTTCCCGTAGATCATAATGTATCTACTGAGTTATTGGATAACTATGTTTTATCTTTTAAGGACTGGCTTGGTACAGTTAAGGAAAAACATCAGGATACCCAAAAATTCATATTAGAAAATTTCAATTTAGAATTAAAACAATCTGAGCTGGATTGCCATTGTGTTAAGTGTACTGCCGATTTTAGGGCAAAACTTAGAGACACTATCTTTCAGTCTCAAATTTCAATAATAGATACATCAAAAGAAGAACTCGAAAATTTAATTGTTGAAGAATCAATTTCTTATATTTCAGATTATGTCAGTAAAATGAGAAAAAGATTAGATCGTGGTTTAGGTCAAATAAAGTATCGTTTAAAAAGAGGCTCATTAAATAAGCTTGATTCGGATGTAAAGGCTCATTTTAAAAGAACTCTAGGGCCAAGTTCAGAAATTGGAATTGTTTACCGAGAACGTTTAGTTACATACTTCAATGGTCTTCTTACCGAAGAAGGACATAGTACAGATGTTATAACTGAAAATGAATTTGATAGATTCTTTACTCAGATTGGCATTGGTATATGGAAATCACCAATACTACTTAAAAAAGAATTTGATAAATTGCTAAGATCAGTCCTAGCTTTTAAACGAAAGGATATCTCTGCAACAATTTTGAGAGAATATTTAGGACAATTTTGGATCCACTCAGATGCCAGGCAAAAGAACAGAAGAGTTGTCTATCATATGGGTCCTACAAATTCTGGTAAAACATATAACGCAATTGAAGCCTTATCAAAGTCTAAGAATGGATGTTACCTTGCACCCCTTAGACTATTAGCAAGTGAGTTGTTTGATACACTTAATGATAAAGGCTGTCCTACAACACTCTTAACGGGAGAGGAAGTCATAGATGTAGAGGGGGCAACTCACTTCTCTTCAACTATTGAGATGGCAAAGCTAACTCAAACATTTGAATGTGTTGTTATTGATGAAATTCAAATGATCACAGATCCTCAAAGAGGTTGGGCGTGGACTCGTGCACTGGTTAACTCCAATGCAGATGAAATACATTTATGTGGTGATAACTCGGTGTATGAACTTGTTAAACAAATTCTAGACTTAACTGGTGATACATTAGAAGTTTGTAACTACGAAAGAAAGACTAATCTTACTGTAATGCCAGAGCCAATTAAGCTCGTTGATATGGAAAAAAATGATGCTCTAATTGTATTTTCAAGAAGAAATGCACTTAAATATAAAAGAGATTTAGAAAATTTAAATTTTAAAGTTTCAATTGTATACGGAAGGTTAAGTCCAGAGGTTCGTAGAGAGCAAGCAAGAAAATTTGATGAAGGTGAAACTGATATCATGGTTGCAACAGATGCAATCGCTATGGGAATGAACTTACCAGTAAAAAGAATTGTTTTCACTGCAACCTCAAAATTCTACGATGGGAAAGAACACCCGTTATCGAATTCTGAACTAAAACAAATAGCAGGACGTGCTGGAAGATTCCAACGATTTCCAGAGGGGTACGTGACAACATTAACTAAAGTTGATGATGGAATTGAAATAGTTAAAGGCGCATTAAACCACGATTTAGAACAAAAAGAATTGGCCATGGTTGGTCCAGATTTAGAAATTTTTAGATCTGTAAATATGGCCCTTGAAGATAATAACTTAAAAACGTTAAGTCTCTCAGAATTTCTAAGACTTTTTAACACAATGACTTTTGAGAAGCCATTTTACTGTGTTGATTTAAGAGAAATGATTGAGCTTGCTGAAACTGTTGAAGACGCTGATTCTATGGATTCAATGTCGGATGCAGAAATCTTTGGCTTTGCTTGTGCCCCTGTTAATCAAGGTTTGATGGAGCATGTTCAGTACTACGTTTGGATTCTTAATCATTACGTCGGTAAGAGTATGATCGTAAATGAAGAAGTTAATTCTGACTCAGATGATATCGATTACCTAGAAACAGCAATTAAATGTGTTGAGCTTTACCAGTGGCTAGCAAGGCATTTTGAAAATAATTACTTTAGCTTCGATATTGAAGCTATGTCTCATAATAAAAGTTTGGCCATTGAAAAATTGAATCAACTTCTATCTGAGAAAACATCTCCAAAGTGTTCATCTTGTGGAGCTAAGCTCGACGATGAACATAAGTTCAATATTTGTGAAACATGTTTCGCACAAAGACGTAGAGGCGGCCGTGGTAACTACTCCAAAGGTGGTAGCGGTAGTGGAAGACGTAGTACAGGTCGTTCTGAAAACCGTTCGACAAGTAGCTCTGACGATGGTCCTAAGAAAAGCTTTCGAAGAAAACCTGGTGCTTCAACTAAACCAGGTGCAAAACCTTCATCAGCTCCGAATAAGCCAAGTGGATTTAAGAAAAAGAAATCAAAGAAAAGTAAGGCTTCAGCTTATAGAAAAGGTTAGTTTATCTAAACTAATATAAGTTAAGTGACTGAAAATTAACAGTTTCTAAAGAGAGTCTTCTTTCAAATTTCAGATATCTATTTAAATTTGATCATTAAAAGTCTATAAATAGCCCATGAAATTAAGTCAATTCTGCCAAACAATATTAATGGGCGAAACGCTCGAAGATAAGCTCTTAGTAGTGGATAAAATTGAGTTCGATAAGTTCGACTTATTTGATGTTCCAAAACTTCCCGCTAGGGAGAGTAAGATTCGTTTTTCAGGGCTAAATTTAAAATTTCCAAGAGGTCACTTTCACGAAATTGAAAAAAAAGCAGTTGCGCTTCATAGTTTCGCCAATCATGAACTTTTAGCAATTGAAATGATGGCATGTGCTCTGGTTATTTATCCGCACCATACTGAGGAACTAAGACGGTTTAAACTTGGAGTTATTAATTCTTTGAAAGATGAGCAAAAACACTTCAAGCTTTATAGAGATCGCTTGAATGATATAGGTTATGATTTTGGTGACTTTGTTCTAAATGATTTTTTTTGGAAGTATATGGATAAACTTAAAACACCATCACATTATTTATCGGTGATGGCCTTAACCTTCGAAGCTGCTAATTTAGACTTTGCCCATTTTTACCAACATGTATTCCAAGAATTAGGCGATGATAAAACTGCAGGAATTCTTAAGACCGTTTTGGATGATGAAATAAGTCATGTTCACTTAGGTGTGACCTACTTGAATAAATGGAAACAGGATAAAGACTTATGGTCGTACTATTTAGAGACTCTTCCATACCCACTAACTCCTGCAAGATCTAAGGGAAAGGCCTTCGTTGAACATGTGCGTTTAAAGGCTAAGATGGATCAAGAGTTTATTGATAAGGTGAAGAACTATGACGATGATTTTGGTGTGACAAATAGGAAAGAATGGAAGAAAAAGTAAGTTGGATATTTAATGTAGATTTTGAGCAGCGGTTATTTAATAATCATTTTTCTAATATTCAATCAAATAAAATGTCACAAGAGTTCGAGTTTCTAATTTTTTTAATAAATCCAGAAATGACTGTTTTTACGACTAAGAAATATTCTGATGAATATCTCAAAAAAATTCAATTATTAACTGGGGTAAAGCCAAAAATAACGACTAACTCAAAAGGAGTAAAAGGGTGGTGTGCAGAGTATGAAAATCTTGAAGTCTTAAAAAAACTACAACTTAAAGAAAATACTCTTAAACTTTTACTTGATAAAAATCTTATTGATTTAAAAGTATCTTTTATTAAATCAATGGATGACGTTGAGGAAGGCTATCTTTATAAATTTTCCAAGTCCCTGAGTGGGGGAGGGCATATGTACTTTCCCAAGCACTCCACTAAGATCAAAAAATTGCTAGATTCAGGGGAAACCTTGATAAAAGAAAAAGACCTTGAAAGAGTTTTTGATTTCTCTACCTTAGTTCAAAATGGAAAGATTTTAGGAAGATATGAAAACGAGGTTGATGAATTTTTCCAATATAAGGGATCGATTATTGGAGAAGAATTTGTCCTTCCATCAAATTTGGAAAAAGAATATAATCAATCGATTTCAACGCTTCTCGATTATACAAAAGAACATCAAAATATTTTATCGATCGATTCTTTTACTTATTTAGATACAAAAGGATTAAAGCTTTTTCCTGCTTGTGAAATAAATGTTAGAAAAACTATGGGATTTAGTGCAACTCAATTGAAGAGGTTGTATTTTCCAAATTTAAAGGTCATGAAATTTGGCCTGAAAAAAAATACTCTATCAAAGGATTCAAAAGTTAGAATTCAAACTGATCTACCGAAAAATACATTGATACTCTCACCACTAGATAATATGTTTGTTGTTTATATTTGTGCTGCAGAGTATCGAGAGGAGCTGGATTGTTTATGTCAGGAACTATTTCTTACTTTCTTTTAGTGTTTCCAGAATAATTTTACCAGCTTCTTCTGTTGAACTACCATAGGCGATAATTCCATCTTGATGCCCGGCCATGACAAATATACCTTTGAGATTTTTACCAATACACTTTTGAGCTTCTTGGGCCATCTCGTGAGTTCCATAATTTATGTTATCGGCAGTTTTCTTATATTCACCAGCTAACATATAATTCCAAAGCTCATTGTGGTGAACGTGGAAGATAGCCTTAACTTGAGGGCAAGTTTCATAAATTGCATAATGAGTTAGTGATTCGCTAGAAGGGGCAATGGGTCCAACTGCATCAATAGACATCTTTTGTAGGTCACATTTAGTAACCTTGGTATACTGTGATCCGCTAAGATTTGGAAATTTTCCAGTTTGAGTTCCTGTAATTATAAACTGATTCTCATGAGGATGAACTTTGCGGGATAAGTTTCCAAAACCAACCTTTTCGATTGGGTACTCGCCGATTAAATTCATCTTATATAGTATAACTCGCCACTTTTCGAGGTCAATATAGAGTGATTCTTCAATTTTTGAGGACATTTTTAAATTGAATTTGAATTTTATTACACCTTCACTTGGCTCGGTCGCCATATTATTTCCTTAAATCATTTTAAAAAACTAAAAAGCTGTTTATAATATATTATAGTAATTAAGTGAATTATTAACAAGCTATAAGAAGTAAATTAACTGGAGTACACCATTTCGGATAAAGACAGCACTGACGAACTTGAAGTAACAGATTTAGACCTAGCATCAGATATTGATGAGGACCTGTTAATTGAAGAGTATGAAAAGACGGAAACTTCTGTAGATCAAGAGAATCTTGATGATGAAGATTTTGAGGAAGAAGAGGATGATGACGAGGAAGAGTCTACTGGTATAAAAGGTAAGCTGATGTCTATGTTCTCAAAGAAGCCAAGTAAAGATAGTGATGCCGAAGATGAGGATGAAGAGAGTGAATCTAATAAATCCATTCATACTATTACGAATATGCTTCAAGAAAAACTACCGTTTTTATCTTCTGTTTTAAATAAAAGCTCAAACGCGAAAGCCAATATAAAAGAAGAAAGTACAAATGTTGATTTCGACCTTGAAGAAGAAAATGACGGGGAAAAAAAGAAATTTGAATTAAAAAGAGTTCATGTCATTTTTGTAATAGTAATTACAGTTATTCTACTTATTGACTTCGAGGAAGAGACAGTCCCTGTTCCTGTAAAGCCGAAGGCGAAGAAGACAGTAACGAAAACAGATTCAAATATAAATGGAAATTCAGAAAAATCACCCGTTACCAATGTGGAACCTAAAGAACCACAAATCGATATTCAAAAAGCCATTGATGATGCAAATAAGGGATTAGAAACCAAGCCTGAACCTGTTGAAGAAGTACCAGTTGTTGTTTCCCCTGAGCCAATTGATGAGCCTGAGCCTGTAGCCGAGAGTGAGCCAGAAATAGTTGAGTTTGAACCTGAGCCAATGGTTGATCCTGAACCAATAGTTGATCCTGAACCAATAGTTGATCCTGAACCAATAGTTGATCCTGAACCAATAGTTGATCCTGAGCCAATTAGTGAACCAGAGCCACTGATTACTGATTCTGATGACCAAATGGGAGAGTCAGGTGGTTCAGGAAATAGTAATTCTCAAATCGATGAGACAGTGACTCCGCAAGATAGTTTTGAGTCAGACGTGTCTACTGAATTAACGAAAAAACTTTTAAGTGATCTTGAAGTAAGACTTAAAGAAGAAAAACGAGAGCAAAGTTTAGTTGAAGTATTAAAGCCAGTATCTGCACCACTTTACGATAGTATTGGTAAAGGTCTTGTTTATAATTGTAGAGATAAGCACTGGGCATGTGTTGAAATCAGTTCTTATAAAAAGTGTCGTCAAAACTATTCTTGGAATAAGTCGAATAATATTCCAGCAGAATGTTATCCCTTTGCAGCTTTAGAAAGTAGTTTTGATTGTGCAACTGTACAACAAGAAAAAATTGATTCAGTTGGTGATACGAATTTTTGTAATGAATAAAAAAAGAAGCTAGGGTTACTTTTCTAGCTTCTCTATTAGATTATTAAGTTTCTTTTCTAGGCTATTAATTTTCTTTTCTTGTTCTTTATGAGCTTCAATGAGTACTGGAATTAGCATAGTATATCTAACAGCTTTTGTTCCATCTCGCTGCGTAGACACTGCTTCTGGAAAAATTCTTTCTACTTCTTGGGCCATTAGACCTAATTGTCTTTCTTGAGAATAACTCTTTTGAGGAAATTCATCAGCTCTTAAAAAATAATAAAACCCATTTATGTTTTCAAGCTTCTCTGAAGCTGAATCAATAATAACTTCATTCTTTTTAATTCTTTCATCTGATTCAATTATTACATGCCGCCCGACAATAACATCTTGGCCCATGTAAACGTCTAATCCATATTCGATACCAATATTTGGGATGGTTTTATCTTTTAGAACCCAGTATCCTGGGACAACAGCTTGGTTCTCCTGACAGTGTGCCATTTCTCCTGCAACTCCTTCTGTAGAACCAACAGGGTGGACTGCGCAACTCACATTAATGAAAAAGTTTAGTTCAGAAGCTCCAAAAGTTCTTTTACTATTTAGTCCTGCTTGTCTTTTTACCTTGAAGTAAATTGGGCAGATTCCAGTGTCTGCATTTCCATCGCCCCCACCAGATGCATCTGCCATTTGATAAAGCCTAACCTCTTCTAGTACCCAGTTTGGGTAGCCTTTTATTGGACTATCTGTTGTTAAAGTTAATGAGCCTGTGGTTACTCCATAGCCAGGGTCATCTCTGGGAGGTGTCAGATCTACATTTGTGACTACATCTAGACTCGCCCCACCGCTGAAAAGGTAGTATTCTGGGATTGAAGAAACGCCTGGGACATTAAGGGTATCAGAATTGGTACTCCCGTTCGGGGTTTTCATGTTAATGTGTAAATCTTCAAAAGTGTTTGTACAGTTCATACTTCTAGCAAAATTAGTTTTTATATAGTTTTTAAAATCTGCAATTTCGTTATCCGTTTTCATTTTCGTGGCACTCTTACTAGCATTCTGACCCATTTTTGCAATACCTAATGCAATTCCTATGGCCATTGCACCTGCAACCATTACTTCAAGAAGAGACATACCGGATTGGTTTTTTATTTTGTTGAAATTTATCATTTAACTTTTATCCAATGACGACCATTAACTTTGATTTTAGAACCTTCGGTTCCAAATTCAAGATCTTGTTCTTTACGCTTATATATACCTACAATTCTTTCAGGGTAATTTCTTTTCTCTTCTAAAGTTATTTCAGTGAGGTTACCATTTTCGTCATTAGTAAGTGGGGTTCCGCAAGGGTATTCTTTATCTACATATGCTAAGGCCCAGCCGGCTACTGCGATTGGAATTTGTTTTTGATCATTTCGTAAACCTACTGCTTGAGCAAAAGTGTCAGTAGCAATACCAATAACACTAAGTTGACAACGTTCAGAGCAAATCTGCGCACCATCTGCTGTGTCAAAATAACACTTCCCAGGAACTATTTCATCGTTAACAAGTTGAAAGTCTGCATAGTCATTCCAAACAGAGTTCCATACTTTCTCAGCGTGAAAGTAGCCAGATGGAGTTAGAGATCCTCCGAGTTTATGGGCTGGACTAGTGACAACAATCCCATATTTAGTATTGGCAGCTGGCGCATTAGTTGTATCTGGGTCCCAACTATCAATTAAGCCGTAATTGGCAGAAGCAGTATTTGTGTTAATTACCGCTGGTCTTAAAAGTGGAGCGTGTGGTTTAGCCGGCATAACAATTCCTTTACTAAAATTAAAAATGTTTTGTCTGTAATATGATATAATAGATTCAGATTTATGAAAAGAAGAGACTTTTTGACCAAATTCATTTCAAGTAGTAGCTGTGCTTTTGGTTTGGCTGTGCTTGGTATTCCCTTTATTGCTAAGGCATCCAAGTCCTGTAAATTACTAAGTGACTGCGGAGAGACGAGCCTTATGATCCAAGGAAACAAGGTTATTCTTCCAATTTCACCAGAGCCATATAAAACAATGTTTACATTGAATGTTTCTGCGGGCCCGGGAAAGTTGCCAAAAATTAGTGGCAATGGTGAACTTGTAGAGTGTCAGGAGGAGCATTTTCAAATTGAAAAGCCAGGGGTTTATTCTTTGCAGTACCTTGGTCCATTTTATGGGTGGAAGGTGTCTTAAGGTTATTGTGCGGAGAGCTATTTAATCCTTTTTTTGCAAGTAACCATATCCTTTGGTAGATATTAATTATAAAATTTAAAAGAATAATTTGTAATCTAAGAGGTTCGTTTTGGTTGATGATTTAATGGTTTATTTAAAAACTACAGATACATGTCAGTTGCATTGTGATCATTGTTTTACTAATGGTAAAAACGGTAAAAAAGGTTTTTTTAATCCCGAAAAAACGATTGATTTCTTTCATCGTTTTAAAGAGTACCGTCCTGAATTAAGAACTGGGAATATATCCTTCCATGGTGGTGAGCCGATGCTTGCTCCTCCGGAAATGATGTTTGATGTTTGGAATGGTGCTAAAGAGCTATGGCCTACAGTTTGGTGGTCGGTTCAAACAAATCTAACTTATAAGCTTGATGATAAAAAAGTAGATGTCTTTGATAAAATTTGTCAAAAAAGTTGGGGAACATCTTGGGATTATAATATTCGTTGGCCAAACAAAAATACAGAAAACCTATGGCGAAGAAATGTTAAAGAACTAACAGACGCTGGACATAATATAACGGTAATGGTTTCGCTTACTGGAAATCTTTTAAGATCAAAAGAGCCTATTGAAATAATTGAAGACATGGCAAGTTTAGGTGTTAAGCACATAAACTTTGAGCGAGTTACCTTAAATGGAAACGCTAGGACAAATATTGATAATGGAATTATGCCATCTAACTCAGAGCTAGATCATTGGTTCTTAAAAATGTGGGACCAAAGTGTTCAAAATAAAACGTATGAATACATGGATAATATGTTTTTTGATTCAATTTTATCATCCATGGTTTATCAGACATACAGTGGCTGTAGGTGTAGGCAATGTGAACAAAAAGTATTCACTATAAATGCTGATGGTAATATTGGGGGTTGTCCAAATGGTGCTGTTGAAAATACCTTCGCTCATATTGATGATGACATTGCTAAGATGATGACTAGTGAAGGTAGGATCTGTAATATTCAAACAGAGGCCATAAGAAACCCTGTTTGTGCTACATGTAACGTATACGATCTCTGTAATGGTGATTGCCATCAACTTGGTTGGGAAGGTGATCTATGTGCAGCACCGAAATCATTAATGCAATTACTGAAAGAACAACAAGATACAAAATTATATAGCAAGTTTTTAAATGGGTTCCAAGGGCAAGAGTAGATGTCAGTATATACTGAAATGCATAAAAAATATGGAAATCCGTACTATGTTGCGGAGTTCAGATTGTTTATGCTTAATGACTGCTTTAAAACTTGTGAGAATTGTTTTTATCACAGAGCAGGAAATCAGTTAGATAATTACGCTGAAATTAAAAAATTTGCATTGGAACTTAAAGAAAATAAATATCAACTAGAGACATGTTATTTATTACCAACAGATTTTTTTGAGAATAAAGATAACTATACTCTTGTCGAGAGAGATGATGTTAAAGAAATTTTGTCCCTCTTTTTGTATACTGGAATTGCTTCTACCTTAGAAGGAGAACTTGATTTTTCAGTACTGCCTAAATTGGTTGCAGAGACTGGGATCCAGCAAATTGAACTTCAGGTTAACTTAATTAACGAAAAACTTTTTAATGAAGAGTACTTTTTAGAAGTTAAAGAAAATATATCAAAGTTACGAAACTTACTAAATGATAAAATCGTTTTTAATTTGGCCCTTAACTTAGGTCGAGAAATAACAGATAAAGAATTTGAAAGAGTTCACCATTTTGTTTTGGAACTGTCTGATGATGGCATCTTAGAAATAAATTTTACGTTTCTTTATAATAATAATATTCAGAAAAAAATTAAGGATCAAAAACTACTTGAGAGTTTAAAATCCATGAAAAAACTCTCTGGTATGTATAATAAAGAAGAATCTAAGTATAATGATAGAACATTACTTAGAAAGCCTGCATTTATTTTTAAGGAAGATAAAACTTTTATTGCTCCTATCATTCCATTTGATGAGTATGCCTTTGTCGAAAATACCACTTTTGAGTTAGGTGAGGTTAGCTTTGATGGCTTTTTAAATACGTTGAATGAAATAGAAAAGATAAATAAACCAATAATAAACGAATGTTTGAAATGCGAGTTGTTAAATACTTGTATGGGAAAAGCATACTTAGCCGCGGCACATAGTTTTAATTTGCCGTGTTTTTTAGGAGTGTAGAATGGCAACTGGTGAAAAGGCAGATAAAAATCTCAAAATAAAGAAATTTCAAGATGATGTTATTACAGCCTCGACTAATGCTATACAAAGAGATCTTAGCAATGTCGCTGCTGCTTATAGACCAGGTATGCCACTTGTGAATAAGAGTGACTTAACTGCTAAACCTGAGGAGTTTAGTAATGTTGGTGAGAAATCCTCAGTAAAGACGATAGGTGGTGAAATAACTGCGGCAGCTCTTGCAGATTTATTTTTAATATATGGGAGAAATTTAACCTGTATCAGACGATGTAACTTTAGTATTAGAAGGCAAAATACTACAGTGGCAAGAGGTTTACCGAGTGGAACGACTACGATTACATCCTGGAACAATTTGATTACTGCATTGAGTGCGCAGTACGCAATGAGTCCAACGGCTTTTAGGGATGCAGTTGCAAATGGAACAGCTCCCAGTAATCCTGTAGCAGCTTTGGCGCCAGGTAATTTCTCTCAGGAATCTAAATTAGATCTTTTAATCCTAAAAATAAAAAATGTAATTAGTGGAAATATGGCGAATACTGCAACAATAAACATAACGGTTTGTCATAGTGCCTGCCACTCTTCTTGTCATGGTTCAAGAGGTAGAAGGTAATAATTAATTGTTTCACTTGTTTAGAAAAACTTATTTAGATTTAGACTTTAGATTCAATAGCCAACATAACAGTATTATGGCTAGCAAGAATTGCGTTGAAGATCCTCTTATGTACGAGGTAGTTGGTGAGGCTCCAGAATTACTTCATAAAGCAGAATCTTTAGAGGAATTGATCGATAAAAGCTTTGAGGGGAATAGAGACTTACTATGGGGGTATTTACTTTCTCCTGGAACAAATGATCGTTTTATTTGCTATTTAGATTTTAATGACTATTTGACTCTTCAAATTCAGTACTGGAAGTCAGTACTTCAAGATTTAAGTGAAGAGACTTGTTATCTACTGCATGAATTTCATATTCAAGATCTAAAAATTAAATCCATTTCAAAATCAAATAAAATTAATGAAAGTATCAAACTCTATCTGCCCAAATTAGATATAATGAAGAGGGAAGAATTTAATTGTTTGTACAGGAACACAAATCCTTCTGACGTTTTAACAAAATTGCAATATTCTGATCGAAGTTTTGAATACTTGCTTGCCTGTCATCTCTCAAGGGGGGATGGTGCTTGGTCTGATGCATTTAATGAAAAACTTAAATATCAGTGTTGGAAACTTGCTGTTGATGAAATTAATATCCTTCGCTCTGAGGTCATGAGGGGTATATATGATTACTTGCAGGTCGACACTTCAAATAAAAGAAAAATTAGAGATATAAGTGAAAACATCGAGGATATTGTCCAAATACTTAAGACGGATCCAAAATATATTTGGCTCCTTGATGAAGAAGTAGCTGCTAGCAATAGTGAATATCTAAAGAGTTGTTATTCATATGATACCTTTAGTTATTTCATAGATCATCAAGATCAAAAGTACTCTATTCACAATAAAGACAATTCCGATAAGAAAAAAAATATCAATCAATTTATTGAGTTAGCCTTTAAAGATAAATATCTAGAACTATTAAAATTAGATATAGATTCTGGCTTTGGTTCATTTTTCTTTTCTGCACAAGATAGTCATAAAGTTAATAGTCTTCTTTTATCCTATCTATATGGGCTTTTTCGAGAAAACAAAACCAATGAAATCAAAAGGTTTATGGCGGTAGATAATGGCCTTTAGTAAAGAATTCAATGTGATCTATATAAGAGTCGTACAGAGCTGTAATTTGAATTGTAGCCACTGCTTTACTAACGGCAATGCTGATAAATTCGCTCTTGTAGATATCGAGGATGTTAAGGCATATTTAGATAGTATTAAAAAAAACGTGAACCCTGAAAAAGCCGTTTTTTATATTCATGGAGGAGAGACATTTTTAGCTCCTCTGTCATTCTTGAAAGAGGTTAATGATTATATTCGAAAGCTGTTCTCTCATATCACTTTTCACATAATCCCTCAAACAAACTTACTTGTTAAAGTTGATGATGAATTTATAAGTTTTATAAAAGAAGAGTATGACTCTGAGATGGGTATTTCTTGGGATTATAAAATACGATTTCAAAATGATAAAAAAGCACTCTCTGAAGAAAGATTTTTTGAAAATCTACAGAAGTTAATTAAAAGTGATATAAATATTGCCATTAGTATAACTGTGCAAAAGCATTTATTAGATTATGATCCAATTCAGTTGGTGGGCTTATTTGACGGAGTTAAGTCAATTGACTTTGAACTATTGACAATTTTTAATGATACAACGCTATCTTTAAAAGTAAGTAATATAAAATGGGCTAAATATCTAAAAACAATCGTCGATTACTATATCTCTCGGGATACATCATGGTCATTACCACAAATTGATTTATTCACAAAAAGTATTCTAGAGAATAAGCTTTATCGATGTAAGTGTGATTGTTGTAATAATCGTACTTTTACTTTGAATCCAAATGGCTCCGTTGGTCTTTGTCCAGATACCACTTATTATGAACCTATAATGCAAGCTAAAGATATGCTTAATTCATGGGATAGTTTCTTAACTAAAGCAATTCCAAAGATAGCATTGAGAGAGTCAAGGAAGGTTAATGAACTTTGTCTTAAGTGTGAGTTCTACGATATATGTGGTGGGAATTGTGAGGAATCCTTATTTGTTGAAGGGGAAGATGAATGTCCACTAAGTAAAGATGTTATAAAGTACCAAGTTAATAATCTTAGTCTTTTTAAAGAAAAACTAAATAAAGCATATGACAATTTACCAGAACTATAATTTAAATTAGAGGTTATCAATGAGCGAAGAAAAAGCATTAGATGTTAGAGAGGTTAAAGTTCCTTTAACTGTTGATGAGATTAAGGAATTTTTTACAAATAAGGAAATCTTATATCTTGTAAATTACAAGGAATCAGAGTTAAAGGGTGTTGTGTTCTTAACTTATTTATCTAATCTAGACTTACCTGCAGAGATTAATTTTACAGGTTCAAGTTTTGAAGAAAAAGAAGAATTAATAAGAATATATATGGAAACAAGAAATATCTTAAGCTGTGAAACGCTTCGTTTGAATGTTGCTAAAGTTCTTCTTGAGTATAGAGGGATTAATACAACTGATATTTTTGTAGCACCATGTTTTAGCGATGAAGAAGTTATTAGATTTAATGCCAATAATTCGGCGTTACTCGATAAATGGGAACAATTTATTGAAAGTACAACTTTATATGCACAAACAACAGTTCCTGAACTGGAAGAATCTTGTAAGCTTAAAGAAAATGCAATAATAGTTGAAGATCAGATGTTTATTGGTGCGAATGTTGTCAATATGTTCTCGATACAATCTTTCTACGAATTATTTTTGTCAGTTCCATATAGAAAAGAAATAGTTTATTTTAAGTATCAATTTGAAGAATACATGTTTAGAGGGAAAAACTTCTTTAGCTTCTTTAACTGTGATGAAAACCTTATTTATAAAACCTTCTTGAGTCATATTAATGGAGAGATAGATATTGATTTGATTCATGGTGCTGGTGAAGAAGCTCGTACACTACTTGGAGAATAAATGGATAACTATTTAGCCTCGGGCAAACTCAAGGATGCTGAGAACTTTGTTTTAAATATTAATTTTGAACTCCTGAAGGGCTGTACTTTTAACTGCCGTGGGTGTCATGTTAATAAAGATCAAGAGAAAGTTATTGGAGATGAAGAAACAGAGCTGTTGTTCGAGCTTTTAGATACTTCCTCTCAGAACGGTTATAATCCGTTTATTGCTTTTGTGGGGCCAACTGATTTTTTAGTCGCAGAAAATACTGTCTCTGTTCTATCTGATCCTGGTGTTATTGAGATATTGAATGAATTTAAACGATTATCTTTTCAAACTACATATCTAAATATTGATAATGCTGACTCAATTATTGAGGTTTTTCATAAGCACTATTCAAACTGCGAAATTGAAGTGAATATGGTCGTTGATCCTTCAAGAATTATGGACGATCGCTATCTTCAAATTTTAGAGAAAAATAAAGTTGAATTTCTCAAAAGGTTGGGACGGCCAGAGACCAAGTCTTTTGGAATTATGAATGTTTATGACTACGACCAAACGAAAATAGCGAATCTTTTAAAAGATTATGAATTTATGCACAAAAGGGTTGAACATCTTTTTGAAACTACAATTGACTATAATTTTTCCTTAGGACGTGATCCTAATTTAAGTTCCAAAGATTTCCAAGGAGCGGCTAATAGAATTAAGAAACTCTTTAATGATTCAGTTGTTTCTTCAGAAAAAGCTCAGTATTTGAGGTTTAGTTTTGGAAAGTTAACTGACTCATTAATCGAGAAACAATATAACTATTTAAATGGGAAACTTTATTACTCACCACTTCTTTATGAGCGTTTTGCTTCATTTAAAGAAGAGTTTATTATTCCTACTAAAAGTTTTCACATAAAAGAAGTTGAAGAATTTGAGAACTTAATCACAAACCAACAATATGCTAACGTTTCCAGAACTGACGAATGTGAAGAATGTGTTTTCCTTGGCTCATGTATTGATAGAGGAATTCTTTTTCTGATGGAAACTTATGATGTTAAAAGTTGCCTTGTTGCAAAAGATGCATTGGATATCATTAATAATCAAGGTCAAGGCGTATAATGTTCTCAAGGGTAGATCTGAAAAGCTTATACGAACTCAGCGAAGAAGAAATGATGCAAATGGTTTTCTCCTCTGGGGACTATTTTCCTGGCTTTTATAGGTACACCCTTGGAACTCAGAAAGTTGGAGATGAGAGTCTTGGTCTTAGTACGTTGATTTGGCTTTTCTTTGAACAAAATATGACTAATAAGAAGCATCACAAAGAGTTCTGGTTAGATTTACAACATGAAATACATGATAGGGATGTGGCTTCCGAGTCTGCTCGTAATGCTAGGAATTTTCCTGAAGTAAGAAAAATATTCTCTGATAAAATGATGGATTGGTACTTTAAGGCAGAAGGATATGATATTGCTTATATTGATACCGAGCTTAAGGTTCAAGAGTTTCAAAAAAATAAGACTTATTATTTTATGGGGAGTCTTATTAACTACTCCAGGGGTAAGCTAAATATTGGTTTTAACTCAATGACAAAAGAGACAGCGCTATCTATAGATATTTCTTATGAAAAAATACAAAAATACTTAGCTGATACTTTCACTGTAAAACAAATTGAGGATCTATTTTTAGAATCAGAAATTGTCGCAACTCTAAAATTTACTAAAGAACATCAAGGTGTTTTAGAGATGAATGAGGAATCAATTGATAAACTTCTTCTAAGAAGTCCTGACATAAAAGTTTTTGGTTCACCAATCGAATCAAGGTCATTACCAATGCGTTATGCTAAGTGTATTCGCTTTACAAATTTCAGAAGGGGGAGCGATGGACAATTTGAAACATGGCAAACTGATCAGAATTGGTAGTAACGAAATTCTTTCATGTACTATTACCGAATGTGACTCTGAGAATAAGAAACTTGAATTTTTAGATATTAACTTTAGGGAAGCCGTTGAGAAAAGATGCGGTGTTCTCTTTTATGAATACGCTGGGGATTTTTATTACCCCATTTCAATGGAATTTAGACTTATTGATAATAATGTCCTTTTTCTTTTGAATGAATTAAAAATAGATAGATTTGATCACCTTGCGTTACTACTTACAAGTTCTTTTAAGCGTGAGGAAGAGAGGGAAGTTTCCTTCTTTGCTGTGATCTACGAATTGAGTGAAGTGCCTAAATTTTCCATTAAAATACCGTCTTTAATATTTAGTGACGATGATGAAGTGATAAGAGTTAAACATGAATGAAGATCTATTAAAAAAAGTACTTTCAAAAAAACTAAATAACTGTACTGAAATAGAAATTCATTTATTTGAATACTGTAATTTATCGTGTGATTTTTGTGGCCAAGATCATGATTCAAAAGTTGGTTTTGATACGATACAGAAAAAAACAGAAGATGTTATTCAGTTTATTGAAAAAAGCCATTTGAGTGATCATATAATAAATATTATGGGCGGTGAAATCTTTAATGACGATATTCCGGAGACATTATTTGACGAATATATTCGTTTTGCAGAAATTGTCATTAATTATTGTAATGAGAAAAATCAAAAAGTGACAATTAATTGGGTAACAAACCTTATTTTTAAGAAAAAACAAAGAGTCCATGACCTATTAGAGCACCTGCGAGAGTTAAATCCATTAGTTAACCTTTCAACTTCATATGACTTTGAAGGGCGTGGCTATGCTGGAAAGGTCAATTCTATTTTTGCCAAAAATGTTGAGGAATTCCAGGAATACATTTATACGATTGGATTTGTTCTTACAGCTCCTGCGATAACAAATTTTTTAAACCATGAAGATAAATTATTTGAAAAGTTATATAAAAAATTCACATTATACTTTGACTACTATGTTCCTGAAGAAAAAAGTTGTGAACGCTTAATGCCAAGTGATCAGGCGCTGTATGATGCTTTTGTATATACAGCGACTCATTACCCAAATATATACCCAGTAAGAGATTGGCTTGAAAATGAACAGAATTCAATGACCTGTTACTCCTTGAATAAATTAACCGTTTTACCAGATGGAACTCATGTTACTTGCCGCTATTTAACTTACAAGGAGAATAGTTTTAAGAATAAAGTTGATTACACTTCAAACGCCAATATTATTACATCTTACGTAAATGAGAATGAGTGTTTATCTTGCCAGTGGTATGACAGATGTTCCCTTAGATGCTTCGTTCAAGCAGATTGGGTTAAGCGTGAAAAGCTTGATATATGTCTCTATAAAAAGTTCTTTAATACAGTTATAGTAGAGGTCTAATGGAATTAATTATAAAGCCAACAGAACTATGTAATTTTAAGTGTACCTTTTGTAGCTCTACAAACCTTGTCGAGGATAAGGCATCTTTATTAGATCTCGATAAAATTTTTACCTTTTTAAAACGCTTTCCTGAAACAAATACTATTATTGTTAATGGTGGAGATCCATTAATGGTGTCCCCAAGTTATTATTGGAAAATAATTAAGTTTTTGGATGATCATAAGATGGAAACGTCGATTAGTTTTACATCTAATCTATGGGATTTCTATATGAGACCTGATAAGTGGGTCGAGCTCATTAAGCATCCTCGAATGGGGGTCGCGACTTCATTTAATTACGGAGAAACTCGAATCATAACAGAGGGAAGAGTATATACTGAAGATATATTTTGGAAGGTTTCAAATTTATTCCTTGAAAAAATAGGTTATAGGCCTGATTTTATTTCTGTTATAAATGAAGAAAATGAAGACACTGCAATTGATAATGTTTTACTTGCAAAAAAAATGGGAGTGGAGTGTAAATTGAATTACGCCATGGCCTCTGGTGATGAAGATACACCTTATCAATTATCAAAAATTTATGAAGTTTACGTTGAGATTGCTGATCGTGGATTAACAGAGTGGGAGTACAATACAAAGCAGATGGTAACTCGTTTACGTGGAATAGGAACTACCTGTCCACAGAATAGAGATTGTGACTCTGGAATTAGATGTCTTCAACCTGAGGGGGATTACTATTCATGTGGTGCCTTTGGTGATGATAAAGAGTATCCAATAGATTTTAATAAAGAAATGGCAAGCTCTGAGAAAACTTTACCATTAAAGAAAGAGTTAGATTTAAATATGTTAAAGGAAGAATGTCTTTCTTGTCCAATGTTTGAAATATGTAATGGTTGCAAAAAAACAGTCAAGGACATGAAGCGCTCTGGAATTGTTGAGAGTCATTGTTCTTTAATGAAGAAATTGAGTGTGAGGATTCAAGAACTAAATGAATAAGCCCTCAATCACTATATCCGTTAACCCAACTTACTTTTGTAATTTTGATTGCGATTTTTGCTATTTAACCAAAGAGCAATTAAATGATAAGAAATTACTTAAACAAGAACTTTTAATTGAAAGATTAAATGAAGTGACCGATTTTTTTAGTATCGAGTGCATTGATGTGTATGGTGGTGAAGTTGGACTATTACCTACAGATTACCTTGATCAGTTAATAGATACCCTAAAGTTATATTGTCTGGATATAAATGTGATAACTAATTTAAGTAAAATAAATCCATCTTTTTTGAGATTGGATATTAATTTATCTGTAAGTTGGGAAGGGGATATCAGAAGGAAGTCATCAACTGTCCTGGATAATCTTAAGGTGATTGGTAGAGACGTCAATTTACTAATGTTGGCCGGGAAGGAGATGTTGAGTTGGTCCCCAAATAAGCTAAAAACAATAGTAAATGAAATTAATACGATACCCTATATCAGAAGCGTAGAAATTAAACCTTACTCTTCAAATCAGGCAAACTCTTTTGATATCACTTTTAATGCTTTTGAAGAACATGTAAAAAGTTGGTTTGTTATTGACAAAAAATTTATGTTCGTAAATGAAATTCACCTGAATGGGGTTTTTGAAGGTACAGTTAACTCTTTTTCTGATGATCATCTATATATAGACCCCTTTGGTCGTTTTAACGTCTTAGATTTTGATGCAAGTGATAATGAGTATTTCAAAGAAATTACAAATGTAGAAACATACTTTGATTGGACAAACGAAGAAAAAGTAAAGGTTTCAGAGAACTCTTTTTGTTCTAAATGTCCATACTTGGGTTCATGCCTAAGTGAACACCTTAGGGATGTTAAGTCTATTGATCAATCTTGTAATGGTTTTTATCAATTGATTGAATGGTTTCGAAAGAGACAACTGTGAAAAATTACAAACTGAAGCAATTAATATATAATAAAACTCAAGAGCATGACGACCTTATTGTAAATATTCAACATAAGGTATCAGATCTTTCTAGGGATGAGAGAGTTTTTTATATCTGTCAGTATTTTACTCATGATGTTGAGACCATTTTTCCTGCAAAGTCTTATGCAGTTGCTCTTATTTACGCAAGGCTTTTGAATAAGTATTTTGGAGCAGACTTTAAAGAGGAATTAAGCGACCCAGATCTTTTTTTAGGAACAGATAAATATTTTGTACCCTATCCTGTCGATCATTTTACTTATGATTTAGTAATCGACTTCTTAGAACTAAATAATTTATGGAAATTTGAAGAAAATCATTTAACACATGTGTCTAAATCTGTAGAATATTTCTTTAAAGAGTTTATGTGGGAAGAAAAATAATGGCTTTTGGAAAATCTATGAACAAAAATGACTTTATAAACTTATATATCGGTTTTGATAAGAATGAAGCTATTGCTTATCATGTGTTAGTCCAAAGTATCATGGAAAACACTTCTGTACCGGTAAGAATAACTCCCATCATAAAAGAACAAATTCCAGAATACACAAGAAAAAAATCAAATCTTGAATCAACTGAATTTTCGATTACAAGGTTTTTGACACCTTGGCTTTCTGACTATGAAGGTTGGAGTATGTTTGTCGACTGCGATTTCATCTTTTTAGAAGACTTAAAAAATCTATGGGATCTTAGGTGCGACGAATATTCTGTTATGGTTTGTCAGCACGATTATACGCCAAAGAAATCAACTAAATTCCTAGACAAAATTCAAAGTCATTATGATCGTAAAAATTGGTCTAGTCTCATTCTATTTAACAATGAAAAGTGTAAGGCATTAACAACAGAATTCGTTAATTCAGCTGAAGGGGTTGATTTGCATCAATTTAAATGGCTTGATGATGATCAAAACATAGGTTCAATTCCACTTTCTTGGAATCATTTGTGTGAAGAAGAGAATCAGGTTTACCCTGTTCATGGAATACATTACACTAATGGCGGACCATGGTTCAAAGGATCAAGAAATACTGCATTTAGCTCTGATTGGATAGATGTTAGGAATAGAGCACTGTTAGCCGATCCATATTCAGAAAATACTCTGGTCATTGACGATGAAGAATACGACGTTATACCACCACGATTTAAGGGAAAAAATTTAAAATCGGACTATTTTCAATTAAAAAGAATTTCAGATGATAGAATGTTTCACTTAAAAATGAAAGGAAATGAACATCGAGGAATTGCTCATAAATATCCCTATATCTATATGCAGGCCTTAGGTTCAGAAATTGCAAAGTACTTTAGAATTCCCACTCAAGAATCTCAAATTATTAGACTTAATTCTGAAGATTTTCTACTTACAAAAGATATAAGAGGCGAAAGGCATGTCGAAGGTATGGAACCATTGTCTTATCATTCTGAAAAAGTTATTGCCAAGACCCGGGATCTAAAAGCGCTTAAAGATGAGATGGATGTTTCAATCAAGGGTGATTGTTCAAAGTTTTTTACGACAATGATATTATTTGATACTTTGATTTGTAATGTCCAAAGGGATGCAAGATCAATACGAATTTTTGAAATAAACGAGAGTCTTCATCCTGAATCTGTTCATGATAAAATTGAAACTAATCATGAATTCTTGATAGAGAATAATTTTGGTAATTTCCACTTTAGTCAAATGAATCGAAATCCTCTATATTCTCAGGAACTCATTATTGATTTTATTCTTGAAAACAAGACTATTGAAACCGCTTTAAGTTTTTTTAATGCACTAAGTCCTGAAAACCTTGTAAACTTAATTAAAAAAGCTAGTTATTTAACTCACGACATGAGGAACGAGTGTATTAAAATATTTAAAGAACAATTTGAGTACTTATTGGAGATTGAAGATGTCATTATTAAACTCCATGAAAAAGTTAAATAGCAATATGTCTAAGAAATATGATCTGTTTTTTCTTGCCATCTTCCTCATCTATATCTTAGGCTCAATTATAATCGGATATGGTTGTGGGTATGAATCAGAAACAATGTTTCACCGGCTTTCCGCTTTGGGGAAGTTGGGCTCATGTTATATTTTATGTGTCGCTTTATTTCATCTCTTTGTAGAGAAAGTAAATTCATTCCAAAACCTTGTTAGTTTTATACTTGCAGTGGTGTTAACTGAAACAGAATTTTTTGAAGGGTTTCTGTATCAAATTTTTAGTTATGACCTTGAAATCAATCTAGGGAATTCTCAGTATCCAAAGTTAATATGCTTTTTTTCTGTTTTTTTTGGCATGATCATTAAATTTTTCCTAAGAAAGAAACATTTCGCTCATTTTTTTAATCTCTTAGCAATGGCAGCAGTCATAACCACAACAATCGTTTTCCATAAAGTAATTGTTAGAGAAAGTTATGTTGAAATGCGTGACCTTTATTATAGTAAAATGAATATTTTTCAATATTTAACTGATCAGGACTTATTTTCAGTATGTCGTAAGGAGAACCTTCTTTGTTTTTCTTGGAAAGGAGATAAAAGCTTTAATACACTTGTCGGAGATGAGCAGCTGGCTTCTAAGTTTAGTCAAAGTATGGCGAAGGAAGAAGTGGAGGAGGGAACACGTATTTATGAAGGACAATTTGACTTTGGTGATCGGGAAGAAAATTTAGACTTAGAAAATGTGCTGGTTATTAAGAAAAAAACTAATAAATTTTTAACATTTGTATTTGATTTAAATAGTTCTGGTCGAATTAGAGATAAATTTTTCAAATTATTCTACATTTTGTCGGCTTTTGCTCACCTTTTCTGGTCTGTTTTTATGTTCTATTTGATTCGTTTACACTATAATCGAAAGTTTTGTTTAAGGGCAGTCGTTCTTCGGTAAAAAACTAGTTTGGGATTGGAAAATAAAATATTAGAAGAATAAATAGCTGTGGGCATAAAAAATTGGGTGATTCGTGATATTTTTACTTTGAATGTAATGTAATCTTGGGTAGTTACTGTGTTTTTTTGAAATTTACTTAAAAATGATCACCTTCTTTTTTATATTAAAATTCGGAATATGGTATAATGTTTTATAAAGGGAGATCATGTGAAACTAATTACACTAATTGTATTTACATTAATTTTGTCTTCTTCATGTACTTGTCTAATTGCGCCCAAGCTGAACCACCCAAATTGCGTCAAAGTGAACCATCACGCATAGTGTAAATTACATTCTCTTCATTGCGTTAATTTGCATGTAAGATTTCTCATTTTCGGAGGAATTTATGCATGGCAAATAAAAGGATTAGCACAATGATTCAAGAAGAAGTTCACAGGCTCAAGTCCCTTGGCCACTCACAGAGAAAGTGCGCCATAATTCTTGGTGTCAGTCGAAATACAATAAGAAAATATTGGGAGTCTACACCAGAACTGAAGAATCAGGATTACCCAGGCTGGGCAAGAAATATTTACTGGGAAGATATAAAGAAGGAAGTTGCCACCGGAGTTCCAAGGAAAATTCTCTATCAGGAATTAAATAGTGAACATGAGGGTCTTCCCACTTACTCAAACTTTACTAGATTTTATAAAACTTATATTGAGGATAAAGCTAAATCAGCTGTCACCATGAAAATTATTCGTGAGCCTGGGCATAGTATTGAAGTAGATTATTCTGGTGACGGATTTGAGATACTCAATCCATCTACTGGAGAGATTGCAAATGTTGAATTATTTGTTGGAGCTCTAAGCTTTTCAAGTGATTTCTACGCTGAGTTCACTTATAGTCAAAAACAGGAAGACTTTATTAAAGCCCAAGAAAATATGTTTCACTATTTTGGTGGGGTGACAAAGTTCATTGTTCCAGATAATTGCAAAACAGCTATTATACATAATGATGGATATGACCCGGAGATTAATAGGGCCTACCACGACTTTTGCACTCATTATGGGATTACAATTGACCCAGCAAGGGTGAGAAGGCCACAAGATAAACCAATTGTTGAAAGAGCTGTCGGTATTATTCAGCAAACCTTTTTAGCAAGCATAAGGCATAAAACCTATACTTCCCTGTATCAACTTAATTTGGATCTGAGAGGTTTCATAGAAAAATATCGTCATAAGAAGATGGAACATCGTGGACATAGTCGTTATGAATTCTATCTTCAAGAAAAAGAACTTTTTAGAATCTTACCAGAAAAACTTTTTGAGTTATTTAATTATAAAAAAGCTAAAGTACATCCTGACTGTCACTTTCAATTGGACAAATGTTTTTACTCAGTTCCTTATAAGTTTGTTGGGAAGCAACTTGAAATCAAGTTTAATCAAAGTATGGTCTATGCTTATTTTGAAGGTGATGTTGTAGCTGTTCACAAGAACCTAAAGGGGCATGGCCATTACTCAACGAATGACGATCATTACCCATCTGAGAAAGTTGTGGAGATAAATTTTCATTTAAACCACGCAAGGACAAAAGCAAGAGGTATTGGGGAAGATGTATTGTACGTAGTTGAAAAACTAATTAAAGAAAATCGTCACCCATTAAAGAACCTCAGAAAAATTCAGGGAATATTATCTCTTGCAGATAAGTTTAGTCCAGAATCATTAAACTATGGGTGTGAGAGGGCCCTAGAGTTCGATAGACTGATTAAAAGGTTTATTGAAAACTGTGCTAAATCCTATCGTCCTAAAAAAGAAAATAACAAATCAAAAACACCAATTAGACAATTGGAATTAATCTGCTTACAGGGAGGTAAGAAATGAATGAAGCATTAAGTTTATTAAATGAGTTAAAGTTTATTGGTATGAAAGAGACATTAGACTATAGGATTAGCGAGGCAATTCAAAATAATCTCGCCCACACCGACTTTCTAGCACTCCTTCTTGAGGATGAGCAAAGCTATCGAAGAAATCGTAAAAGTGAAATGCTTAGAAAAAGGGCCAAGTTTAATATTTATGCATCCTTAGATGAATTTCAAGGAAGTAGCAAGCGTGGGATAACAAAAGCAGCTGTAAAACAATTCAAAACAATGAATTTTCATAGATCAAAAGAAAACCTTATTTTTATAGGTGGAACGGGGGCAGGTAAAAGCTTCTTAGCTCAAGCAATTGGCCATGAGGCGTGTTCGCAATGTATCGAAACGATTTTTATCTCAGTGAATAGATTATTCAAAGAAATTGAAGTAGCAGAAGCGAGTGGAACCTATTTGAACTATATAGGAAAATTGGGGCGATCAAAAATACTAATTTTAGATGACTTTGGACTTAGAAACTATTCACATGAAGAAGCAAACATTTTATATGACATACTAGAAGAGCGTTATCAAAAAGGATCTACAATAATAACGAGCCAGGTAAAGCCACAGGGATGGAAAGTTCTATTCGAGGATGAAGTAATTGCAGAAGCGATCATAGATAGGATTACGGCTTGTGCTCATACGATTGATGTAACGGGTGATTCTTTTAGGAGTAATCATGCACCAAAAAAAGATGTAAGAAATATTGAAAGTTAGGTTATAATATTATAGTGAAGAGAATTTTGGGGTGGTTCACTTTGAACGCAATTATCCCGGCTCAGTTTCGGCGCAATTAGACACTTATCCTCTGAAGAAGTTAAAACATTGTCTAGTGTTGAAGGTATGAAGGTAATACCTAGTACAGAAAAGAGGTTTTAAAGCTTGGATAATATGAAATATAGGTGAGACTTTAGGTGTACTCAAAGAGCTGGTAAGTTACTGTTGAGGCTATCTTTTACTTCAAGTAAAACTAATTAGTTATGTTCAGTATTTGGCATTCTTTAGCAATATATATATATATATCAATTTAAGACCATTTATCTAAATCTACAGTAAAAAAATATTATGTACATCTTGATCAGTATTCAGCATCGAAGAAATGTGGACTTGGAAGAAATAGCATTGGCTGGATGGAAAATGGACGAGTTAGTTTAACTGACAAGAAGATAAGAAATATTGTGACTAGTTATGGATATACAATGGAGTTATTTAACCAACTTATAAAAGTAAATCCTCTTAGACATGAAATGATTGAGCATTGTAGTGAAATTATTTCAGGCATGGATGAAAGCAAGCTCAGGGTAATAATGCCGATGCTTCAAAGTATGAATCAATAATCAAAAGATATATAAGCAAACTCATCTATACGCATAGCATGTCTAAACTTAAGTTTTATTTATTATCTTTATAATGATGCTTCGTATGTTTCATAAAAAAGCAAGGAGGAATGGCAATAAGCACTAAGAATATTGCAACATAAAAAGTAAAAGAAATTGCTTGAGTCTCAAGAGTCCCTTTCCCTCCTTCTAAAAGAATATGTTGATCTTTAACTGACTGAAATAAAATCGCAAAGAGACTAATTCCAACAGCTCCACCTGTCTGTTGGAATAGAGAATTAATTGAAGAAGCTGTAGGAACTTTAGGAGTTGGTACTGAATTTAGTATCATTACCATTAATGGTGTAACAAGTAGCCCCAATGAAATCCCTCTTAGAGACATGGCTAAAAGGATACTCAACTGAGTCGACTCTGGATTAAATTCGTGAAACAAATATGTTGCAATTGCTAAAAGTACCAATCCCACGATTGAAATTAACTTAGGGTCATACTTGTCAACCCAATGACCAGATATAGGCATCATAACTGCAACAAACGCAGTTCCTGGGAATAGAAACATTCCAGCTTTGGATTCAGAGTACCCCATTGTATGAGTAAGAAAAATTGGAAGCATAAACATTCCACCATAGAGAGCCATTGTTCTAAAAAAAGTAACAGATAAACAGAGGTTAAACGTCTTTATTTTAAAAAGAGATAAGTCGAGCATAGGTTTGTCTACTCGTTTTTCTGTGAAGACAAAAACAATGAATGAAAAAATTGTTAATAAAAGAAAAAGAAAAGATTTCAAACTAAAAACTTCTCCAATACTTTGTGCATTTTTAAAAATACAAAAGAAAGAATTTATAAAAATGATAAAGAAGGTAAAACCAAAGAAATCAAATTTCGACTTAATTACCTCTTTACCTTGTTCAAGTGGTTTTATAAATTTCATTGCAAAAAAAAGTCCTATAGTACCGACCGGAATGTTAATTAAAAAAATAGACTGCCAATTAAAAAGCTCTATTAAAAATCCTCCGAGAGTTGGTCCCATTGCTGGCCCAGCAACAACTCCAAGTCCCCAAAACCCCATTACCTTTCCTCTTTCATATGGCTCAAAAATCTCTGCCAAGATTGACATTGTTATTGGTGATATTGACCCTCCTCCTATAGCTTGTATTACCCTAGAGAGGACTAGCATTGGTATAGATGTAGACACTGCACATAACAAAGAACCTAAAAGAAATATTGATAGACTCACCTGATAGAGTCTGTAGTAACCAACCCTGTCTTTAAGCCATTGGCATAAGGGCATAATAGTGAGTAAACCAATAATATAACTACTAACAACAAGCTCTATCTCTGCGACCTTACAACCGAAAAAAGTAAGCATCTGTGGGATTGCAATATTTACAATACTAGTATCAAGAGCAACCATAAGAGTTCCAATCATCATGGTTATCACAACCCACTTCTTATTAATATTTTTCTCGGGAATTTTATTCATATTGCACCCGAAAGTATTATCATTCATATCCAAACTCGTTTAAATTGATTTCAAATAAATACAAATTCGTGAGACACAAAAATGTTTGACAGCTGTTCTTTTTATAAAATCTATAAAATATAATTTACTCTACTGCGGAATATCTTAAGTACAATTCTACGATTACTTCAGCATCTTCTGTCTGAGGGGCTCGTCCTCTAAGTAAAAATGGAAACAAAACTATCCCATGAACCAAATCATTCAACTTCATAACGAGATCAACCACACTTTTATCTTTTCTCAAAATATTTGATTTTTGAAGTTCCTGAATACAATCGTGAATAAATGATTCATTATTATAAACATTATTAAGCGTACTAGAAATTGAATTGTTTTCTTTTAACATCTCTCCAACCAAAATTCTTACTAACTTTATATTATCTGTTTCTAAAATAATGCTTAGCTTTTGCTTAACAACTTCAATAAGCTGTTCTCTTGGCTGTTTATTTCTTAGATGTTTTGTCTCTAGCGAGTTGTTAGTTTTATTAATAAAATAAGGAATAATCTCTTTCAACAGGTCATTCTTGCAAGAGAAGTGTTTGTACAAAGTTCGTTTTGATACAGACGCCTTAGATGCAATATACTCCATTGTAGGCTGATCAAAGCCCTTTTCAGCAAATATACTTATTGCTGATTCTATAATGTCTTTTTTCTTATTTTCTTGTACCATACCCACCTAAAACAATCTCAAAACTCTTGATTCTCAGCGTACTATTACGCCCCGAAAGGTAAACAGTACCGTTTACCCACCTTCCTGTCAACTTCAGAGAATTAACAATAAAAAAGGAACTTTCTGATGACCAAGGAAAAAACTCATATCGGTGGGCATGGAACCTTTTTGTAAAAAAATGATTTTTCCCTCAGTCGTACTATTATCAGTAAACACTTAAGTTAAAGTACTATATCAGTAAAAACCTGTATGCCTTATTAACTTCGCACTAAAAACAATAATTTCAACAAAAAGACCAATATGAACAATACATGTATTTCAGAATACGCAGTTCTTATAAAAAAATATAATCACTTAGAAGCTTAATTAAGTAGACAATAAGCTTCTCTCTTCTTTGAGTTCTCTTATAAAAATATTTAAAAGCTTGGAAATAATTATTGAAAAAGAGTGAGTTAGAAGAGCAATGCCGATGCTGCAGAGCCTCGCATCCCAGTAATAACAAACGACTTTCATCAATACTAAGTTCGAACATTTACATTTACATTTACATTTACATTTACATTTACATTTACGAAAAAAAATTATTCTAAGTAAGGATCAAATTGTCCAAGATCAGTTAAGTTCCAGTTATCACTGAATCTATATAGAGTTCACTAAGTAGACTAGCAATCTTTAAATCTAAAGCCTGAAACATACACTTTATTAAAAAAGTTCTCTTCGTGATATTTTAAACTTGCGGTGCTCTGTTCAGCCGCACCAACAGCAACAAATAATGGTACGAGATGATCTTCTGTTGGATGTGCAGCGAGAGCACAAGGGGCTTGTGCCCAATTAATTAGCTCAGCTTCTCTTTCTGCTGCAGATCTATTTATCAAAGAATTCTGAAGCCAATTATCAAAGAGTTTAGAATCCTCTGTAACTGAACTCGTCCCCCCAGCAAGACCTTGTATATTATGATAACTCAGTCCACTACCAATAATTAAAATATTTTCATTTCTCAATGGTGCCAATGCTTTACCAAAGTCAATATGTTCTTTTGGATCATAGCCCTTCTTAATAGAAATTTGAATTATTGGAATATTTGCATTTGGATACATTACAAATAGAGGAACAAAGGTTCCGTGGTCAAAGCCTCGCTTATAATCTAACTCAAGCTTAATTCCTTGATCTTCAACCATTTTTTGAATTTTCTTTGCAACTTTTTCATCACCTTCCGCTTCATATTTGACTTCGTAAGTATGCTTTGGAAACCCGCCATAATCATATAGCATCGGTGGTCTTGAATTTGCGCTAATTGTGAAATTGTCTTCCTCCCAGTGAGCAGTTATCACTACAATCCCCTTCGGCAAACAAGCCAACTCACGAGGTATTTCTTTGAGAGCTTCTTCTAATTTATCATAAAAAGGCATTTCCTTTTTAAGCCACGGCCATGGGCCTCCCCCATGAGAGATAAAATGAACAGGTAATCGAGAAGAGGACATAGGTCACACCTTTAACAAAAAATTAAAATAAACCAAATATTATAAAGCACTAATCATCTAGCTTAAATATTTTTAATAAACTTTTGCTACTTTGAGTCTCAATAAAGAGTCCCTCTGCAAAACAAATAAGATTACCCTCTATAGAGATCTCACATTTAAGGGTTGTTTTCTTTCCAGAAATATTGCTTATTCGACAATCAATATTGAAACTTTGATATAAGGGCAGTTTTTGTTTATATGTTATATTTATATTTGCAGTTACTGACGGCCTATTTCTGATAAAACAGGAAGCTCCCATAGTTTGATCAATTAGAGTAAATATTGCTCCACCATGAGCAAGTTCAGGTTGCCCAACAGCACCTTCAAGAAATTGAATTTTTCCTTCGATATTCCCGTTATTTGATCCACTATAATCAAAATATTCAATTGTTTTGATCCCACTACTGGCCTGACTGAGAAATCCATCAATCATAGTATATTTAAGTAAATTTATCGTATTATTCATATTTTTCCTCTTAGTTCTTTTGAAGGATTCTAACCTCTCTCAATAACTCTTCAAGATACTTTTTTACAAGTTTTCACCCAAAGTGAAGAAAGACAAAAATTTATAAACACCTTCCTGTCTCCATAATTTCTTTACTGTCTTTGAAAGAAATTCCTTCATAGGTCCCTAGTAATACTTTACCGTTTTCAATAAGAAACTTAACTGTAGTAATCTTAGTTTTTAACTTAGTTTTATATGTAATTTTTGAGACACCAATCTTAATGCTTTTTTCAATTTGACAATTGTCAAACTCAAACCTTTTAGCTGAATAGTTAATGTTTGTTGAAATTTTAGCAAAAGCGTCAAAGTCCTGACCAAGCTCAACTCCTTTAACATTAATCTCATAATTGTTCTTATCCTTAATCTCTATTTTTGGAATAGAAAATTTAATTTCTTTAAACCCTTTATCAAGATAAATCCTTAAAGTAGCTCCCTTGGACTTTTCGATAGATAATTCTGAGATGTAACTTCCCTCTTTTACTGTAAAAGAAGATGATGTTGGGTTGAAGCGAAAGTCACGATTTAGCTTAAAACTCCCCTTACTCTCCTCTTTACACGAAAGAAGAAAGAAAGAAAAAGCGACAACCTTTATAAAAATTTTCAAATTTCTTTTCATTCTCTTCACTCTCACTTTTGATTATTGTCCATGTCCAAATCTCAAAACAAAAAAATATCCCTGTTCGTTCATTAATTAACGCAGAGGAGTGCATCTCCATATGCTCATGACTCAAATTAAACAATATTAAAACGTTTGATTGACAGTGTAAACTACATCGTCTACGATGGGTAAGCTATATCGTTTACAGCTTTCTGTCAATTCTACAAAGCTAGTAATAAAGAAGGAACTTTCCAGTGACCAAGGAAAAAATCATTTCAGTAGCCATGAAGCTTTTCGCAAGAAATGGTTTTGCAGGAACATCAATTCGTGAAATATCCTCTGAGGCAGGGACTAACTTGGCAGCGATAAACTACTACTTTAAAAGTAAAGAAGGTCTTTATCAATCATGTTTAAAAAAAATATCAGAATCTACAATTAACTTAACTAAAAAGAGTTTAACCGAAGCCAAAAGTACAAATGATATTTATAATTCATTACTGAGTTTCACCAACGAGATTTTCTACTTCTATATTGAGAACCCAAATTTATTATTACTTTCACTTCAAGAAACAGAAAAACGGGAAACTTCAGAATTCCCAAACATAGAAAATTTATTCAATAGTCTAACATACTATTTTTGCTCGCTTCGAAAAAACAATTTAATAAAAAATAATTATGAACCTTCTGTTCTTGCATCTATGTTTTTTGGAATAATCAATCATGCAATTAGATATGATGAACAAAGGAAGAAGAAGATAGGGAAAAATCTCAAAGACAACACAGAATATCGAAAGCTTTACTCCGAGCATATTGTAAGCGTATTTCACAGAGGAATAATTAATAATTAATAGGGATAAATATGGGAAATTATATAAAAATAGGCTTTGCTTTTATGACTTTTTCAATATCAGTTATAGCATCTGAACAACTTGATTTAAGTCTAAAAAAAGCAGTTAAAATGGCAATAGAAAGAAACGAAAGATCACAAATAGCAAGACATGAACTTAGACAAGCTCAATTAAATTACAAACAAGTGCGCTCAAACATTTTTCCAACAATAACTGCTGAGTTAACAACACAAAAGTCTAGTCAAAAGCCGTCTCTTTTTTCGGTTATAACAGGTGAAGATCCTGCTACAAACAAACTTTTTGATAATTACACACAAGGGGGGACAATTAACATTGTTCAGCCTGTGTATACGTTTGGACGTTTTACTGGCGCACTAGAAGCCGCAAAATTCCAAAGAGAAATAGCAAAAACGAATCAAAAAGTAACCATTTCAAATATAAAAGCGATTGTTTCTCAGCAATATTTTAATGCTTTATTTTATAAGCAACTTTATGATATTTCAAAAAACTCATATCAAAATACTTTAGACAATAGAAAGGCATTACAAAAAAGGATTTCTTTTGGAAGAATTTCTCAAGATCAAAATTTAAAAATGAAAGCTGATATATTCTCTAGAAAACCTGCCTTAATAGAGTCTCAAAGACAGTACGAATATGCCTTATCTCAATTGAAAAATTTTCTTAAGTTAGATGAGAATATAAAGATAAATTTAGAAGAATCACTAAAGAACCTTGTTGAGGTTGAGAAAGTAGAAGAACCTTATAACCTTTCAAACCTTGCTTTTTCAAGCCTATTAAAAAATCAATTCGCTCTTTATAAATCTCTTGAGACAATAACAAGTTCTGATTATTATCCTACACTATCGCTATTTGGAAGCTATGGAAAAACTTTCTACGCTGAAGAATTTATGGGAGATAGTTTCTTAAACCAAGATACCACGGCTGTTGGTCTCAAGTTGTCATGGAGTTT